>JAICXQ010000032.1 GCA_025980325.1 Frankiales bacterium
AGGCGGTGTAGTTGGCGACGATCTCCACCGGCCCGTCGGCGGCGGCGCGCAGCGCCGCGTCCACGGCGTCCACCCGCTGGTGCCGCACCGCCGCGTAGCGGAGGCGGACGGCGACGTCCCGGCTGCGCTCGCCGGTGGCGACCGCGTGCCGCCCTTGTAGCCGCTCGAACGGCACGTCCCACAGCCAGGAGGGGTCGCGGCCGTCGGCGGCGCGGGCGTTGACCGCGACGACGACCGGGACGTCGGGGCGGCTCATCCGCAGCGCCTCGGACCAGCCGGCCGGGTTCTTCGCGAGCAGCAGGCGCACCGGCCGGCCGCCGTGGTTGGTCTCCAGGTAGCGGCCCTCGACGGACGGGATCGCCGCCATCGCCTCGAGCGCGGTGTCAGCGTCGACGCCCCAAACACGGGCCGCCGCGGCGGCGAGGGCCGCGTTGCCGACGTTCACCTGACCGGGCAGCGCCAGCTCCACGACGTGTCGCCGGCCGTCGCCGTCGACGATCATGTCACCGTCGACGGTCCAGTCCGGTGCCGGTCGGGCGAGGCCACACTGCTCGCTGCGCCAGCCACCGGCGGCGTCGCGGTGCAGGACGTCGCCGCAGGCCGGGCACGACGTCGAGTCGTACGTCCAGCCCTGGCCGGCGCCGACCCAGACGACGTCGGTCGCGGCGCCGGCCGCCCAGACGACGAGAGGATCGTCGGCGTTCGCGACCACGGTCGCGGCGCTCCCGGTGACGGCCTCGCGCCAGATGCCGGCGAGCCGGCGTACCTCGGCGTACCGGTCGAGCTGGTCGCGACTGAGGTTGAGCAGGACGATCGCGCGCGGCTTCACCGCGGCGACGACCCTCGGCAGGTAGGGCTCGTCGACTTCGAGGACGCCGACGGTGCTCGTCCGGTCGGCGCTGAGTGCGGCGGTGAGGCCGGTCGGCAGGTTGGCCCCGCCCGCGTTGGACACGACGGCGCCGCGAGTGTGCAGGGCCGCGACGAGAAAGCTGCGGGTCGTGGTCTTGCCGTTCGTCCCGGTGACCAGCGCGAGCTCGCGGCCGGCAGCGGCGTGTGCCAGTGCGCCCGGATCGACCAGCAACGTGACCCGGCCGCCGATCGTGGTGCCGCCGCCGCGACCGGTCAGCCGGGACAGCCCGGCGGCCGTCGCGCCCGCGGCGCGGGCGAGCGCGAAGCGGGCGGTCACCCCTTGACGTGCACCCGGGCGATGAACACGAACGTCGCGAACGCCGCGAGCGTCAGCACGGCGGCCACCGGGAAGACCTGGCGGACGATCTTCGGCGGCGCGGTGCGGAAGTAGAGGCCGAGGGCCGTGCCGAGGCCGAGCAGGACGATGCTCAGGACACCTAGCGCGACGGCGTACTGCTCCTCGAGATCCACGCGCTCACTTTAGCTTCGGCGGGTCGTGCCGGCGCACGCGACCCGCGCCGGTTTCGGACAGCGCCCGAGCGGCGGTGACGAGCGCCACGTGGCTGAACGCCTGCGGCGTGTTGCCGACCTGGCGCCCTTCGGTGACGTCGTACTGCTCCGAGAGCAGGCCGACGTCGTTGCGGAGGTCGAGGACGCGTTCGAAGACGCGCCGGGCTTCGTCCGCGCGGCCGACGAGGTGCAGCGCGTCGGCGTACCAGAACGAGCACGCGTTGAACGTGGCCTCGGTGTCCTCGAGGCCGGCCGGCTTGGCGTCGGGGGAGTAGCGGAACACCAGGCCGTCGCGGCTCAGTTCGCGCCCGATCGCGTCGACGGTGCCGGCGATCCTCGGGTCGTCCGGCGGCAGGAAACCGGTGTGCGGGATGAGCAACGCGGACGCGTCGAGGTGCTTGGAGCCGTACGCCTGGACGAAGGTGTTGCGGTCCGCGTCGTAGCCGCGTTCGCAGACTTCGCGGTGCACCTCGTCGCGCAGTTGCCGCCAGCGATCGACGGGCCCGTCGAAGCCGCATTCCTCGACCGCTTGCACGGCGCGGTCGAATCCGACCCACGCCATGACTTTCGAGTGCACGAACTGCCGGGTGTCCTCGCGCATCTCCCAGAGGCCGGAATCCGGTTCGCGCCAAC
Organism: Frankiales bacterium; assembly: GCA_025980325.1. Taxonomy (GTDB): domain Bacteria; phylum Actinomycetota; class Actinomycetes; order JAFAQI01; family JAFAQI01; genus BP-197. The sequence continues at coordinate 2,053 of JAICXQ010000032.1, forward strand.
GGCTTTCGAGGACGTCGAGCAGTCCGCGCTGCACCGTCCACGCTTCTTCGCTCGGCGTCAGGCCCGCGCTGCGGTCGAGATGGAACGCGTCGAGCACTTCGCCGAACACGTCGAGCTGGAACTGCGTCGACGCCTCGTTGCCGATCCGGACCGGGCGTGAGCTCTCGTAGCCGGGCAGCCAGTCCAGTTCGTGTTCGGGCAGGCGCCGCTCGCCGGCGACGCCGTACATGATCCGCAACCGGTGCGGATCGCCGCCGAGTGCGCGGAGCAGCCACTCCCGCCAGCGGCGCGCCTCGTCGTCGTAGCCGGAGTACACGAGTGCGTGCAGCGTCATCGTCGCGTCGCGCAGCCAGCAGTACCGGTAGTCCCAGTTGCGTTCGCCGCCAAGGGCTTCCGGCAGCGACGTCGTGACGGCGGCGACCATGCCCGCGGTCGGTTCGTAGGTGAGGGCGCGCAACGTGATCAGGGAACGTACGACGGGGTCGCGCCACTCGCCGTCGTACGTGCACCGGCCGACCCATTCGGACCAGTAGTCGGCGGTGTCGGCCTCCGCGGCGTCGGCGTCGACCGGCTTGGGTCGCTCGCGCTGGGATGCCTGCCAGGTCAGGACGAACGGCACCCGGTCGCCCTTGCCGACGGCGAACGTCGCGACGTGCCGCCCGTCGTCGGTCTCGTCGTGGTCGATCGGCGAGTTGACGTACACGGCGTCGGGACCGGCGACGGCGCGGAACCCGCCGTCGATCGCGCAAATGGCCGGTCGGACCGAGCCGTAGTCGAACTGCAATCGCATGTCGCTCGTCATCTCGACCCGGCCGGAGAGTCCTTCGACGATGCGGACGATGTCCGGCGCCTCGCCGCGTGGCGGCATGAAGTCGACGACGCGCGCGGTCCCGCTCGGCGTTTCCCAGGTGGTCTCGAGGATCAGCGTGTCGGCGCGGTAACGGCGGCTGGTGCACTCGTGCCGGCCGGCGGCGGCGATGCGCCACGAGCCGTGCCGTTCGTCGCCGAGCAGCGCGGCGAACACCGCCGGGCCGTCGAAGCGGGGCAGGCACAACCAGTCGACCGACCCGGTCCGGCTGACCAGTGCTGCGGTCTGCAGGTCGCCGATGACCGCGTAGCTCTCGATGGGCAACGACACATTCGTAGGCTGGCAGATGTGCGGACGTCAGCGTGGGTGGGGTCGGCGGCAACGGCTGTTGTGGTGTTGGCCGGCGCGGCGGGCTGCAAGGGGACGCAGCGCGAGGTCATCGTGTTCTTCGCCGCGGACGCGACGCAGGCCGATCACGAGAACGTGTTGAAGGCGTGCACCGGGGTCGCGAAGCACACGTCGCCGGAACCCATTACGGCGGGGACGCACCGCGTCGCGCCGACGTCCGACGTCCGGTTCCGGATCGACAACGCGAACGATCGCGACATCGCCCGGCTGGAGGCGTGCCTGACCAAGCAGCCGGGTGTCGTCGGTGTCCAGGACACGATGGACACCACGTAAGCCGCGGTGCGTCAGTAGCGGCTGCGGCGTTGGCGGCGGCGTTGCCTGAAGATCCGGAGAAATTTGCGCCAGAGCATGGGTCCATCATCGCCCCGAACCTGCCTTGCGGCGACCTCGCGGCCTCGAAAGGATTGCGGCGATCGTCACCGCGAATCGCTAGTAGGAGGCTCGGATGCGCCGGATCGTGCTCGCGCTCGCAACGGCCGGCGTGGTCGCCGGTTTCGCCGTACCGTCGTTCGCCCAGTCCGGTCCGATCGTGCAGCCGGTGAAGGTGTGGTTCCTGGCCGACGGCGGCATGTGCGTCCAGGTCGAGGACCAGACGCCTGTCTGCTCACATCCGATCAATCCGTGACGGGTCCGTCGCCGACTACTCGCCGACGACCTTCGGGACGTCGGATCGCTTCGGGCGCGGCTTTCGCGCCGGCACCTGCGCCGACGGTCTGCTCGCCGCGACCACGCCGCGCTTGAACCGGCCGAGCACCATGCCCCACGCCGCTTCCATGAACTCCGCCTGCTCGGCCGACTCGACCAGCTGGTGCACCTCGACTCGTGACCGACGCCGCGCGACCGGGAACACCCGCAGGTAGCCGGTCCGCGGCCGGCCGGGGACGGGAACGTTGCCGTCCTCGAAGTCCCAGCTCATCACGATCAACGCCGGCGGCACCACCAGTTCGTACCGGCCGCGGACCTCGGTGCCCCACTCCATCGTCGCCGCGAACCGGCCGTCGCGAATCGTCACCGGCGCGCCGAGCCAGCGCGAGTAGACGACCGGGTCGACGAACGCGGTGAACGCCGTCTCCTGGTCGACGCCGACCTCCACCGACGCGACCACCGCGCCGGCCGTCGCCGTCCGGGTCAGCAGCCGCTCCGGGATCTCGGTCGCCGACTCCCATTTCGTCTGGGTCTCCAGCGCGCCGTACATGCCGGCCAGCGCCTCCGGCCGGGCGCGGTAGCGCCGCGACGTCCCGACCGGCGTCATCTCCACCAGCCCCGCGGCCCGCAGGACCGCCAGATGCTCGGAGATCGTCGCCGGGGTCAGCGCGAACGCCGCCGCGATCTCGCCCGCGGGCAGGTCGCGGTCCCAGATCAGGCTCAGGATCTCGCGCCGGGCCGGCGCGCGGAGAGCGCGCAGGACCGCGTCGACGTCGCTCACCACGGTTGCCCCACCTCACGCCCCCGTCGTACTGTTTCGGCGTTCACCTAAATAGGCGCACACCTAAGCACCATCCGAGCCTAACGGGAGGTCCGACGAATGCCCAAGTACCTCGTGCTCTACCGCAGCTCCGCCGACGCCGCCGAGCAGATGGCGTCCGGCACGCCCGAGCAGGCGCAAGAAGGCATGGCGATGTGGATGAAGTGGTTCGAGAAGACCGGCCCGGCGCTGACCGACTTCGGCTCGCCGGTCGGCAAGGCGCAGACGCTGCCCGGCAAGGCCGACACGGGCCTGCCGATCGGCGGCTACTCGATCATCGAGGCCGACTCCGCGGGCGCGGCGAAGGCGTTGCTCGACGACCACCCGCACCTGCACGCCCCCGACGCGACGATCGAGTTCCTCGAGTTCCTGCCGATGCCGGGGATGTAGCCGGGTGATGTGAGCGCCGGGATCAGAGGCCGTCGATGATGTCGTCGACGGCCTCTTCCCATGCCTTACGCCGATCCTGCGGCGCCGGATCCGAGCCAGTCGCCAACTGACGCAGCACGCTGCGCACGAGCAGATCCGGCGGCGTCGACGCGACGACGGCGTCGCCGAGTTCCAGCTCGTGCTGCACGTTCTCCCGGCCGTGGCCGGCGACGATGTCGAGCAGCACCATTCGCCGGCCGATGACCCGCGCCTCCGAACACGTGTCGCCGGACGTCGTCACGACGACGTCGCACGCCGCCATCAGCTCCGGCACCTTGTCAGTGAAACCGAACGGGACGATCCGCGGTTGCGTGACCGCGGCGGCCCGCAACTCCGTCTCCAGTGACGCGCGCCGGCCGGCGACCGCGAGCACGTGCACGCCGGCCGCGGCGAGCGACTGCGCGACCGCCGCGAGCGGTCCGAGTCCCCACGACCCGGTCATCAGCAACGCCACCCGCGCGTCCGCCGGAATGCCGAGCGACGACCGCGCGCCGGCGCGCGACGGAGCGTCGTAGAACGTCGACCGCACCGGCGCCGGTACGACGAGCACGCGCGCCTCGGGTTCGAACCGGCGCAGAAAGGCGGCGGACGTCGGCGACGGCACGAGGTACACGTCGGTATTCGGATGCACCCAGAGCCGGTGCGGGTTGACGTCGGTGCAGAACGTCACCGTCCGCGCGTCGACGCCGTCCGCGCGCACTCGCGACATCGCCGACGCGGCGGTCGCGAAGACGCTGACCACCAACGACGCGGGCGAGTCGCGCAGCACCGACGACAACCGCGGCGCGATCCGGCGTGCGGCCTGGTCGTCGAGGAAGCCGGCCAGCCGGTTCCCGCCGCGCAGCGCGTGGAAGTGCAGCGCATCGAAGGTGCCCGGGATTCCAAGCAACGTACGGAAAACGGCCTCGCCGAGCCGGTGCCCGGTGCCGCCGAGCAATGCCATCGCGTCAAGAGTTTCGGTCGACCAGCCGCGCGTCCCGAGCGACGTCGCGAACGCGTCGGCCATGACGTCGTGCCCCATGCCGATCGATCCGGACACGAGCAATGCACGGCGCGGATCGCTCAGTTCGCCCGCAACCATTCGAGGTAACGGCCGACACCTTCGGCGAAGCTCGTCTCCGGCTTCCAGCCGAGCACCTCGCGCGCGTGGGTGATGTCGATCTGCCGGCCGGCGAAGTCGCCGCTGCGTCCGGGAACGCGCTCGATCGCCGTGTCGCCGACGAGTTGGGCGACGGTCTCCGCGACCTGCAGGATCGACACCTCGTCCGGGCCGTCCAGCGCGAACGTCTCGTTGGCCGCCACCGGCTCCAGCGCGAGCACGTGCGCGTCGGCGAGGTCCTCGACGTAGACGAAGTTGCGGGTCTGCTTGCCGTCGCCGGCGACGGTCAGCGCCTCACCCGCCAGCGCCTTCGCGACGAACTTCGCAATAACGAGCTCGCCGCGCATCCGCGGCCCGTACGGCACGCCGTAGCGCAGCACGGTGTAGGGCAGCCCGTACAGCTCGTGGTAGCTGCGCAGCACCATCTCGGCCGCGACCTTCGTCGACGTGTAGAGATGGCCGGACCGCGCGAGGTCGATGTACGCGGTCTCGTCGGCGGTGCCGTCGCCGGCCGCGGCACCGAACACCCACACGGTGCTCGCGAGCACGACCCGCAGGTCGCCGCGTTGGCGCGCGGCGTCGGCGATGACGGCGGTGCCCCCGACGTTGAGCTTGACGGTCGCGAGCGGGTTCAGCGCGGCGACGTCGACGTTGGACATCCCGGCGAGGTGGAACACCACATCCGCATCGGCCAGAACCCCAGCAACCGCAACGGGATCGAGCACATCTCCGGCCACGTAACGAACGTCGTCGCGCCACGGCCGCGGCGTCGCGTCGTACACGGTCACCTCGTGCCCGGCGGCGACGAGCTTGTCGACGACGTGCGAGCCGATGAAGCCGCAGCCGCCGGTGACGACGGTCTTCACGCGACCACGTCCGCGAGCACGGCCGCGAGGGCATCGACGACGAGGTCGGCTTCGGCGTCGGTCATGTCGGAGTGCAGCGGCAGGCAGATGTGGCGCGCACACACGTCTTCGCTGACCGGCAGTCGCTCGCGCGCGTATGCCTCGAACACCGGCTGCGCGTGCAAGGGCAACTCGTACACTTCGCCGGACAATCCGATCTCGTGCTGCTCGCGCAACGTCTTCTTCAACTCGGCGCGGTCGACGCCGGCCGGCAGCAGCGCGATGTACTTGTAGAAGTTGTTGACCGCGTTGGCCGGTGTCGGCAGGACGGTGACCGGCAGCGGCCGCAACGCAGCGTCGTAACGCGCCGCGATCCGGGCCCGATGCGCGAGGAACTCGTCGAGCCGGCGCAGGTGCACGTCGCCGATGACCGCATGCACCTCGCTCATCCGCCACGCATAGCCCTCGCGGACGTGCACGTTGCCGAGAAAGCCGGCCTTGCCCTGGTCGCGATAGATGAGCGCTTCCTCGGCGATGCGGTCGTCGGCGGTGACGATCATCCCGCCCTCGCCGGAGGTCACGACCTTGGTGGGATAGAACGAGAACGCCGCCGCGACGCCGAACGATCCGGCGAACCGGCCGTCGAGCGAACTGCCGTGCGCATGCGCCGCGTCCTCGACCAGCGCCACGCCCGCGTCGGCGCAGATCGCCGCGATCTCGACGACGCTGCTCGCGATGAGGCCACCGATGTGCACGTGCACGACTGCGGCGGTGTTCGCGGACAAGGCCGCGCGCAACGCTTCGGGCGACAGCGCCATCGTGTCCGCGTCGACGTCGGCGAAGACCGGAATACCGCCGGCGTGCACGATGGCGGCCGCCGTGGCGAAGAACGTGTTGGCCGGCAGGACGACCTCGCGGCCGGCGACGCCGACCGCGCGCAGGATGATTTCCAGCGCCGCGGTGCCGCTCGACACCGCGACCGCGTGCGGCGCGTGATGCCGGGCCGCGTAGGCCGCTTCGAATCGCTTCGTGGCGGGGCCGAGCGTCAGTGCGCCGGTCGTCAACGACTGCTGGATCGCGGCCGCGATCTCCTCGCGGTCCTCGACCGAGAACACGACCCGTGCTGGCGTGACCTTCAAGCTTGGACCCCCGAGGTGCGTGACGTCCGGTTGGTTGACGACAGGAGATTACCCGGCGGGCCGCGCGGCTGACACGATGGAAGCGTGGGCCGTCGCCTCCCGCTGTTCCTCGACGTCCGCGGCCGTCGAGTCGTCGTCGTCGGCGCGGGCGCCGTCGCGGCGCGCCGTACGGCCCGGTTGCGAGCGGCCGGCGCATACGTCGTCGTCGTCGCGGCGGTGTTACGCGAGGCCGTCGAAGCGGACGAGGTACACGAGCGGCCGTTCCGGCCGGAGGACCTTGACGGTGCGTGGCTGGCCTTCACCGCGACCGACGACAGCGAGGTCAACGCGGCCGTCGCGGCCGCGGCCGGGCAACGCCGGATCTGGTGCGGGCGCGCGGACGACGCCGACGCCTCGGACGCATGGCTGCCGGCCGCGGCGGACGTCGACGACATCGACGTCGCGGTCGGCGCCGGCGGCGATCCGCGGCGTGCGGTCGCACTCCGGGACGCGATCGCCCGACGCCTGCGCGACGGGTCGCTGCACGCCCGCCGGATGCGGCCGTCGGCCGGCCGGGTCGTCCTCGTCGGCGGCGGTCCCGGCGATCCCGGACTGCTCACCCTGCGCGGCTATCGCGAGCTGCTCGCCGCCGACGTCGTCGTCGTCGATCGGCTCGCCCCGACTGCGTTGCTCGACGAACTCGGCGACGACGTCGGGGTCGGCGACGTCGGCCAGGCTCCGCGCGGGCCGGCGGCGTCGCAGGATTCCATCAACGCCTTGCTGGTCGAGCGTGCAACCGCGGGCAAGACCGTCGTCCGGCTCAAGGGCGGCGACCCGTTCGTCCTCGGCCGGGGGAGCGAGGAGGTCGCCGCGTGTCTCGCCGCCGGCGTAGCCGTCGACGTCGTCCCGGGCGTGACGAGTGCGACGGCGGCGGCGACACTGGCCGGCGTACCGCTGACCGAGCGCGGCACCGCGCAGGAGTTCACGGTCGCGAGCGGGCACGTGCCGCCGGGCGATCCGCGCTCGACGGTCGACTGGCACCGGCTCGGTGCGAGCGACGCGACGTTGGTGTTGCTGATGGCGGTCGCGAACCTCAGGCCGATCGCCGACGCGCTGATGACCGCCGGCCGTGACGGCGCGACGCCCGCGGTCGTCGTCGTGAACGCGTCGCTACCCGATCAGCGGATCGTCCGCACGGCCCTCGGCTCGCTTGCCGACGACGCCGTTCGCGAATCGGTCGAACCGCCCGCCGTCGTCGTCATCGGTTCGGTCGCCAAGAACTAGTCGGAGGGGTGCAGCCGCCGGACGACTTTCAGCACGACACCACGCGGCGCGATCCGGATCGACGCCGCGCCGAACTTGTTGTGCAGCCCCGGGACTTCGAGCCGCTTGCCGCGCGTCATCGCTCGGTACCCCGCCTCCGCGACCGCGGCGGCACTCATCGACAGCGGGCCCTGCGTGAGCGGCTGGGCGTCGGTGCCGGCGACGGCATGGAACTCGGTGTCGGTGACGCCCGGACACAGGCACGTGACCGTGACGCCGGTACCGGACAGCTCTTCGGCGAGCGCCTCGGACAGCGACAGTACGTACGACTTCGTCGCGTAGTAGACGGCCATGAACGGGCCGGGCTGGAACGCCGCGGTCGACGCGACGTTGAGCACCCGACCGCGGCCGCGCGCGACCATTCCCGGCAGCACCAGCTTGGTCAGGTCGGTCAGCGCAGTCACGTTGACCGCGACCATGCGCAGGTCGGCGTCGCGGTCGCGCTCGGCGAACGCACCGTGCCCGCCGAAGCCGGCGTTGTTGACGAGTACGTCGATCCGCGCGTCCGGTCCCAGCTCGGCGAGGACCTTCGCGGCCGCATCCGGTTCGGCGAGGTCGGCGGGAACGACCTGTGCGTTCGCGCCGTACTGGTCCTTGAGCGCGGCGGCGAGCTCGTCGAGCTCGGCCTGCCGGCGGGCGACGAGGACGAGGTCGTGGCCCTCGCGGGCGAGCACCTTCGCCAACTCGCGGCCGATGCCGGCGGAGGCCCCGGTTACCAGTGCGACAGGTCGTGACGACATGGCCGCAGCGTACGTCGGCGCCGCCGTAAAAGCGTAGGGTCGGGGGGTGGCTGCACTGGTCGACGGGTTCGGGCGCGTGCACACCGACCTGCGCGTGTCGCTGACCGACAAGTGCAACCTGCGCTGCACGTACTGCATGCCGCCCGAAGGCCTCGACTGGATGCCGGCGGACACCGTGCTCACCGACGACGAGGTCGTGCGCGTCATCGGGATCGCGGTCCGGGAACTGGGCATTCGCGACGTCCGGCTCACCGGCGGCGAGCCGCTGCTGCGGCGCGGGCTGGTCGACATCGTCCGGCGACTCGCCGCGCTCGACCCGCGGCCGCGCCTCGCGCTCACCACGAACGGCATCGGCCTGGCCCGCGTCGTCGGCGACCTGGCCGCGGCCGGTCTCGACCGGATCAACGTCAGCCTCGACACGATGCACCGGGAGACGTTCGTCGCGTTGTCGCGCCGCGACCGTCTCGACGAGGTGCTGGCCGGCCTCGACGCGGCCCGCGCGGCCGGCGTCGCGCCGGTGAAGGTCAACACCGTGCTCATGCGCGGCATCAACGACGGCGAGGCGCTGGAACTGCTCGACTACTGCCTCGCCCACGAGCTGCAGCTGCGGTTCATCGAGCAGATGCCACTCGATGCGCAGCACGGCTGGGATCGGGACCTCATGGTGACGGCCGAGGAGATCGTCGCGATGTTGTCCGCGCGGCACACGCTCACACCGGTGGGCGGCCGCGGATCGGATCCCGCGGAGCTGTTCCGGATCGACGACGGGCCCGCGGTCGTCGGCGTCATCGCGAGCGTCACCAAGCCGTTCTGCGCGGCCTGTGACCGGGTCCGGCTGACCGCCGACGGCCAAGTGCGCAACTGCCTGTTCGCGACCGAGGAATCCGACCTGCGTACGCCGCTACGGGCCGGCGCCGACGACGCGTTCATCGCGGCGCGGATCCGGGAGGCGATCGGTCGCAAGCGCGCGGGGCACGGCATCGACGATCCGGCGTTCCTGCAACCGATCCGGCCGATGTCGGCCATCGGCGGCTGAAGCCCGAAATGAGCGATGCCGGGCGACCACGGGGGCAGTCGCCCGGCATCGCGTCCGGGAGCGTCGGTGAAGGTGGCCCCCGTCCTCGCACAGCACTCGGCGCTGGTTACCAGAGTGCCAGCAACGGGGGTTGTCGTCCAGTTCGCGAACGACGCATACGGCTGAACTTCTTCGGACGAAAGGTGGATAGACAGTGGCGGATCAGACGTACGGAATCACCGAGATTGTCGGGACCAGCGGCGAGAGCGTGCACCAGGCCATCCGCAACGGCATCGCCCGGGCCGCGCAGACCGTACGCAACCTCGACTGGTTCGAGGTCTCGACCATCCGCGGGCACATCGAGAACGGCGAAGTCGCGCACTTTCAGGTGCAGATGAAAGTCGGTTTCCGGATCGAGCAAGCGGAAGGCTGAGCTGCTATCGGGCCTGAGAAACCGATGACATGTTGAAGTCGGCGATGCGCAGCGCCGGCATCCGGGTGCGGGTGAAGTAGTCGCCCCACTCGCGGGCCAGTGTGTGTTCGGTCGCGCTCGCGCCGGCGACCCGGCGCAGCATCCCGACCGGGCTCTCGTTGAACCGGAAGTTGTTCACTCCGGCGACGACTTCGCCGTTCTCGACGAGGAAGACGCCGTCGCGGGTCAGGCCGGTGAGCAGTAGCGTCTGCGGATCGACTTCGCGGATGTACCACAGGCAGGTCAGCAGCAGGCCGCGGCTCACGTCGCCGATCAGCGCCGCGGGGTCGCCGCTGCCGTCGGCCGCGACGAGTTCGAGGTTGTCGATGACCGGCGTGACCGGCAGGGCCGTCACCGCCGCCGAGTGCCGCGACTGCAACAACGCGGCGAGGGTCCCGTCGGCGATCCAGTCGGTCGGCGTGAGCTCCAGGCCGTTGTCGAACACCGACGCGTCGCGGCTCGACGCACCGACGGCGACGAACGGCTCGCACGCCTGGCCGGGCATCGCCGGATCGCTGCGCAGCGTCAGCGGCGCATCGGTGAGCTTCTCGCCGACTCGCGTGCCGCCACCGGCTCGCGAGAACACCGACTGGCCGTCGTGCGCGTCGAGCGCGCCCATCGACCAGTAGAGATAGATCAGCAGGTCGGCGACCGCGGACGGCGGCAGCACGGTCTCGTAACGGCCGGCGTCGAGGTCGACCCGCTTTCGCCCCCACGCGAGCCGTTGGGCGACCTGCGTTTCCAGTGCCGCGATGTCGATGTCGCGGATCGATCCGGTCGAGACGCCGGCCCACGCCGAACGCGATCCGTCGGAGGCGCGACCGGTGAGCTCGACCCGCGCGCGCGGTTGCACGTGCCGCAGCCGCACGCCGCGCGACGACGCGAGGTAGAGCGTGCTGACGTCGTGCTCGGCGTACCCGTAACGGCCTTCGTCGGCCGCAGCCGCGGCTTCGAAGGCCGCCGCGAGCCCGTGGGTCACACCGGCGAAGTCGGCGATGGCCGTGTCCGCGGGCGCGTCCGACCAGTCGCCGTCCACTCGATCCGCGATGAGCTCGGCCGCGTCGTCGGCGACCGTGCTCTCCGCCGCGGCCTGCGCGCTGTCCGCGACGAGCGAGTCGACGTCGTCCGCGGTCACGCCGCTGCGCGACAACGATCCGATCCGCGCGCCGTCGGCACCCCGTACGACGCTGACCACCGTCAGATCCGTCGTACGGGTCACGCCGTTCGTGGTCAACGTGTTGTTGGCCCAGCGCAAGTTGACGGTGTTGCTCTGCCGGGCCAGCACGATGCAGTCGTCGGCCTTCGACGCCGCGAGCGCGCGTTCGGCGAGTTCCTGCGGCGGGATCGCCCGGCTCACGTGCCCGCCTCCTCGACCGTGTTGAGGATGCGGATGCCGCGGAACAGCGCGACCGGGCAGCCGTGACTGACCGGCGCGGTCTGCCCGGGCTGTCCCTTGCCGCAGTTGAAGGCACCGCCGAGCACGTACGTCGACGGTCCGCCGACCGCCTCCATCGCGCCCCAGAAATCGGTGGTCGTCGCCTGGTACGCGACGTCGCGCAACATGCCGTCGAGCCGTCCGGACCGGATCCGGTAGAACCGCTGGCCGGTGAACTGGAAGTTGTAGCGCTGCATGTCGATCGACCACGACTTGTCGCCGACGATGTAGATGCCGTCGTCGATCCCGCCGATCAGGTCGTCGAGCGTCTTGTCGTCGCTGCCCGGCTGCAGGGAGACGTTGGCCATCCGCTGGATCGGCACGTGGAACGGCGAGTCGGCGAACGCGCACCCGTTGGACCGAGCGGCACCGGTCCGCGCGGCGATGTGCCGGTCGAGCTGGTAGCCGACGAACCGGCCGTCGCGGACGAGATCCCACGTCTGCCCGGCGACACCTTCGTCGTCCCAGCCGACGGTCGCGAGCCCGTGTTCGGCCTGCCGATCGCCGGTGACGTGCATGACCGGCGATCCGTACGCGAGCGAGCCGAGCTTGTCCGGCGTCGCGAACGACGTGCCGGCGTAGTTGGCCTCGTACCCGAGCGCACGGTCGAGTTCGGTCGCGTGGCCGATCGACTCGTGAATGGTCAGCCAGAGGTTCGACGGATCGATGACGAGGTCGTATCGGCCGGCCTTGACCGACGGTGCCGCGGCCTTCTCCGCCAGCAACGAAGGCAGCTGGGCGAGCTCGCCGTTCCAGTCCCAGGAGTTCGGTCCGCTCACGTGCTCCCAGCCGCGGCCGACCGGCGGCGCGAGAGTGCGCATCGTCTCGAACCGGCCGCTGTGCTCGTCGACCCACGTCGCGGTGACCTCACACTGCATGCGCACGCGCTGCTGCGTCGTCACCGTGCCGGCGAGGTCGGCGTAGAACTTGTTCTCCTTGACCTGGCGCAAGGTCGCGTCGGTGTGCGAAACCTCTTGCGCCGCAAGCAATTGTCGCGACCATCCTTCGAGCATCGCGATCCGTTCGTTCTCGTGCACCGAGAACGGATCGACGTCGTACGCCGACACCCACGTCACTTCGCCGTACGACGGTTCGGGCGCGAGCTCGATCCGTTCGGCGTTGACCGGCGCGGACGCGCGGGCGATCTCGACGGCCTGCTCGACCAGCTTCGCGGCGGTCTCGGGGGAGAGGTCGGCGCTCGCGGCGAAGCCCCACGTGCCGTCGTGCACGACGCGGACGGCGAGGCCGCGTTCGTCGTCGTCGTGGCTGCTCTGCATCCGCGCGTCGCGCAAGGTGAACGCGTCGGTGCGGATGCGCTCGACGCGTACGTCGGCGTGCTCGGCACCGAGTTCGTTCGCCCGGCTCAGTGCCGCGTCCGCGACCCGCGCCAGCGGTAGTGCACGGAACGACTCGTCGATCTCGTGTGTCATCGCCGACCTCACGCGCTCGGATCGAGGACGACCTTGCCGGTCGTCGCGCGGGCTCTCAGGTCCTCGTGCGCACGGCGGGCATCGGCCAGCGGGTACGTCGCGCCGACGACCGGGGTGAGCACGCCCTGCACGGTCAGGTCGAGCAGCTCGCGCATCGGTCCGGCGAGCATCGACAGGTCGCGCATGCAGTCGACCAGCCAGAAGCCCATGACCGTCTTGCTGCCGACCATCAGGCTGTTCGGCGGGATCGGCGTCGGCAAGGTCCGCGACGCGTTTCCGAACACGATCAGGCGGCCGAACGGCGCGAGCGCGTGCAGGCTTCCGTCGAACGTCGGACCGCCGACCATCTCCAGCACGATGTCGACCTTCTTGCCGCCGTTGGCCTCGCGCAGTGCGGCGTTCATGTCCTCGACGTCGGAGCCGACAGTCGCGTCCGCGCCGAGCGATTCGGCCAGCTTGCGCTTGTCCGGCGACGACGCGGTGCCGATGACGTTGCCGGCGCCCCAGTGCTTCGCGAGTTGCACGGCCAGCGTGCCGACACCGCCGGCCGCGGCGTGCACGACGACGGACTCGCCCGGCTGCATCCGCGCGCAGGTTCGCAGCAGGTGCCAGGCGGTCAGCCCTTGGACGAGCAGCGCGACCGCGGCGCCGTCGCTCACCCCGTCCGGGATGTCGAACGTGACTCCGTTGGCCGCGAGCGCCTTCTCGGCGTACCCGCCGGACCCGACGAGCGAGGCCACGCGCCGCCCGTCGGCGGTACGACCGGCGACTTCGGAGCCGGGCACCTGCGGCAGCTGCTGTGCCTGCAGGTAACTGTTCTCCGTTGCATGGGTGTCGGCGTAGTTGACGCCGGCGGCGGTGACCGTGACGACCTCGAAGCCGTCAGCCGGATGTGGATCGGGAAGCTCGACGAGCTTCAGAACCTCGGGACCACCGAACTCGGAAATCTGAATCGCGCGCACCATAGGACCCTAACCGCCGCGTGAAGGGACGGCGCATGGGCGCGGAGCAACCGCGAGTTGCTCGTCAGTCGGCGGCGCGCCTCGGCGCGGGGATGCCGGGTTGCGCGCTCGGCCAGCCGCCGAGCTGGGGCAGCGCCACGTCGCAGATGTCGAGAGCGGCCGCGACCAACGGCGACATGCGCGAGACGAAGAAGCGCCGGCCGTTGGCCTCGGCCCAGTCCTTGGCCGCCACGAGGACGGCGAGGGCCAGTTCGGTCACGTCCTCGACCTCACCCGCGTCGACGACGACGTCCCGGCACGACGCTGGGAAGGGTGAGAGGAGTGCCTCGCGCAGCGCTGGCAGGTTGTCGTCCGTCAACATGCCACCCAACTGCACGACCACTCCGTCGGCGAGATGAATACATCCCACCCGGCCCCCCAGGTCGACGGTCGCCGTCGTCATCGCGTCCTCCTCGCCGTCCTCATGGCAAGTGAGTCATCGGCGCCATGGCGAGTTCCTGACACCGCCACGAGGACGGATCTGCGCGAGCCGGGCGGGCCGCTGCGGACTGCGCCGAACGGCCGATACGCAAGGATGCCGTTATGACTAGATCGGTCCTGGTCACCGGCGGCAACCGCGGCATCGGGCTCGCGATCGCGCAGGCGTTCCACGCTCTGGGCGACCAGGTCGCGATCACGCACCGCGGCAGCGCCGTACCCGACGGGCTGCTCGGAATCCGTTGCGACGTAACGGATCCTGCCGCGATCGAGGCCGCTTTTGCCGAAGCCGAAGCGGCGCACGGGCCGGTCGAGGTACTGGTGGCGAACGCCGGCATCACCCGCGACGGGCTGCTGCTGCGCATGAGCGACGACGACTGGCAGGCGGTCATCGACACGAACCTCACCGGCACGTTCCGGCTGGTACGGCGGGCGAGCAAGGGAATGCTGCGGCTGCGCCGCGGCCGGATCGTGCTGATCTCCAGTGTCGTCGGGCTCAGCGGGTCGGCCGGGCAGGTCAACTACGCGGCGAGCAAGGCCGGCCTTGTCGGGCTGGCACGGTCAGTGGCGCGCGAACTGGGCAGCCGCAGCATCACCGCGAACGTCGTCGCACCGGGTTTCGTCTCCACCGACATGACGGCCGCGCTGCCGGACGCGCGGCGGGAGGAGATCCTGGGACAAATCCCACTGCATCGTTACGCGACGCCGGAGGAGGTCGCCGGCGTGGTGACCTGGCTGGCCGGCGACGCCGCTGCGTACGTCACCGGCGCGGTGATCCCCGTCGACGGCGGACTCGGCATGGGCCACTAAGTGCCGAGCGCTTCACGGAGCCATCCTTCAAGTTGTACGTATTGCTGGTCAAAACGGGGCTCTATGACCAGCAATACGTACAACGATCTTGAGGCGTCCGCTGCGGAGAACGCTTAGGGCGCGTACTGGCGAGGCGTACGGCCCGCCCGTGCGAGGATGCGCAGCCGTGGGCGGGATCCTCGAGGGCAAGCGGCTTCTCATCACCGGCGTGCTGACCGAGGCATCGATCGCGTTCGGCGTCGCCAAGCTCGCCCAAGAACAAGGCGCCACCGTGCTGCTCAGCGGCTTCGGCCGTGGCCTGTCCATCACCACCCGCATCGCCGGCCGGCTGCCCAGCCCCGCGGACGTCGTCGAACTCGACGTCACCGACACCGGCCACCTCGACGGCCTCGCGCACACACTCGACGAGAAGCTCGGCGGCTGCGACGGCGTCCTGCACGCGATCGGGTTCGCGCCCGAGTCGGCACTCGGCGGCAACTTCATGTCGGCGAGCTGGGACGACGTCGCGACCGCCGTGCGCGTGTCGACGTACTCGTTCGCGTCGCTCGCCCGCGCGGTGCTGCCGCTCATGCAGGACAACGGCGGCGGCTCGATCGTCGGCCTCGACTTCGACGCGACGATCGCGTGGCCGGCTTACGACTGGATGGGCGTCGCGAAGGCCGGCCTCGAATCGTGCTCGCGTTACCTCGCCCGCGAGCTGGGCCGGCACAACATCAGGGTCAACCTCGTCGCCGCCGGGCCGCTGCGGACGATGGCGGCGAAGAGCATCCCGGGATTCGAGACGTACGAAGGCATCTGGGCCGACCGCGCGCCGCTCGGCTGGGACGTCGGCGACACCGAACCGGCGGCGAAAGCGTGCGTCGCCTTGCTGTCCGACTGGTTCCCGGCGACGACCGGGGAGATCGTGCACGCCGACGGCGGAGTGCACGCCGTCGGCGCCTAGCCAGTAGAGCTAGACCGTGACGACGACGTTGTAGAGCGACAGCGTGGCGCTGCCGCCGGCGTAGCCGAGCGCGCTGCTCTGCACCCGGAACGTCAACGTGTCCATGAACCCGCGCGCCGCGGCCGGCAACGAGAACGTCGTGTTCGCAGCGACTCCTCGCACGGTCATCGTGCCGAGCATCACACCCGTTCCGTACGAGTGGCTGAGGAAGACCTGGACCGCGACCGAGCGGCGCAGCGGATCGCTGACCGACGCCCGGATCGTCACGCTTCGCGCCGACGACAACGACCACGCGTCGCGGACGATGATGTCGCCGTGGCCGGTCGTGGTGTGCCGCACGAACGTCGCGTACGCGCGGTCGTCGGCGGTCGTCGGCCCGGTCATCCGCAACAGCGACGTGCTGACCCCGGCGTACGAGTACGTCCCCGCGCGCTCGTCCGACCTGGTCTCGAAGCCGGCGATCGACCGCGTCGTCGTGACCGCGACCGTGTCGCGCGACATCCCGTCCGCGGGAACGCGGGTGAGGCCGTACGTCGAGGAGTACGCGTCGGTGAAGTCGAGGGTGTTCCACGCCATCGAACCGTGCTGCACCACACCGACTCCGACATAGCGGGCGTCGGGGTCGAGGATGTTCGCCCGGTGCGGCGCGCTGTTCATGTACGCCGTGAACAGCGAGCCGGGATCGGTCGCGGACGCGGTCCCGACGTTCTCGGAGATCATCATCCAGGCGTTGGATCCCGCGTGCTCGAGGTTGCTGACCAGCGACGGGTTGTGCGAGAGCACCTGCACGGTCGCGAGGTGCCAGGACCAGCGCCGGGCGACGTCGGTGGCGCCGGCGACGACGACGAGGCCGCGCAGGCCGTGGTCCGCCCGGGCCCGGTTGATGTCGGCGATCAGGGTCGCTTCGTAGCTGTTCAGCCGTACGCCGTTGACGGCCGACGCGGCCGCATCCGCGGTCCCGGTCACGGTCAGCGGGACCAGGAACGCCGTCAGCGCAGCCGCCGTCAAGCCGAGGCGACGAAGGCTACGCACGATGGTGGTCCTTTCGGGCTACGGTTACTCAGCGTTACTGAACCTTCGGCAGGATCACGCTGGGTGTTGAGCCGGGACTCGCCGGCGCCGTCGATTGCGGGGGAGCGGACGGCTACGGGCGCTATGTCGCAATTGGGGCGGCGGCGATCATGGGCCGGGCGTTCTAAGGTCGGCAGCGATGACTCGGCTGCTCCATCGCCTCGGCCGGCGCTGCGCGGCCCGGCCGCTGCTCGTCGTCGGGATCTGGCTGGTCGTGGCCGGCGCGGTCACCGGCCTGTCGCTGACCGTGGGCGGGCGCTACAGCGCGCACGAGCGGCTGCCGGGCACCGAGGTCGAGCGCGGCCAGGACGTCCTCGCCCGGGCGTTTCCGGCCGCGGCAGCGGAGACCGCCGACGTCGTCGTCCATGTGTCCGCGCCGGACCGGCTCGCGGGCGTGGTCGCGGCCGTGGCCTCCCGGGTGACGGCGCTGCCGCACGTCGCCGCGATCACCACGGACCCGTCCGACCTGTCGGCCGACGGCACGACCCGCCGGCTGCGGGTGACCTACGACCACGACCGGTTCAGCCTGCCGCCCGACTCCCTCTCGCGGCTGCGGACGGCGCTGCGAGCCGCCGTCCGCGCCGATGGCACGCCCGGCGCGGCGGCGTACCCGGGCGGGCTGCTCGTCGTCGACTTCGACCAGCCGCGCAGCGGTCTCGGCGAGAAGGTCGGCATCGCCGCCGCTGTACTCGTGCTGCTGCTCGCGTTCGGGTCGGTGATCGCGGCGCTGATGCCGGTCGCGACCGCGGCGCTCGGCATCGTCACCGGTCTCGGGCTGGTGAAGCTGCTCGCCGCGGTCTACCCGGTCAACGACAGCGCGCCCGCGCTCGCGACGATGATCGGCCTCGGCGTCGGCATCGACTACGCGCTGTTCATCGTCAGCCGCCATCGCGAACGGCTGCGGGCCGGCGACGCGCCGCTCGACGCCGCGGTGCTGGCGACCGCGACCGCCGGTACGTCGGTGCTGTGGGCCGGCGTGACCGTCGTCGCCGCGATCTGCGGGCTCGCCTTCGCCGGCATCCCGGTCATGACCAGCCTGGGCTTCGCCGCGGCGATCGTCGTCGCGACCTCGATGACCGCGTCGCTGACGGTGCTGCCGGCGTTGCTCGCGCTGACCGACCGGCACATCGACCGCCTGCACATCCGGCTGCCGCGGATGCATCGGGACGACGGCACGTGGTGGACCCGCTGGGGTCGCGCGATCGAACGCCACCCGGTCCGCTACGCCGCCGCGTCGACCGGGCTGCTCCTGCTGCTCGCCGCACCGGTCGCGGGCATGCGGTTGGGCATGCCGGACGGCAGCAGCGCGGCGCGCGGATCCGAGGCACAGCTCGCATACACGTTGACGGCGCGCGAATTCGGCGCGGGCGCGAACGGCCCGCTGCAACTCGTCGTCGCGTCGCGCGACCGGCGACCACTGAGCCCGAGCGACGGAACGCTGATCCGCCAGGCGGTCGACACCGATCGCGATGTCGCGGCGAGCCGGCCGATGACGGTCGGGCCGGACGGAACGGTCGGCATCGTCACGGTCGTGCCGCGCACGGGCCCGCAGAGCGCCGCGTCGGCCGCGCTGGTGCCGCGGCTCCGGTCGCGCGTCCTGCCGCCGGTCGCCGCGGCCACGGGCGTGCGCGTCTACGTCATCGGACTGCCGGCCGGCCGGTACGACGTGAGCCGACGCGTCCTGGATCGGTTGCCGTACTTCGTGACCGCGGTGCTCGCGGTGTCGTTCGTGTTGCTGATGCTCGTGTTCCGATCCGTATTGGTGCCACTCAAAGCGGTGCTGTTCAATCTGTTGTCGATCGCGGCGGCGCTCGGTGTCGTCGTGATGGTGTTCACCTGGGGATCGCTGCACGTGCTCGTCGGCGTGCGCGAGCAGGTGCCGCTGGTCGACGTCATCCCGATGCTGATGTTCGCGATCGTTTTCGGCCTGTCGATGGACTACGAGGTCTTCCTGCTCTCGCGGGTGCGGGAGGAGTGGCTGCTCGACGGCGACGGCCGGGACAGCGTCGTACGCGGGCTCGCCTCGACCGCCCGGGTGATCAGCGCGGCCGCGGCCATCATGGTCAGCGTCTTCCTGTCGTTCACGCTTTCGGGCGACGTCGTCGTGAAGATGATCGGGCTCGGGCTCGCGGTCGCCGTACTGCTCGACGCGACGGTCATCCGCCTCGTCCTGGTGCCGGCGACGATGTCGCTGCTCGGCGACCTCAACTGGTGGTTGCCGCGGCGGCTTACGAGACCGTCGTCCCGATCGCCGTACCCACCGCGTACGTCACTCCCGCGGCCAGCGCCGCCAGGGCAAGCTGGCGCAGGCCGCGAGACCACATCGACGTCGCGGTGAGCCTGCCCACCAATGCGCCGGCCGCGAACAGCGCGATGCCCGCGACCGCCAGCGCAAGGTAGAGGTTGGCCGCGCCGGCGAGGTAGGGGATCAACGGCACGATCGCGCCGAACGCGAAGGCGAAGAACGACGACACGGCGGCCACGATCGGAGACGGCAGATCGGTCGGGTCGACGCCGAGCTCCTCGATCGCGTGGAACCGCAACGCTTCCTCGGGATCCGCCGAGACCTGCTCGGCGACCTCCTCGGCCAGCTCGGTGTCGACGCCTTTGTCCGCGATCGCCTCGGCCAGCTCGGCCTGCTCCTCGTCGGGGTAGGCCTCGAGCTGCCGGCGTTCGATCTCGACCTCGGCGTGGACGAGCTCGTTCTGGGACGCGACCGAGGTGTACTCGCCGGTCGCCATCGAGAACGCGCCCGCGACCAGGCCGGCGAGGCCGGTCAGGACGATCCGCGACGGGTCGAGGCCACCGCCGCCGACGCCGGCGATGAGGCTGACGTTCGTGACGAGGCCGTCCATGACGCCGAACACGGTCGGCCGCAGCCAGCCGCCGCTGACGTCGCGATGCGCGTGATCCCGGCGGACGTCATCGGGGCGCTGCAGTGTGAGGACCACGTCTGGTCACGTTCCCGGGTCCCTTAGGCTGGCAAACGTGACCTCGACCGGCACCGAGACCATCACCACCGGACGCCCCGACCTGCGTACGGACGACGGCGACCACGAGCGGTTCGCGCACTTCGCCGAACGGGACAAGGTGACCGAGGCGATGGTCATGGGCACGCCGGTGATCGCCTTGTGCGGCAAGGTCTGGGTGCCGAGCCGGGATCCGAAGAAGTACCCCGTCTGCCCGGAGTGCCAGCGGTTGTACGACCTGGGCGCGGAGGGCCGGATGGAGGAGTGGAAGGCGCGGCAGGAGTCGTAACCGCTCGCGTCGTACCCTTGGTGGATGACCGAGAAATGGTTCCCGACGCTGCCCGAGTTCGCCACGCCGGAAGACGAGCGGCTGCATCGCAAGCAACGGCTCGCGGCCGGGTTCCGGCTGTTCGCGAAGTTCGGGTTCGAAGAGGGCGTCGCCGGTCACATCACCGCGCGCGACCCGATCGAGCCGGACACGTTCTGGGTCAACCCGTTCGTCGTGCCGTTCGCGCACGTGAAGCAGAGTGACCTGATCCGGGTCAACCACAGCGGCGAGGTCGTCGAGGGCAATTTCCACGTCAACACGGCGGCGTTCGCGATCCACTCGCAGGTGCACGCCGCCCGGCCGGACGTCGTCGCCGCGGCGCACTCGCACTCGACGCACGGCCGCGCGTTGTCGACCCTCGGCGTGACGCTGGAGCCGATCACACAGGACGTGTGCGCGTTCTACAACGACCACGCGCTGTTCGACGACTACACCGGCGTCGTCACGGACATCGAGGAGGGCAAGCGGATCGCGCACGCCCTCGGTGAGAACAAAGCGCTGATCCTGCGCAACCACGGGCTTCTCACCGTCGGCCAGTCGGTCGACTCGGCCGTGTTCTGGTTCATCACGATGGAGCGGTCCTGCCAGGTGCAGCTGCTCGCGAAGGCGGCGGGCAACGTCGTGCACATCGATCCGGAGCAGGCCGCGAAGACGCACGAGCAGGTCGGGACCGACTTCGTCGGCTGGCTGTCGTTCCAGCCGCTGTACGCGAAGATCTCGCGCGAGCAGCCGGACCTGCTCGACTGACCGCTTTCGTCCGGATCGACGACCCGGCGGACGAGCGGCTCGCCGACTACCGCAACCTCACCGACGTCGCGCTGCGCCGCGCGCTCGAGCCGCCGCACGGGTTGTTCATCGCCGAGAGCGAGACGGTGATCCGTCGCGCTCTCGTTGCCGGCTACGAGCCGCGGTCGATGGTGATGGCGCCGGAATGGCTCGACCGGATGGGCGATCTGATCGCCTGTGTCGACGCACCTGTCTACACGGCGCCTTACGACGTCCTGCGCGAGCTGACCGGCTTCCACGTGCACCGCGGCGCGCTCGCGTCGTTCCATCGCCGGCCATTGCCTTCTCTTGAATCCGTGGCCGGTGCGGCGCGGCGGCTCGTCGTGCTGGAGGACATCGTCAGCCACACCAATCTCGGTGCGGTGTTCCGGTGCGCGGCGGCCCTCGGCATGGACGGCGTCGTGCTGTCGCCGTCGTCCGCGGATCCGCTATACCGGCGGTCGGTACGAGTGTCGATGGGCGAGGTGTTCGCGATCCCGTACGCCCGCGCGACCGCATGGCCGGACGCGTTGGACGAGTTGCGCTCGGTGGGTTTCACGCTGGCCGCGATGACGCCGGCGGACGATGCGGACGCCGTCGACGCGGCCGGCTTCGGCCCGGACGATCGCGTCGCCGTCGTGCTCGGCAGTGAGGGGCCGGGCTTGTCGGCGGGGGCGCTCGCGCGATGCGCGAGGCGGCTGCGCATTCCGATGGCCGGCGGGGTGGACTCGCTGAACGTCGCGGCCGCGGCAGCCGTCACCTTCTGGGAGCTGGCGGGCCGAACGCCCCGCTGACAACCCTCGACTTTGCTCGACTTTCGCTGTTCGGATCGGACATCCGGGCCGAAAACTCCGTCGATTTCCGGCAAAGGTCGAGCAAAGTCGGTGTCGGGCCGGCGCGGGGCAACCCCTAGGCTTTCGCGCATGCCCGTGCTGCCGGATCGCGTCGATCGCGACGCGCCGGACTTCGCGGCCCGGCAGGAGGCCCTGCGCGATCTGCTCGCCGAGATCGACGGCCAGCTCGCGCTGGCCCGCGGCGGCGGCGGGGAGAAGTACGTCGAACGGCACCGCCAGCGCGGCAAGCTGCTCGCCCGCGAGCGGATCGAGCTCCTGCTCGATCCGGATTCGCCGTTCCTCGAGCTCTCGCCGCTGGCCGCCTGGGGCACGACGTACCCGGTCGGCGCGAGCGTCGTCACCGGCATCGGCGTCGTCGAGGGCACCGAGGTGCTCGTGGTCGCGAACGATCCGACCGTGCGCGGCGGCGCGACGAATCCGTGGACCGCGCGCAAGTCCGGGCGGGCCGCGCAGATCGCGGAGGAGAACCGGCTGCCGGTCGTCAACCTGGTCGAGTCCGGTGGCGCCGACCTGCCGACGCAGAGCGAGATCTTCATTCCGGGCGGCCGCGGTTTTCGCGACCTCACCCGCAAGTCGGCGAAGGCCATCCCGACGGTCGCGCTGGTGTTCGGCAACTCGACCGCGGGCGGCGCGTACATCCCCGGCATGTGCGACTACGTCGTCATGGTCAAGGAGCGGGCGAAGGTGTTCCTCGGCGGGCCGCCGCTGGTCAAGATGGCGACCGGCGAGGAGTCCGACGACGAGGAGCTCGGCGGCGCGGAGATGCACGCCCGCACCTCGGGGCTGGCCGACTACATGGCCCTCGACGAGGTCGACGCGCTGCGCCTCGGCCGGCAGATCGTGCGCCGGCTCAACCATCGCAAGCTGGGGCCGGATGCGCAGCCGAGCCGGGAGCCGGCGTACGACGTGGAGGACCTGCTCGGGATCGTGCCGACTGACCTCAAGGAGCCGTTCGACCCGCGCGATGTCCTAGCTCGCATCCTCGACGCCAGCGAGTTCGACGAGTTCAAGCCGCTGTACGGCCCGTCGCTGGTCACCGGCTGGGGGACCTTGCACGGTTACCCGATCGGGGTGCTCGCCAACGCCCGCGGGGTGTTGTTCAACGAGGAGTCGCAAAAGGCCGCGCAGTTCATCCAGCTGGCCAACCAGAGCGACACTCCGCTGCTGTTCCTGCAGAACACCACCGGCTACATGGTGGGTAAGGACTACGAGCAGCGCGGCATCGTCAAGCACGGCGCCTTGATGATCAACGCGGTGTCCAACAGCACCGTGCCGCACCTGACGGTCACCATGGGTGCGTCGTACGGCGCCGGCAACTACGGCATGTGCGGCCGGGCCTATAACCCGCGGTTCCTGTTCACCTGGCCGAGTGCGAAATCGGCGGTCATGGGTCCGGCGCAGCTCGCCGGCGTGCTGTCGATCGTCGGCCGGCAGGCGGCGGAGGCGCGCGGCCAGGCATTCGACGAGGACGCCGACCGGGCGATGCGGGAGATGGTCGAGGCGCAGATCGAGGCCGAGTCGAAAGCGCTGTTCCTCACCGCGCGGGTCTACGACGACGGGATCATCGACCCTCGCGACACCCGGACGGTGCTGGGCTTGTGCCTGTCGGTGATCCACAACAACGAGATCCGGGGCCAGCGCGGCTTC
>JAICXQ010000129.1 GCA_025980325.1 Frankiales bacterium
GGCGACGTGGGACGACATCGCGTGGATGCGTGTGCAGTGGGATGGGCCGTTCATGGTCAAGGGGATCATCCGGGTCGACGACGCGAAGGAGGCCGTGGCCGCCGGCGCGACCGCGATCTCGGTGTCCAACCACGGCGGCAACAATCTCGACGGGACCCCGGCGACGATCCGCGCGTTGCCCGAGATCGCGGCGGCGGTCGGCGACCAGGTCGAGGTGTTGCTCGACGGCGGCGTACGCCGCGGCAGTGACGTCGTGAAGGCACTCGCGCTCGGTGCGCGCGCCGTGATGATCGGGCGCGCGTACCTGTGGGGGCTGGCGGCGAACGGGCAGGCCGGCGTCGAGAACGTGCTCGACATCTTGCGGGCCGGCGTCGACTCCGCGGTGCTCGGCCTCGGCCATCGGTCGGTACGGGATCTGAGTCCGGACGACGTGATCGTGCCGCCGGGCTTCACCCGCCGCCTCGGCGCTGTCGACCAGCAGTGACGGGCGTCGCGATCGTCGCCGGCGCGGCTCGCGGCATCGGCGCCGCGGTCGTCCGCCGGCTCGCCGCCGACGGCTGGTCGGTGGTTGCGGTCGACGTCTGCGCCGACGATCCGGCGGTGCCTTACCACCTCGGATCGCGCGAAGAGCTCGACGCGCTGTCGTCGCTGGGCGACGTGACGACGCGCGCTGTCGACGTCCGAGACGTGGCAGCGCTCGCCGGGGCGGTCACGGTCGCGGAGTCGGTGTACGGCGGGCTCGACGCGGCGTTCGCTGTGGCCGGCGTGATCGCGGGCGGCGCGCCGCATTGGGAGACGTCGCGTGACGGCGAGGCAACGGTGCTCGACGTCGACCTGCGCGGCGTGCTCAACCTGGCTCGGGTGGCGGTGCCCGCGTTGCTGCGCCGGCCCGAGCCGCGGCACGGCCGGTTCGTCGCGGTCGCGTCGTCGGCGGCGGTCACCGGGCTGCCGGGACTGGCCGCATACTGCGCCGCGAAGGCCGGCGTCGCCGGCTTCGTCCGTGGCCTCGCCGCCGATCTGCGCGGCACCGGAGTGACCGCGAACGCCGTGGCACCCGGCTCGACCGACACCGCGATGCTGGTGGAGAGCGCGCTTCTCTACGGCTTGACGTCGGTCGCCGAGTTCGCGACCCAACAGCCGGTCGAACGACTGCTGACACCCGACGAGGTCGCCGCCGCATGTGTCTGGTTGGCCGGGGAGGAAGCCGGCGGCGTCACCGGCGCGCTGTTGCCCGTCGACGGCGGCCTGTCCCTCTGAGCCGTGGTGACGGTCAACGAGTGACGGCGGTGCGAGTGCCCATGATGATCCGCGGCGAGTGGCGTGGATCGAGCCAGCGCAGCAGCGCGACCACGTCGCCGTAGGGCACCGATACGCAACCGGCGGTCGCGCTGTCGTGCGAGGTATGGAAGAAGATCGCGCTGCCGAGACCGGGCGTGCGCGCGGTGTTGTAGGCGATGACCGCGGCCGCGTCGTACGCCGGAACCTGGTGCATCGGCTCAGGGTCGGCGCCGGCGTCGGCGTAGCGGGTGTCGACCCATTCGTTGTAACGCGGCGACGACGGGTCGTCGTCCCACACGTCGTACGTCGACGCGTGCCGCCACTCGTAGCGCAAGCCGGACGGCGCGAGGTCGACGCCGAAGAAGAACGAGAAGCCGAACGAGCCGGTCGGCGTCCGGCCGTCGCCTTCGCGCTTCTGCCCGGACGGTGCGAACCCGTTACGCCCGATCCGCGCCGACCACGGGCCGAGCGCGACCCGCCATCCGGACGCGGTCTTCTGGTACGCCGTCACGGTCGCGTACGTCGTGCCGTAACCCGACGCGATCACCGACACCA
>JAICXQ010000047.1 GCA_025980325.1 Frankiales bacterium
CGCGCTCGTCAGCGGTGCCGCGCGCCGCCGGCGGCGCCCACCGCCGGCCGGAGTCCCGTCACTCGCCGCCGTGCGGGCCCGGCGTTCACACCGACTTGGGCCACCCGAGGACGAGGTAGGTGTTCCACGCGAGCGACGCGGCCAGCGCGGCCATCCCGAGCACGATCAGCGTCGTCGTCGACCACCGCGCCATGCGTCGCGCGACCGGCACCAGCACCGGATAGGCCACGAGCAGGAAGCGTGGCTTGACGTGCACGAAGTTGCGCTCGCCGATCGCGAGAATGCCGGCGGTCGCGGTGTACGCCACCTCGGCGGCCGGCGGCCGGCGCCGGACCCAGGCCACGAACGCGGCGACGAACGCGACGACGACCACGAGCGACATCACGATCGGCGGCTCATGCCGCGCGGGACCGCCGGTGAGGGGTTGCCCGGCCGCGCGCAGCCAGGACCAGCCGCCGTCGAAGCCGCTGTGCCAGACCGTCTTTTCCAGCCAGAACCAGCCGTCGATCCGCCCGGTGGCGACGGCGACGTGACCGAGCGACAACGCAAGGCCCGCCGGCGCGAGCAGGGCGGCGATCACATGCCGTCTGTGCAGTCCGGTCCGGCGTACGTCGAGGACGACCGCGACGAGCACGGCCGCCACCAGCCCGGCGCCGGTCGGCCGGGTCAGCCCGGCGACGGTGCAGGCGAGGGCGGCGAGCACGAGGCGGTCGCGCTGAAGGGCGAGCAACGTCGCGGCCGCCGCCGCGACGAACAATCCCTCGGAGTACGCCATGTCGAACACGACGCTGGTCGGCAGCAACGACCAGACGATCGTGAGGACGACCGCACCGCGATCGCCGACGTACGGCTGCGCCCACCACGTGATGAACGCCGCGGCGAACGTCCCCGCTACGGCGGTGATGAGCAGGGCGGCATAGAGCCTGGGCATGCCGACGTAGGAAACCGCGCGGATCAGCGTCGGGTACAGCGGGAAGAACGCCAGCGTTGTCCGGTGGGTATAGGCGCCGTCGGGGCCGATCGGCGGCGGGTGTCCGTAACCGTGCGCGGCGATGAGCAGATACCAGTAGCCGTCCGCCTTCGACAGTCGGCCGGCCGCATGCTGGCCGCGCGCGTGCGCGGTGAGCACGATGGTCGCGAGCATGAGCAACCGGACAGCGACATACCCGGCGAGCGCAAGGACGACCGGGTGGCGCGGCAGTCGGGTGCTCAGCGGGAGGGCAAACGGAGTCGGCGACCGGCCGTGTTGCGGCGAGCGATCAGCGCTGTCCGCCGGTTCGTCTTCCGTCTCGCCGGCCGCCGCCGGTCGGTCGCGGCTGTCGGGCTGGCCGGTTCGGGACGACCGCCTCGCGCGCCGCGACTCGCGCATACGGGACGGGTCAGTCGCGAGAGTCGTTGAGCTTGGCCCGCAACTGCAGCACGGCCTTCGTGTGCATCTGGCAGATGCGGCTCTCGGTCACGCCGAGCACCTGTCCGATCTCCGCCAAGGTGAGGCCCTCGTAGTAGTACAGCGTGACGACGATCTTCTCTCGCTCGGGCAATGTGTTGATGGCCCGCGCGAGCAGGTACTTCGTCTCCTCGGTCTCGAACGCCTGGACCGGATCCTCGGCCTTCGTGTCTTCGAGCGTGTCGACGAGCGAAAGCTTGTCGCCGCGTTCACCGCCGACGTTGAGCAGTTCGTCGAGCGCGATGACGTTGACGAACGAGACCTGGCTGAAGATCGTGTGCAGGTCGTCGAGTCCGATGCCGAGTTCCTCGGCCACCTCCGGCTCGGTCGGCGTACGGTGCAGCCGGGCCTCGAGCGCGGCGTACGCCTTCTCGACTTCACGCGCCTTGTAGCGGACCGAGCGCGGGATCCAGTCGATCGCCCGCAGCTCGTCGATGATCGCGCCCTTGATCCGGCTGATCGCGTAGGTCTCGAACTTGATCGCCCGGCTGATGTCGAACTTCTCGATGGCGTCGATCAGGCCGAAAATGCCGTAGGAGACGAGATCGGCCTGTTCGATGTTCGGCGGCAGCCCGACGCCGACCCGCCCGGCGACGTACTTCACCAGCGGCGAGTAGTGCAGGATCAGCCGCTCGCGCAGCCGCGGGTCGCCGGAATCCTTGAAGTCCTGCCACAGCGCCCGGATGGCCGCCTCGACGGCGTCCTTCTCGGCCGCCTTCTCCGCGGCCGCGATCAGCGCGGGGTCTTCGGCGATGTCTTCCTCGTCGTCGATCTCGGCGTCGACGTCGTCCGCGAGCTTGAGCGCGTCCTCGGCGACGTCGACGTCGGTCGGCCCCGCCGCAGCGGAGCCGACCGGCTCACGCCCGGGGGTGCGCCCGCTCATATGTCGCCCTCAGTCGCTCGATGGACACGTGCGTATAGATCTGGGTAGTAGCGAGCGTAGCGTGGCCCAAGAGTTCCTGAACGCTCCTGAGGTCGGCACCGCCTTCGAGCAGATGCGTGGCGGCGGTGTGCCGCAAGCCGTGCGGGCCGAGGTCGGGCAGGCCGCCGGCCGCGGCGAGGCGGCGATGGACGCTGCGCCGGGCCGTGCGCGGGTCGAGCCGGCCGCCGCGCGCGCCGAGCAGTAACGCCGGGCCGCTGGCCGGCCGTACCCAGGCGGGTCGCCCGTCGCGGAGCCAGCGGCTGACCGCGCGCGCCGCGGGAATCCCGATCGGAACGACCCGCTCCTTGCGGCCCTTGCCGAGCACGCGCACGGTGTTGCGGGACAGATCGACGTCATCGATGTCGAGGCCACAAAGCTCGCTTACCCGCAACGCGCCTGCATAGAGCAGTTCGACGACGACCTGGTCCCGCAGCATCTCGGTACCCGCGTCGTCACCGCCGGCGCGGGCGTCGTCGCTGGCGCGGTCCTCCCGTGCACAGTTCTCGCCGACACGGCGCTCGGCCGATCGGCGGTCGTGGTCGCCGTCGTTGCCGTCGCCACGATCGGCTGAGGGCGGCTGCATCGCCCGCAGCGCCTCGTCCTGACGCAACACCGTCGGCAGGTGCCGGCCGGGCCGCGGGGTCGCGAGTTGCGCGCCGGGATCGCTGGTCGACAGCCCTCGCCGTACGGCCCAGGCGGTGAACGTACGCGCGGACGATGCGCGCCGGGCAACGGTCGCCCGGGACAGGCCCAGCGAGCTCAGCTTGGCCAACCACGACCGCAGGGTTCGCAGGTCCAGATCGCCGG
The DNA here is from genome assembly GCA_025980325.1 of Frankiales bacterium. GTDB lineage: Bacteria > Actinomycetota > Actinomycetes > JAFAQI01 > JAFAQI01 > BP-197. Next base: position 3,177 of record JAICXQ010000047.1, read on the forward strand.
GAGCCGCGGCGTGCACCAGGGTCGCGTGTTCGAACAGGCTGGTGAGGTCACTGCGATACGCGCGCACCGTGTGCGAGGACCGGTCCTGCTCCAGCCGCAGATGATCGAGGAATGCTTCCAGCGCCGCCGCGAATCCGGGCGGCAACGGCGCCGCCGCAGGCCCGGCCGGGCCGTCGTCGCCGGCGCTCGCCCCGTCGTGCCCAGCGGCGACCCGGGCCGGATCCTCGACATCCGGCACCGGCGCGCGCGCGGGCGAACCCTGAGACCCGGCGTCGTCCACCCGTTCACGCTGCGCGACGAGGTACAGCGGGTCAAGCAGCCACGCGTAGCGGCACTCCACCAGAAACCTGGCGAGAAGCCGAGACCTGTCGCCAACCGGACAGCCTGGCGGGCCAACTCCCGGGAGAGATGCCAGGCCGGCAGGCTGGCGCCAGCCCGCAGCGGCTGGCGCGCCAACCCGTGCGCAGCGGGCGGGATCACCACACGTTGAGCGCCAGTTGGGCGAGCGGATCGCCACGGTGACGGCGCTCCCGCCGACCGGTCGGCGTCATCGCCCACAGCCCGGCTCGCTCGTGGGCGAGCCCGAGCTGGGCGAGCGCGGCCAGCGAAGCGGCCGCAGCCGCGGGCGCCACGCCGGCCACTTCGGCGATCTTGTCCACGGTCGCCCCGGTGTGCACCGGCACGCCCTCGAACACCCGCCGTACCGTCGGTCCGAGCAGGTCGCGCGCGGTCGACGCAACGCTCAACGGCTCGGCCACCTCGCCCATATGCCCGCACTGCTCGACGATCTCCTCCACCCGCGTCACGACCACGGTGTCCGGCCGATCCCGCAGCAACTGGTGGCAGCCCGCCGACACCGCCGAGGTCACCGGGCCCGGCACCGCCATCACGTGGCGGTTGAGCCGCGCGGCGTACGTCGCCGTCGCTCGCGCGCCGGATCGCGTGGCCATCTCGACCACGACCGTTCCGGCGGACAGCGCCGCGATGAGCCGGTTGCGGACCAGGAATCGCGGCCGTTGCGGCGCCGTACCGGGCGGGAACTCGCTGATCACGAGACCTTCGGCGCACACGCGCTCGTAGAGCGCGCGGTTCGCCTTGGGATAGGCCACGTCGACTCCGCACGCCAGCGCCGCGATCGTCACCCCGCCGGCCGCCAGGGCCCCCTGATGCGCGGCCGCGTCGATCCCGTACGCGAGCCCGGACACGATCGTCCAGCCGCGCTCGGCGAGTCCGTGCGCGAAGTTGCTGGCGAGCAACTGCCCGTACGCCGTCGCGGCCCGGGTGCCGACGATGCCGACGGCGCGAAACCCCGCGGTGGCCAGCCCCACCGGGCCGCGGACCCACAGCCCGAGGCAGTCGAGCCCTTCCCAGGTGAGGTCGTCGAGCGGCGCCGGCCACTCCGGATCGCCCGGACAGACGAGCCGGGCGCCGAGGGCGGCGGCTCGGGCGAGGTCGCGATGTGGATCGGCGGTCGCCAGCCGGTGCCGCAGCCCGTCGACGTCGACCCCGGCTCGGGATGCGCCGGCTCGCAACTCGGCGACGACCCGCTCGGCGCCGACCTCACGGACCCAGCCGGCGAGCCCCTTCGTGGCCGGCTCCGCGATCCGCGTCAGCGTCGCCCGGGCCAACCGCTCGGCATCGGTCACGGCACTGGCGTCGTCATCCGTCGCGGTCATGCGCTCACCGCCCAGCTGACGGCAAGGTCGGCGACCGACCGCCCGGCGCGCAGCACGAGGGCGAGATGCACGTCCTCGGCGCTCGGCTGGTCACGGCCGGCCAGGTCGGCGAGCGTCCACGAGACCTTCAGCACCCGGTCGACGCCCCGGTTGGACAGCACGCCCGCGTCGACGACGCGGCGCAACGATCGACCGGCAGCAGCCGCCACCGGCCAGCGCCGCCGCAGCACCGACCCGGGTACCTCGGCGTTCGTCGACCACGGCGTGCCGGCGAGCCGCTCCGCCGACCGCGCCCGCGCCGCCAAGACCCTGGCCCGGATCGACGCACTGGACTCCGCGGCGGCGCCGAGGACGGCACGCGAGCCGGCCACACCCGAGTCCACGATCAGGGCCCGGCTGACCGGCAGCAGCTCGATCATGAGATCGAGCCGGTCGCGAAACGCGCCGGAGAGCTTCGCCTGATACGCCCGCGCCGTCACGCCCGGGCACGTACAGGCGGCCAGCGTCGCGTCACGACCGGCGGCCGAGCAGGGGCACGGGTTCGCCGCCAGCACGAGCTGGAACCGGGCCGGGTACGTCACGACGCCGCCCGCTCGGGCGAGCGTCACCGATCCCGACTCCAACGGCTCGCGCAGCGCGTCGAGCACGCGCGCGGGAAACAGCGGCGCCTCGTCGAGAAAGAGCACACCGCGATGGGCGAGCGACACGGCTCCCGGCGACGCGAGCCCGGACCCGCCGCCCACGATCGCGGCGACCGACGCCGTATGGTGCGGCGCGCAGAACGGCGGCCGGCTGATCAACGGCGCACCCGGGCGCAGCCGGCCGGCCACCGAATGCAGCCCGGTGACCTCGAGCGCCTCGTCCTCGCTGAGATCGGGCAGGATGCCGGGCAGCCTTTCGGCCAGCATCGTCTTGCCGACGCCGGGCGGCCCGAGCATCAGCACGTGGTGACCGCCAGCCGCCGCCACCTCCATCGCGTGCCGGGCGGCCTCCTGCCCCAGCACGTCCCGGAAGTCCGGCGGCTCGGGCGCCGTGGCGTCTTCCAGCGAAGCAGCGGGTTCGTCGTCGTCGTCGAGCGAGGCCTCGCCGCGCACCCACGCGCACAGCTCGCGCAACGACCCGACCCCGGCGACCTCGGCACCACCGACCAGCCTCGCCTCGCCGACGTTGGCCCTGGGCACGACGAAGCGGCGAGCGCCCGAGCGATAGGCGCCGATGACCGAGGGCAGCACTCCGGTGACCGCGCGGACCCGTCCCGCGAGATCCAGCTCGCCGATGACGACCCAGTCGCGCAGCGGCTCCGGCGGCAGCGCGTCCGCGGCCGCGAGCAGCGTCGCGGCGATCGCAAGGTCGTACCGGCTGCCGCTCTTGGGCACGGTCGCCGGTGACAACGACGCCGTCGTCCGGCGCTGCGGCCACTTCTCGCCGGAGTTCGTGATCGCCGCGCGGACCCGGTGCTTGACCTGGCCAAGCACCCGATCGGACAGCGCCGTCAGGGTGAACTCGGGCACGCCCGGCCCGACGTCGACCTCCACGTCGATCACGTGCGCGTCGACACCGACCAGCGCGACCGAACGGGTGCGCGCGAGCGCCATCAGAACGCCCCCCGCAGGTGCTCGACGACAGGGCCGCCGGCCTTGGGCACCAGCACGCTGACCACGTCGAAGCGCACCTCGGCACCGCCGGCCGGGTGCTCGCGCAGCCAGAGCATCGCCAGCCGGCGCAGCCGATCGGCCTTGGTGCGGGTGACCGCCTCGGCCGGCACCCCGAACAACTCCGACGTGCGGGTCTTCACCTCGCAGATGACGACCACGCCGTGCTCGAACGCGACGATGTCGATCTCGCCGTCGGCGCACCGCCAGTTGGTGGCGACGATCGTCAGCCCGGCGTCGAGAAGGTGCCGGGCGGCGACCCGCTCGCCGTACTGCCCGACCGCGTCCTTGGCTCGCACGCCCACCACCTCCGCGAGCCACAATGCGGGGCGCGAAGGCGCGCGTCGATGCGATCAGCTCAGTGTGTGGACGGCGCGGACGAGGCGCCGAACTGTGGAGGATCCCAGGACCCCAGGACCCGAGGCCCCGAGGACGCCGGACCGGGTCAGGCGCGGGTGTCGACCTCGCCGTCCGGCTTGCCCGGCGCCGCGATCGCGGTGATCGACACACCGTCGACCTTGCCGCTCTCCTCGCTGCTCCCGGCGGCAGCCTGCACCGACGGCACCGACACACCTTGCGAGTCGCCGGGCGTCGGTACGCCGCTGTCGACCGGGGGCGCTGCCGAGCGGGCCATCGAGCGCGCGCCGGCGTCGTCGTCGACCTCCGCGGGGCCGGACGGCGAACCCTGCTCCCCACGCGCGCGCGAAGACCCGCCGGCCTGCGCCGACGTCTCGGGCGAGGAAGCGAACGGCTCGTTCTTCTGCTGGTCCGGTGCGGGCGGGTACGGCTCGTTGTCGGTCACACGTTCGCCGTACCCACCGGCGCGCGCCCTACCCGCCGTGCTCACCGTCCGGAACCTGCAGGTCACTTTTCGCCAGCTCCTCGACGTTCACGTCCTTGAACGTCAGCACGCGGACGTTCTTGACGAACCGCGCCGGCCGGTACATGTCCCACACCCACGCGTCCTGCATGACGACCTCGAAGTACGTCTCGCCGCCGTCGACGCGCTCGTGCACCGTCACGTCGTTGGTGAGGTAGAACCGCCGCTCGGTCTCGACGACGTAGCTGAACAGGCCGACGACGTCGCGATACTCGCGGTAGAGCTGCAGCTCCATCTCGGTCTCGTACTTTTCGAGATCTTCCGAGCTCACGCCGTCTCCACCCATTCCTCGTCGTCGGCTTCAGTGTCGCGCACGCCGGATCCGGCCGGCAGCGCCCCGCGCACGTTGACGTAGGAGAACCGGTGCTGCGCACACGGCCCGTGCCGGCGCAACGCCTGCTGGTGCTCCGGCGTCGAATACCCCTTGTGCTCGTCGAACCCGTAATCCGGGTAGGCCTGGTGCAGGTCGACCATCAGCCGATCCCTGGTGACCTTCGCCACCACCGACGCGGCGGCGATGCAGGCCGCGACCCGGTCGCCCTTCCACACCGCGAGCCCCGGCACGTCGAGGCCGGGCACCGGAAAACCGTCGGTCAGTACGTACGCCGGCGCGACGTCCAGCCGCGCGAGCGCGCGCCGCATGCCGATGACGTTGCACACGTGCAACCCGCGCCGGTCGACCTCTTGCGGCGGGATGACGACGGCCGTCCAGGCGACCGCTCGCCGTACGACCTGCGCGTACACGCGGTCGCGCGCCGCCGGCGTCAGCAGCTTGGAGTCGGCCAGTCCCGGGACCTGCCCGCGCTTGCCCTCGGGCAGGATCACCGCACCCACGACGAGCGGTCCGGCACACGCGCCGCGCCCGGCCTCGTCGGCGCCCGCGACCGGCCACAGCCCGCGCCGCGCGAGTGCCCGCTCGTAGCCGTAGAGGCCGGCGTCACGGCGAATCGTGGTGACCGGCGCGCCGGGATCGGGCGCGGGTCTCGGCGGGCGAAGTGGCATCGACAGGCAGCGTACGACGGGCCGGGCTCGACCGGCGGGCTTAACCCACAGACCGCCGGCGGGCCCGCCGTACCCGCAGCCGGTACGACGCCCGGCGGCGCAACAATGCCAGCGGTACGGCGCCGACGAAACCGGCCACGAGCGGATCGGTGCCGGCCAGCGCGGCGGCCAGACCCTTCTGGTGGAACGTGCCCGGCACCGACAGCGTCTTCCAGTCCGACGGCGGCCAGACGACGACGAAGGCGCGGCCGATGACGTCGCTCGCCGGGACCGTGCCGTCGTGGTCGCCGCGGTGCATGCGCGAGTCGGCGCTGCCGTCGCGGTTGTCACCCATGACCCACAGCCGGCCCTTCGGCACGACCACGTCGAACTGCTCGGCGGACGGTTTCGCGCCCGGATACAGGTAGGGCTCGTGCAGCGCGACGCCGTTGACGGTGATCCGGCCGTTCGCGTCGCAGCAGACGACATGGTCGCCGCCGATCCCGATGACCCGCTTGATGAAGTCCTTCGAACTCGGCGCGGCGACGCCGATCGCGGAGCCGATGTCGTGGAAGAACCGGCCGATCGGATTGCTCGGCGCATGCGAGACGAACTCCGGCTGGTCCTGCCAGGACTTCGGCCCTCTGAACACGACGATCTCGCCGCGGTGGATGTCGCGGATTCGGTAGATCAGCTTGTTCACCAACACGCGGTCGTACGGGTGGTGCTTGTGGTCGGTGGTCTGGCTGTTCTGGTTCGGCCCGCCCTGCAGCGTGTCCTCCATCGACGCGGACGGGATGTAGAACGCCTGCACCAGGAACGTCTTGATCAGCAGTGCGAGCACCAGCGCGATGAGCACCAGGAACGGCAGCTCTTTCCAGAACGACGTCTTCTGCGGCGGCGGCACGGCCCGGCGCCGGCCGGGGCCGTCGGCGGTCGCTGTGTCCCCGGCGCCTTCCGCGCCCGCGGGCGCGGAGTCGATCGCCTCAGTGTCCGCCGCCGCGTTCGGCTCGGACGAGTCGACCGGTCGGGTGGGCTCGGAGGGATCCACGGGTTGGCTCAGGACGGCGTCAGCGGGTCGGGACCGCGTCGCGCTTTTCCTTGATCTTCGCCTTCTTGCCGCGCAGCTCGCGCAGGTAGTACAGCTTCGCCCGGCGGACGTCGCCGCGGGTGACCACCTCGACGTGGTCGACGATCGGCGAGTGGACCGGGAACGTCCGCTCGACGCCGACGCCGAAGCTCACCTTGCGGACCGTGAACGTCTCGCGGACGCCGCCGCCTTGGCGGCGGATGACGACGCCCTGGAACACCTGGATGCGCTCGCGGTTGCCCTCGACCACGCGGACGTGAACCTTCACGGTGTCCCCCGGTCGGAACGCGGGGACGTCGCTGCGCAGCGACGCAGCGTCGATCGAGTCAAGGGTCTGCATGGGAGTGGTCCTCACCGGTTGGTTCATTGTCAGGCGGCGACCATCTACTCTGCCACAGTTTCGACGTGCGGCGGTAACGCCGCTCAGGGCAGCAGGTCGGGCCGCACTCGTTTGGTCCGTTCCAGCGCCCGCGCCCGCCGCCACGCGGCGATCGCCGCGTGGTCGCCGGAGAGCAGCACGTCCGGCACGTCGAGGCCGCGCCAGCTCGCCGGTCTCGTGTACGCCGGCGCCTCGAGCAGTCCCGTCTCGAAGGACTCCTCGACCACGCTGTCCGCGTTGCCCATGAACCCCGGCAGCAACCGGGCGACCGCCTCGACGATCACGAGCACGGCGGCCTCCCCGCCGGCGAGGACGTAGTCGCCGATCGAGACTTCTTCGACCCGCAGCCGCCGCCGCGCGTCCTCGACGACCCGGGCGTCGATGCCTTCGTAACGGGCCGGCGCGAAGACGAGATGCTCGCCCGCCGCCCACGCCCGCGCGTCGGCCTGGGTGAACCGCCGCCCGGCCGGAGTCGGTACGACGAGCAGCGCGCCCTCCGGTGCGACCGCGTCGAGTGCCCGACCCCACGGTTCGGGCGCCATGAGCATCCCGGGACCGCCGCCGTACGGCGAGTCGTCGACGGTGCGGTGGACGTCGTCGGTCCATTCGCGCAGGTCGTGCACGTGGACGTCGAGGACGCCGCGCTCACGCGCCTTGCCGAGCAACGAGACGTCGAGCGGCGCGAAGTACTCCGGGAAGATCGTGACGACATCGATGCGCACGATCCTCAGAGCTCCAGCAATCCGTCCGGCGGCGTCACGACGAGCCGGCCGGCGGAGACGTCCACCGTCGGGACGATGGCGCGAACGAACGGTACGAGCAACTCGCCGCCGTCGGGTCGCCGTACCGACAGCAACGGCGGGCCGGGCGGGTGCAGGACCTCGGCGACGACGCCGAGGTCGGCGCCGGTGGCGGTCACCGCCCGCAGCCCGACGAGGTCGTGGTCCCAGAACTCGTCGTCGTCGGCCGGCTCGGCGCTGGTCGCGGAGTCCGCGACCAGTAGCGTGCCGCGCAGCGTCTCGGCGGCGGTCCGGTCCGCGACGTGCGCGAACCGGACGAGCAACCGGCCGGAGTGCCAGCGGGTCGCCTCGACGGTGAGCGGACCGCGCTCGGCCGGGTCGGTGTCGAGGACCTGCCCGGTCGCGAACCGGCCCTCGGGGTCGTCGGTCCGTACGTCGACCGCGACCTCGCCGCCCACGCCGTGCGCCCGGGCGACCCGGCCGACGATCAGCCGCACGTTCGCGGTCAGCGCACCCGGTCGACGTCGACGAGATCGACCCGCACGCCGCGGCCGCCGAGGGCCGCGATCACGGTGCGCAACGCCCGCGCCGTACGGCCGCCGCGGCCGATCACCTTGCCGAGGTCGTCCGGGTGGACGCGGACTTCGAGGACCTTGCCGCGGCGCAGGTCGCGCAGGTCGACCTGGACGTCGTCCGGGTGGTCGACGATGCCGCGGACGAGGTGCTCGAGGGCCTCCTCCAGCATCAGCTTTCGGTGCTCTCGGCAGCCTCGGCCGCTTCGGGAGCCGCTTCGGCCGCGGCCGCCGGCTCAGCCTCGGCTTCGGGAGCCGCAGCCTCGGCCTCGGGAGCGGCGGCCTCGGCCTCGGGAGCAGCAGCCTCAGGAGCCGCGGCCTCGGGCTCAGAAGCCGCGGCCTCGGCCTCGGGAGCCGCAGCCTCGGCCTCGGGCTCCGGCGCTGCCGCGGCCTTCTTCGCGGCCGTCTTCTTCGCCGGCTTGGCTTCGGCGTCGGCCAGGCTTTCCTTGGCCGCGGCCTCGAAGATGGCCTTGCGATCCGGGCGCGGCGCCGCGGTCTTGACCGCCTCGGTCGGGGCTGCCTCGCCCTTGAACCGCTGCCAGTCGCCGGTCACCCGCAAGATGGCGGCAACCGGCTCGGTCGGCTGCGCGCCGACGCCGAGCCAGTACTGCGCCCGCTCCGAGTTGACCTCGATGAGGCTCGGGTCTTCCTTGGGGTGGTACTTGCCGATCGTCTCGATGACCCGGCCCTCGCGCTTGGTACGCGAGTCGGCGACGACGATGCGGTAGTACGGCGCGCGGATCTTGCCCAGGCGCATGAGTCTGATTTTCGTTGCCACGCGGTGATTTCTCCTACGACGAAGTGGGCGTACGGCGTCCCGCGTGGGGTGCGGGGCGCTGCTTTGCCCGAGATGCGCCGGAGACAGGTAGAGGGCCCGAGCCCGGCGGTGCTCGCGATCATTCTGCCAGAGATCGAGGACCAGGCGACAACGGGCGAGCGCCATTAAGGCGAGATGGATGTCGACCCGACGGCGATGATCTTGGTTACACCGGGAGGCGACCGGCGCGCCAGATGTCGCGTAGCCCCTTGGGCATGACGACGGCCAGCCAGATCAGCGCCCCGGCCCAGGCGGCCGTGAACACGATGCCGCCGACGACCATGAACGCGAGCGGTACCACCAGCCCGAGCGTTGCCAAGACTCGCCCGACCGGGCCGAACGTCGTCGGCGTCTTGCGCCATCTGGTCGGCCGACCCGGCGCGACGACGGTGCCCACCGGCGCCGGCCATGCCGGGCTCGAATCGGCCGGTCGCACCGCGGCGTAGCACTGCGAGCACCAGCCGGCTCCCGGCGCAAGGTGTGCCTGGCAGGACGGGCAGCTCGTCACGTAGGGGATATCGGCACCGTACGGTCGCCGATTCAGCCGCGTTCAGCTCTCCGGCGGCAGCTTGAGGTTGGACAGATCGGGGTTGAGGCCGGGCGGAAGCTTGAGCGCCGACGGATCGAAGCCGGGTGGCAGACCGGCCGGCAAGCCACCGGGCAGCCGCGGCGGACGCGCGGCCTTCGCCCCGCCGCCGCCCTTGCCCTTCTTGCCCTTCTTCGTCGCGCGCTTGGCCGCCCGGCGCATCCCGGGCAACGAGTTGGTCATCTGCTTCATCATCTTGCGCGCTTCGAAGAAGCGGTCGACGAGATTGTTGACCTCGGTGACGGTGACGCCGGAGCCGCGCGCGATCCGCAGCCGGCGGGATCCGTTGATGAGTTTGGGATCCGCGCGTTCGGCCGGCGTCATCGACCGGATGATCGCGGCGATTCGATCGAGGTCGCGGTCGTCGATCTGGCTGATCTGATCCTTGACCTGTCCCATCCCGGGCAACATGCCGAGCAGGTTGCCGATCGGACCCATCCGCCGGACCATCATCATCTGCTGCAGGAAGTCTTCGAGGGTGAGTTCGGACGGCCCGAGCATGCGCTCGGCCATCCGCGCGGCTTCGTCCGCTTCGAACGTCTTCTCGGCCTGCTCGATCAGCGTGAGGACGTCGCCCATCCCGAGGATGCGCGAGGCCATCCGCTCCGGATGGAAGACGTCGAAGTCGTCGAGCTTCTCGCCCGTCGACGCGAACAGGATCGGCCGGCCGGTCACCTTCGCGACCGACAGCGCGGCGCCGCCGCGGGCGTCGCCGTCGAGCTTGGTCAGTACGACGCCGGAGAAGCCGACGCCTTCGCGGAACGCCTCGGCCGTCGTCACGGCGTCCTGGCCGATCATCGCGTCGACGACGAACAACGTCTCGTCGGGAGCGACCGCGTCGCGGATCGCGGCGGCCTGGGCCATCAGGTCAGCATCGATACCGAGCCGCCCGGCGGTGTCGACGACGACGACGTCGTGACCCATCCGGCGGGCGTGCTCGACGCCCGCGCGCGCGACCGCGATCGGATCGCCGACGCCACTTCCGGGCTGTGCCTGCTGCCCGGCCGCCGAGGCGCCCGGGTGGGGAGCGAAGACCTCGACACCGGCCTGCTTGCCGACGACCTGCAACTGCTGTACGGCGTTGGGACGTTGCAAGTCCGACGCGACCAGCAACGGCACGTGCCGTTGCGACTTGAGCCAGCGACCCAGCTTTCCGGCGAGCGTCGTCTTGCCGGTGCCCTGCAGGCCGGCGAGCAGGATCACCGTGGGCGCGGTCTTCGCGAACTGCAAGCCGCGGGTCTCGCCGCCGAGGATGCCGACGAGTTCCTCGTTGACGATTTTGATGACCTGCTGCGCGGGGTTCAGCGCCTGCGACACCTCGGCGCCACGCGCGCGTTCCTTGATCGCGGCGACGAACTCGCGGACGACCGGCAGCGCGACGTCGGCTTCGAGCAGCGCGATGCGGATCTCGCGCGCGGTCACGTCGATGTCGGCCTCGGACAGCCGGCCTTTGCCGCGCAGCGTCTTGAAGACCGACTCGAGCCGGTCGGAGAGAGTCTCGAACATTGCCCGGCCAGCCTACGTTGCGGCCACCGTGGGCTCGACGGCTTCCTGGGCCGCTTGCACTTCGATGCCGCCGCCGGCGTACATCAACTCGATCGTGCCCTCGTACTTCGCCAAAACGCCGCGCCGCTTGAGCTTCATCGTCGGCGTGAGTACGTCGGTGTCGGGCAACCACTCCTCGCCGAGGATCGTGATCCGGCGCAGCCGTTCGACGTTCGACACGTGCGCGTTGACCTCCGCGACCGCGGCGGCGATCTCCGCGGCGACGGCCGGATCCTTCGCGACGTCGTCCGCCGTCCGGCCCGGGAAGCGCACGCCGATCGCGTCGGGATCCAACGTGAGCAGCGCGACGAGGTAGGGCCTGCCGTCGCCGACCGCCATCGCCTGGCCGACGAGCGGGATCGTCTTAAGCGCGGCTTCGAGGTTCGCCGGCGAGATGTTCTTGCCGCCCGCGGTGATGAGGATCTCCTTCTTCCGGTCGACGATGCGCAGGTACCCGTCGTCGTCGAACTCGCCGATGTCGCCGGTGTGCAGCCAGCCGTCCTCGTCGATCGCCTCGCGGGTGCGCTCGGGATCGTCGAGGTAGCCGGGGAAGACGATCGGCCCGCGGCACAGGATCTCGCCGTCGGGTGCGGTGACGACTTCGGTGTCGAGATACGCGCGGCCGACTTTGCCGGGACGAACGAGCACCGGCTCCCACGTCATGCCGCCGGTGTTCTCGCTCATGCCGTAGATCTCGCTCATCGGCAATCCGATGTCGCGCAGAAACTCGATGACCTCGGCCGGGATCGGCGCCGCGCCGCTGAACGCGTACCCGCACTCGTCGAGACCGATCATCCGGCGCAGTGGTGCGAAGACGCCGTCGTCGACCCGTTGCCAGGCCGCCGCGAGGTCGCCGTCCGGCTCGCCGCCGCGCGCCCGCAGCTCCTGCACCTGCCGGCCGACGCGCAGCGCCTCGGCGACGAGCTCCTGCTCTTCTTGCGGCCGGGACGCGATCACCGCGCGGATGCCGGCGGCGAGCTTCTCCCAGACCCTCGGCGGACCGAACAGCAACGTCGGCCGTACCGCGATGAGGTACGCACCGAGCTGGCTCATGTCCGCACAAGGCGTGACGACGTTGCCCCACAACAGATGCACGTAATGGCTGACGTTGCGTTCGGCGATGTGTGCCATCGGCAGGTACGAGACGAACCGGTGCGCGCTGCCGTCCGGGCCGAGGAAGTGCACGAGCCCGTCGAACTGCGCCAACACGTTGCGATGGTTGAGCATCACGCCCTTGGGCGGGCCGGTCGTGCCGGACGTGTAGATGACCGTCAACAGATCGTCGGGCGCCGCCTCGGCGGCCGCGGCTTCGATGTCGATCGGGGACGACGCGAGCAGTTCGTCGTACGGCGTCGTGCCGGCGATGTCGCCGCCGACGGTGACGATTCCGGCGAGCGACGGAAGGTCCGACGCGGCGGCGAGGAAACGGTCGGCGAACTCGCCGGTCTCGGTGACCGCGACGACCGCGCGGCAGTGACCGGCGAGATGGCGGATCTGCTCGACCGACGAGGAGTTGTAGATGCTGATCGGGGTCGCGCCGGCGAGCACTGCGCCGGTGTCCGCGACGTGGAACTCCAGCCGGTTGCGCAGCATCAGCACGACGCGGTCGCCGCGGCCGACGCCGAGATCGCGCAAGCCGGCGGCAAACCGCGCCGCGCGCTCGCCGTACTCGGCCCACGTCCACGTCTCGCCGTGGTACGTCCGGAACGCGACGTCGTCCGGGCGTTGCGTGACGTGCCGCACGAAGCCGTCGAGGACCGTCTGCAGGTCTGTCATCCCCGCACCGTACGACGAACCGGCAGACTTGCGCATCGTGGACGAGTTGGCCGGCCGGGTGGTCGTCGTCGCCGGCGACGAGTCGGTGGTCGGACCGATCGCGGCGGCGCTGCACGCCACCGGAGCGCTGGTCGCACTGGTGGCCCGCGCGACGGTCGCGCGCGACGACGTCACGGTGCATCTGCGCGCCGACCCGTCCGACGACGGCGTGTGGGACCGCGTCGCGATGCACGTCGAGCAACACCTCGGCCCGGTCGACGCGGTCGTCGCGGACGCGGCCGCCGCCGAGCCGGTCCGGCGCGCCTTCGGCACCGACCTGCGCCGCCGCGGTCACGGCGGCGTGGTGGTCGTCGCGGCCGGCGACGATGCGAGCGACGTCGTCAGGAAGGTCCTCGACACGCAGTGACGAGGAGGTCCTCGATTCGCTGCCGTTGCAACGGATCCTCGATCATCTTGCCGTCCGCGCCCACGACGTAGAACGCGTCCACGACTTCGGCGCCGAGCGTGCTCATCCGCGCCGATCGCACGTCGAGCCCGGCCTCGGCGAGCGCTGCGGTCAACCGGTAGAGGAGGCCGACCGTGTCGTGCGCGCGCACCTCGATGACGGTCGCCGAGTCGGACGCGTCGTCCGCCCAGATCACCCGCGGCGGCACCGGCTCGTGCGTCGCGCGGGCATAGGCGCGATCGCGTTCGGCCAGCGCGGCCGACAGCGACGAAGCGTCGTCGTACATCCGGCGCAGATCGGCCCGTACGGCGGACCAGTCGGGCTGCGATCCGAACCGGGGGCTCACGTCGAACACCGTGACCGCGGTCCGCTCGACCGACGTCGCCGTCGCGGATCGGATCTGCAGCCGGTGCAGGGCAAGCACTCCGGCCCACCGCCACAGCAGTCCCGGCCGGTCCGGAGCGACGACGGTGACGCGGTCACCGGATACTTCGACGTCGAGCGTGCCCGCCCGCGCCAGCGCGAGTTGCGAGCCGTCGAGCAGGCCGGCCACCGGCGCCGGCGCACCGGCCAGCACGACCGCGGTCCGGTTCACCAGATCACCGACCAGTTGCGCCTTCCACTCGCCCCACGCAGCCGGGCCGGTCGCGCGCGCGTCCGCGATCGTCAACGCGTGCAGCAGCTCCAGCGTCGTCCGGTCGCCGACCGCGTCGGCCACCATGCGCACGGTCGCGGGGTCGTCGAGGTCGCGGCGGGTCGCCGTGTCCGGCAACAACAGGTGATGGCGCACCAGTGACACGATCACGTCGATGTCCGCTGCGGGCAGCCCCAACCGCGCGCCGACGACCGGGACCACCTCGACACCCGCGTCGGTGTGGTCGCCGGGGAAGCCCTTGCCGATGTCGTGCAGCAGCGCACCGATCAGCAACAGATCCGGCCGGCTCACGCGACGGGTCAACGCCGACGCTTCCACCGCGGCCTCGACGAGATGACGGTCGACGGTGAAGCGATGGATCGCATTGCGCTGCGGGTGGCAACGTACGGCCGCCCACTCCGGCAGCAGGCGAACGACGATGCCGCGCTGGTCGAGCGCCTCCCACACCGGGATGAGATCCGGCCCGGACCCGAGCAACGACAGCAGCGCGTCGCGCGCCGCCGGCGGCCATGGCTCGGGCATCGGGGCAGAGTGATCCGCCAGCCGATCCAACGTGTGCCGCGACATCGGCAGCGCGGCCTGCGCGGCGGCCGCGGCGACCCGCAACACCAGCACCGGATCGAGCGCCGGGTCGGCGTCGCGGGCGAGGACGACTTCGCCCTCCTGCTCGACGACACCGTCGGCGAGCGGGCGCCGGGTCGGCTGGCGCTGCCGCCACCGTCGCGGCGGTTGCAGTGCGGACATGACCCGGCGCCACGTCTCGTCGGCGGCGAATGCGATGGTCCGCGCGGCGTCGTACACGTCGCGCATCAACGCGTCGGCGTCGCTGTAGTCGAGTGCGGTCGCGACGCTGCTGTGCTCTTGCAAGACCAATCGATCGCCACTGCGCGACGAACGGCGGTGCAACTCACCGCGCACGTCCATCAATCGCGACGCAGCATCGCGTACGTCCTCGGTCGGCGCATCCGCCACCCAGGCCGCCGCGGCGGCGGCGATCGCGTGCACGTCGCGCAACCCGCCGCGGCTCTCCTTGAGATCCGGCTCGAGCAGGAACGCGAGTTCGCCGTACTTCTCCGCGCGCTCCCTCGTCGCCGCATAGAGGTCGGGCAACCGGCGGCGCGCGTCCCGGCGCCACGCCTCGAACACCTTGGTCCGCAACGCCGACGTGAGATCCGCAGCGCCGGCGACGTGCCGTAGGTCGAGCAATCCGAGGGCCGCTTTGAGATCGGTGCGCGCGACGTCGACGGCCTCGTCGAGGGTGCGGACCGAATGGTCGAGCGCGACGCCGGAATCCCACAGCGGGTACCAGATCCGATCCGCGACATCCTTGACGTCGGGACGACTGCGGTGCAACAACACGACATCGAGATCGCTGCCCGGCGCGAGTTCGCGCCGGCCGTAACCGCCGACCGCGACCAGCGCGATATCGGTCTCGTCGTCGACGTGGTCGCGCAGCCACTCGTCCGCGACGTCGGCGAGAGCGGCGCGCAGCGGGGCGCGGCGCAGCGGCCCGCGGACGACGTCGTCGCGGGCCGCGCGCAGCGCCTTGCCGTCAGAGGGCGTCGGGACCGCGCTCTCCCGTCCGGACCCGGACCATGTCGTCGACCGGCGTCGTCCAGACTTTTCCGTCGCCGATCTGGCCGGTCGCCGCGGCCTTCACGATGACGTCGACGACGTCGGCCGCGTCGCCGTCGCTGACGACGACGTCGAGACGGATCTTCGGCACGAAGTCGACGGTGTACTCCGCGCCGCGGTAGACCTCGGTGTGTCCCTTCTGCCGGCCGTACCCGCTCACTTCGCCGACGGTGAGCCCGTGGACGCCGAACGCCTCCAACGCGCTCTTCACGTCTTCGAGCTTGAACGGCTTGATGACCGCGGTGACGAGTTTCATGGCTACACCCCCGCCGTCGAGTGCTGAGTGATCGCAACGCTTCCCGGCGCCCCGTGCGTACCGGCGAACGTCCCGCCACCGGTGCCGCCCATCTCGTACGCCGTCTCGCCGTGCAGGACGAGATCCATCCCTTCGCGTTCTTGATCCGTCGTGATCCGCAGGCCCATCACGAGGTCGATCACCTTCGCGATGATCAGCGTCGCGACGAACGAGTAGCCGACCGCCGCGCCGACCGCTTCGGCCTGTATCCCGAGCAGGTGCGCACCACCGCCGTAGAACAAGCCGTTCGCACCACCGACGGTCTTCGTCCCGAAGAAGCCGATGAGCAACGCGCCCGCGACGCCGCCGACGAGGTGCACGCCGACGACATCGAGCGCGTCGTCGTAGCCGAGCTTGTACTTCAGCAGCACCGCGAGCGAACACAGCGCGCCGGCGATGAACCCGAGTGCGATCGACCCCATCGGGCTGACGAAGCCGGCCGCCGGCGTGATCGCGACGAGACCCGCGACCGCACCGGACGCGGCCCCGAGTGTCGTCGGCTTACCGTCGCGCAACTTCTCCACGAGGATCCAGCCGAGCATCGCCGCCGCGGTCGCGGTGTTGGTGTTGACGAACGCGTAACCCGCGAGATTGTTGGCACCCAGAGCGGATCCGGCGTTGAAGCCGAACCAGCCGAACCACAGCAACCCCGCGCCGAGCAACGTGAACGGCAGGTTGTGCGGCCGCATCGGATCCTTCTTCCAGCCGAGCCGCTTGCCGAGAATCAACGCGACCGCAAGCCCCGCCGCACCGGCGTTCGCGTGCACGACCGTGCCGCCGGCGAAGTCCTCGGCGCCGCGCTGGAACAGCCAGCCTTCCGGCGAGAACACCCAGTGCGCGATCGGCGCGTAGACGAGCACCAGCCAGACCGCGATGAACACGCAGTACGCGCCGAACTTCAGCCGATCGGCGGTCGCGCCGGTGATCAGCGCCGGCGTGATGACCGCGAACATCAGTTGGAACGCAACGAAAACCAGCGGTGGGATCGTCTGCGCCAGCGGCCCTTGATAGCCCGCGACCTGCTCGCCCATGTGCCCGAGCCCGAACTGGTGCAGGTCGCCGGCGAACCCGCCGAACCCGCTCTTGCCGAACGCGAGGCTGTAGGCCACCAGCACCCACAGCACGCTGACGATGCCGATCGCGACGTAGTTCTGCATCAGCATGCCGAGCACGTTCTTGACCCGCACCATGCCGCCGTAGAAGAAGGCGAGGCCCGGCGTCATGAGCAGCACGAGCGCGGCGCTCGCGAGTACCCACGCGGTGTTACCGGTGTCGATCTTGCTGAAGTCGAATGGCATTGTGCTCCCCTCTGTTCCGAGCAGACTGCTCAACGGAGGTTGCGCGACACGAACAGCCGAGTTACGGCTCTGTTTCAAACACCAGGGGTTTCGTCGCCGAGGATCGCGTCCACGAACGTCTCGGGTTCGAACGGCGCGAGATCGTCCGGCCCTTCACCGAGCCCGACGAGCTTTACCGGGACACCAAGCTCCCGCTGCACCGAGATCACGATGCCGCCCTTCGC
>JAICXQ010000009.1 GCA_025980325.1 Frankiales bacterium
CGATGCTCGGCAGGACCATGGCCAGCAGCGCGAGCACCGCCAGCGGCAGCAGCCGGGAGATCGGCGCGGTCACACCGACCGCACGCGCGGCGATCAGGAACGTGACCACATGCCCGGCGACGACCACCGTCGAGGTGAGCAGCACCGCGGGCAACGCACGGCGATGCAGCATTCCGTCGCGAATGTCCGCCACCACGGCGTTGCGCACCCGTGACCATCTCGAACGGGGATCACCGACGCGCATCCTGCCGACGGCCAGGACGGCCACGACGGCGAGCGCGGTCGCGACGACCGCGAGCGCGACGTACGGCATCGACGAGCGAACCGGCGACGGCAACGCCAGCAGCACCGCGATCGTCAACACCGCCTGCACGGCCTGACCCGCGGCCCGCTCCCAGACCACTGCTCGCAGCGCGCGACCGACGTCGTGCACCGCGCGGCCGTGCCTGATCCCGCGGTGCACGTCGCCGGCGATGCCGCTCGGCAGCGTCAGGTTGAGGAACACCGCCCGGTAGTACGCGGCGACCGCGGTCGGCAGAGACAGCCGGACGCCGAGACCGCGCGCGACGATTGTCCACCGCCATGCAGAGGTGAACGTCGCGACGAACACGACGGCTGCGGCCGCAATCACAGCGCGACCGTCGACCGCCTTGACGCCGTCGAGGAACGGGCCGGTGCCCAACCGCCACACGACGATCGCGAGCACCACTACCGCGACGAGCGGGCTGATCCACCGACGCCGGCGATGCGCACCCTCGTCGTACCCCGGTTCGCGGGTCGCCGACGTCGACACGGCGACGTCGCGCTCGCGTACCTGCGTCACGAGGTCGTTGCGGTCAGGGCGGACGATCCGGTGGTGAGAAACGCGGTCCCGAAGCACAGCTCGTGCCAGGTGACATCGGTCAGATTTTCCTGCATTGACGCGCGGATCGCCTCCCACGGGCGGCGTCCGATCCACTCGTCGATGGACGCGAACGGCCGTACGGCTGCGGTCCCGATGTGCGCCAGCCACCGCGGCGTCTTCGCGGGAACCTTGAGGTCGAGCACCGATAGTCGTCCGCCCGGGACCAGCGCCGCGGCGCCGTGCGCGATGACCGCCGCGCATTCGGGCACCTGCGACAACGCGTACGTCGACAGGATCCCGTCGACCTCGGTCGGGAACTCGAACGTCGCCGCGTCCGCCTGCTCGAGGCGCACGTTGCGCCAGCCGTTGTGCGCGATCCGTTCCTCGGCCTGGGCAAGCATCGCGTCGGTCAGGTCGACGCCGACGATGCGGCCCTCGGGTCCGATCGCGTCCTGGATCAGCGCGAAGTTCAGCCCGGTGCCGCAGGCGACATCGACGACGGTGTCGCCCGGGTGCAGGCCGAGCGCACCGACCGCCCGAAGCCGTTGCGACCGCTGCGGGTACCCGGGGGCCGGGTACAACCGCGACGTGACGTCGTAGTGCTTCGCCTTCTTCCGGTACGTCTCGATCAGGTGCTCGTGCGCACTCACGAGGTGCCGCCCGCCGCCGCAGACGTGACCGGAGCCTCGACCGCCGCCTTGATCAAGACCATCTCGAGATCGCTCACCCGCTGGATCCTGCTCTTGAGCAGGCCGCTGGGGATCGCGCGCATCACGCCTTTGAGCTCGACCTCGATCCACATCGTCGCGTCGGTGTGCGCGTCGTCGGTCGGCTCCAGGTCCATGCCCCAGCGGGCCGCGGACGTGCCCAGCGGCCCGGCGAACGCCATGCGCCGGGGCGCATCGGCCGCGGTGACTTCCTGCGACCGCCCGCGGCTCGACCCGAACGGCCCCTTCGCCCGCTGGTCCAGCCGAGCGCCGGCCTGGAACGGAGCTCCGTCGCGGATCCGGCACTCGAGCACCGTCGGCGCCCACTCGGCCCAGCGCCCGACATCGGCGAGGTACGCCCACACCTCCTCGACGCCGCAGGCCATCGTCAAACGGCTCTCGGTCCGGAACGCGTTCGCGCCAAGGCTCATACGGTCCACCACATCACGACACTACGAATCCGCCTGCGCCGCGGTTCGATGCCGCGGATCCGTTGACATCCCCGACTCGGGAATCTAAAACTAATGGTGGTTGTCTTTAGTAGTGGGGTCGGGCGAACCGATGCCGCAACCGCTACGTGAATGAGGAAGAGGGAGCGGCCACATGACCACCACCGAGTGCACCCACTGCGACGAGCTTTCGACGGCCGTTGAGGCCGCACACGAACATGCGCTGCGGGCCTTCACCGACCCGGACGGCGACCACCTCGCCGGCATCTCCTGGCTGTCGGCGCACCTCGGCGCAGTCGAGGAGAGCGTCGCCAGATCCCTGCGCCAGCATTCGATCGCGTCGGCGACCGAATTGCGCGAGCAGCGCGCCGCCAACCGGCGGCTGCATCACGAACTGCGCACCTTGGAGCAGGCGCTGGCGGGCGACGCGCTCGCGGCCCGCGTCGACATCAGCGCCAGCCGCGACCGCATCGTCACCGCTCTCGCGGAGCACGCGGCCGGCGAGCATCTGCTGCTCGACCGGCTCGGCCGGCACACGGGTGCGGAGACGAGCGCGGCCGTCGCGAGGCGGTATCACGACGCGCTCGTCGTCGGCCCGACCCGGCCGCACCCGCGGCTGCCGTCGACGCTTCCGGTGATCGGCAGCGTCGTACGCAGAGCCGCCCGCGTCCGCGACCACGTGCTGGACACTCTCGACGGCCGGCGCAACCCGCTCCCGCGCCAGCGCCGGTCACGTCGCGAGCCGGGCCGTTGGGGCCACTACCTGCTGGGCACGCCGTTGGATGCGGCCCAGGACGACGGACGAAACGACTGATCGCTCACACCACGAGTCGGTGCGCGCCGCGGCTCGCTTTCGTGGCCAAGTAGTCGATGTTCGCGGGCGACGAGTGCACTCCGGTCGGCACCTGCTCGAGCACGGTCACGCCGAGCGCGGACATGCTCGCCACCTTGTCCGGGTTGTTGGTCAGCAGCCGCACGCTGGATTCGCCGAGTGCGGCCAGCATCTGCGCCGCGACGGTGTAGTCGCGCTCGTCGGCCGCATGTCCTAACGCGAGGTTGGCCTCGTAGGTGTCGAGGCCTTCTTCCTGCAGCACGTACGCGTCGAGCTTGTTGTACAGGCCGATGCCGCGGCCCTCCTGGCGCAGGTAGAGCAGGTAACCGCCGGAGGCGGCGATGCGCTCGACCGCCTCGCGCAACTGCGCCCCGCAGTCGCATCGCCAGCTACCGAAGACGTCTCCGGTCAAGCATTCGCTGTGCGGCCGTACCAGCGGCGGGCCGGCATGCCGGCCGGCGCGGGCCGGCGCCACCCGGTCGCCGAGACCGAGCGCGAGGTGCTCGCGCCCGTCGACGAGATCGTCGAACGTGTAGACGCGCGCCTTGGTCTCATAGCCGTCGACGAAACGCAGCGGCAGCAGCACCTGCGTTCGCACCGTCGCCGGGACGAACCGGCCGGCGGTCATGCGATCGCCTGCTCGGCGCGGAAGCGCTCGGACAGCGCGTAGCGCAACAGCACGACGTCACCGATCTGCCGCGTCTCGGCCAGCTCGGCCCGGCGCTGCGCGTGGTACGGGAAGCAGCCGTCGCTGACGAAGCGGCGCGCCCGCGAGTCGCCGACGAAGAACGGCGCGACCACGAGTTGCAGCTCGTCGGCGATGTCCGCGGTGAGGAACTGGGTCAGCACGGTCCCGCCGCCTTCGACCATCAGCCGGCGAACACCCCGCTCGTACAGGTCGATGCCGACCCGCTCCATCGACGGTTTGGTGCCGGCGTCGACGACGGTCGCGCAGCCGTCGAGCCGTTGGCGCAGGCCTTCGACGACCGGGGATTCGGCGTACACGAGCTTGTCGACGGCCCCGGCGGTGAAGAAGTCGGCGCACGGGCTGAGCCGGCCGCTGGCGGTGACGGTCACCTTCGTCGGCGCGGGCGGCAGGCCGCGGGCGACGCGCTGGCGTTGCCGGTGTGCGGCGCGCACGAGCAGCCGCGGGTTGTCGTTGCGGACGGTCGCCGCGCCGACCAGGATCGCGTCGCAGCTGGAGCGAACGGAGTCGACCCGGTCGAGGTCGGCCGCGTTCGACAGGGGTAGCCGCTTGACCGCGGCGCTGTCGAGGTAGCCGTCGATCGAGATCCCGCAACTCAGCAGCGTGTACGGTCGGTCAGCCACGGGGACCCCGGATGAACCCGCGTGTCATCGCCGTCACTCCTCTCTCGCCGCTACACGTCCGCACCGTGGCGGCGGTTCGACGGCGCCGGGCGGGCGGTCGCGAACAGGTCGGCGTGTGCGACCGTAACCTGCAACCGCCCTGCGGCGACATCCGCGAGCCGATCGCGCAGGTAGCCCCGCGCCAGGTTCGCGAACTCCGGCCGCTGCTCGCACGCCGCCGCCACCCATCCGGTCAGCCACTCGACGACGAGACCGACGTGGTCCGGGCCGAGCCGCCACGGACTCGACCGTACGGCGACCCGCGCGCCGAGACGCATGAACGCCTCCGCGGTGTACCCGACCGCGTCGGGCCCGAGTAGCTGCCGGCCGTGGTGGGTCCGGCGCTGATGCGCGTTGAAGGCCAGCCGGAACGCCTCGTCGAGTTGGTGCACGGGAGCCAGCGAGACCTCGCCGGTGACGGTCAGCGTGAACAGCACGTCGCAACCGCCGGTCATGCACGCCGCCGCGATGGCGTCGACTTCGCGAGCTGTCAGCAGGTCGAGCAGTGCGGACGTCGTGACGAGATCGGCACCGGCGACGTCGTCCGCACGCAACGCGGTGACGTCACCGGCGCGGGTCACGATCTGCACGGCATTGCCCTCGCCGTCGTTCGGCGCGGTGTGCGCGACCGCGCGCGCGAGCAGCCCGTCGTCCTGGTCGTGCAGCACCCACCGCTGCGGTCCGGGGAGTTGCGGGGCCAGCCAACGCGTCATCGAACCGGTCCCGCAACCGAGGTCGTGCACGACCAGGTCGCCGTTCGACAGTCCGGCGGTCACCTCTTGCACGAGGTCGCGCGACCGCGCTGCATGGTCGGCCGGCTCGCGCAGCGAGAGCCATTCCGGCGTGACCGTTCCCGCGAGGGCGGTCATCCGGGCACGCCCTCGAGCACCCGCGCGATCCGCGTCGTGGTCGATTGCCACGACGGCAGCGTCTTCGCGCGCTCGGCCGCTGCATCCCGCATTCGCCTCCGCAGGCCGGCGTCGGTCAACCATTCGCGCAGCACCGCGGCGAGATCCGTCGGCGCGCACGGATCGACCAGCCGTCCGGCGCCGGTGTCGCCCAGCGCCTCCGGGACACCGCCGATGTTCGTGGCGACGACCGGCAACCCGGACGCCAACGCTTCGGTGACGACCATGCCGTACGTCTCGCCGTGCGACGGGTGCACGAGAAGGTCCGACGTCGCGTACCCGTCGGCCAGCGCGGCCGCCGTCCGGACGCCGCAGAACGTCACCTGACTCGTGAGGCCGTGCGCGTCGACTCGCCGGCGGATGCAGTCGGCGAACTCGGGATCGCGCTCGAGTGATCCCACGACACGGCAACGCCACGGCAGGTCGCGGATCGCGGCCAGTGCGGCGACGAGAACGTCGTGGCCCTTGTGCGGGCTCACCGGTGCGACGCACAGCAACTCGCCGCCGCCGGCCGTGCCGTGCGCCGGTGCGACCCGGTCGGCACCGGGCTCGGCGACATGCGCCGTCGCTGGGTCGAGCGAGTAGTGGCAGAGCAGATGCTTGCGCGCCCACTCACTCGTCATCACGACTGCGCGCGCGGCCGACAGCACCGCACTCTCGCCAGGGACTTCGAACGGCATATGGACGAGGACGACCAGCCGGATCCGCTCGGCCGCCGGCACGAGCACCGGCGCCGCGGCCGATGCGACGAGCCCGTCCACGAGCACGAGCGCGTTGTCCGGAACCGACGCGATCACGTTGTCCAGACGGCCGAGCGCATCACGATCCGGGCATGGCCACGATCCGTCGACGTGGTGTTCGGTCACATCCCAACCGAGACCCGGCAGCCCGTTGCAGATCCGGCGGTCGTAGACGTTGCCACCGCTCGGCCGGCGCGGATCGTCGATGCCGGCCGGCAGTACGGCGTGAACAACAGTCACAGTGGACGCTCGTATCCCGCCGATGCGATGTGCGACTCGTGCAGGATCACCGCGATCTCCGCCAGCTCGCGACCGCCGTCGCCCAACGCGCCGTCGTGCACCTGCGCCGCCAACCGGTCGGCGACGAGTTTCGCGAGCATCTCCGTCGACGTGTTGACGCCGCTGAACTCCGGGATCTCGTCGAGATTGCGATACGTCAACTCGGCCAGAACCTCATGCAACAGTTCGGTCGCCCGCCCGATGTCGACCACGATGTTGTCCGCGTCGAGCGCCGCACGCCGGAAGGTCGCATCCACGACGTACGTCGCGCCGTGCAGTCGTTGCGCCGGACCGAAGACGTCACCCCGGAAGCTGTGCGCGATCATCATGTGGTCGCGCACCGTCACGCTGAACATGGCGCCTCGCCGTCGTAGCTGATCGTCTGGCACACGCCCTTCACGTCACCGGTTGCCATCGCCGCCATCAACTGCGGGAGTTCGGCGAACGGCGTCGGCCCGGCGAGAACGGCGTCGAATGCGTCGTCGCGCAACAGGTCGAGTGCGAGCGACATCCGATCCGCAGTCGTGCGCGACGACCGGCGCGCGGGCGACACGAGACCGACCTGGCTCGACCGGATCGTGAGGCGCCGCGAGTGGTACGCCTCGCCCAGATGCAACGGCACCGGCGCATCGCCGTACCAGCTGAGATCCAGCACCGTTCCCTCCGGGCGCAAGAGCTCCAGTGCGAGTTGCAGCCCGGCCGCAGTGCCGCTCGCATGGACGACGAGATCCACGTCGCGCGGCGCGCCGGCGGGCGGGGCGAAATCGACGCCCAGGTCGTGCGCGACACTCGCCCGTTCGGTGTCGACATCGACGAGGGTCACGTCCGCGGCCGGAAAACGCGCGAGCAGCCGTGCGGTGCAGCACCCGACCATGCCGGCTCCGATGACCGCGATCCGGTCGCCGATGAGCGGCGCGGCATCCCACAGCGCGTTCACCGCCGTCTCGACCGTGCCGGCGAGAACCGCCCGCGCCGGTGGCACGCCGTCCGGCACGGGAGTCACCGCCGCCGCGGGTACGACGTACGCGGTCTGATGCGGGTAGAGGCAGAACACCGTGCGCCCGACCATGTGCGCCGGCCCGGCTTCGACGACGCCGACGTTGAGGTAGCCGTACTTCACCGGGCCGGGGAACTCGCCCTCCTGGAACGGCGCGCGCATCTGGCTGTACTGGTTCGGCGGCACGTGCCCGCCGAACACGATCGACTCGGTGCCCCGGCTGACCGCCGTGTGCAGGGTCCGGACGAGAACGTCACCGGGGCGCTGCGCCGCGACGTCCGTGCGGCGGATCTCGCCCGATCCGGCCGCGCGCACCCAGAACGCTCTGGCCTCTCGCACCATCGGCAGGGGCCCTCCTGACCGTTGCGGGCTGAACCTACCCGCCGTGAGACTCGTGTCGTTCACTGTCAGCACAACGGAGGCCTGGTGCGTGCGGTTCGGACAGCGCTCGTCGGAGTAGTCGGCCAGAGCGTGCTGCTAGGCATCCTCGCCCTCACCGTCGGCGTCGGCGCCCGCGGGTGGAGCGTCGGCATCGCGGTCGGCGTGCTGGTCAACGTCTGGCTGGCTCGCGCGCTCTGGACCGCCGGTGCGACCGCACTCGGCCCGGCGAACCTCGTGACGCTCCTGCGGGCGACGATCGCCGGCGCGGTTGCGGCGCTCGTCGCCGACGCGTCGACGCACTCCTTGCCGGTGACGCCGGCCCTCACGCTGGCGGCGATCGCGCTGTCGCTCGACGCCGTCGACGGCCGGGTCGCGCGCGCGACCGCGAGCACGTCGCAGGTCGGCGCGCGCTTCGACGGCGAGGTCGACGCGCTGCTCATTCTCGTGCTCAGCGTCGCGGTGACCCGCACGGCCGGATGGTGGGTTCTCGCGATCGGCCTGTGGCGTTACGCGTTCGGTGTCGCCGGCTGGGTGCGGCCGTGGCTGCGTGGCCGGCTGCCGTTCCGCCAGTGGCGCAGGGTCGTCGCCGCGACCCAAGGCATCGCCCTGGCCGCCGGCATGTCCGGAGTGTTTGCCCGCAGCGTCGTGATCGTGATCCTCGTGGCCGCGTTGGTTCTGCTGACCGAATCGTTCACGCACGACATCTGGTGGCTGCGGACGCAACGACCGGCCGCGGCGACGGAGCCGACGGGTCGCCGTCGCGTAGCCGGTCACGTCGCGACGGGTCTCGCCGTCGCCCTCGTGTGGGTCGCGCTGGCGACGCCGGATCGTCCGCTCGACCTGACGGCGACCGCGTTCGTACGGATTCCGATCGAGGGCCTCGTCCTCGTCGCCGTCGCGCTCGTGCTGCCCGGCCGTGGCCGGCGCTTTCTCGCGTTGATGGGCGGGCTCGGGCTGGGCGTTCTCGTGCTCGTCCGAGTCCTCGACATCGGCTTCTTCACGGTGCTGGACCGGCCGTTCAGTCCGATCACCGACTGGAGCAGCATCGGGCCGGCTCTGAGCGTGCTGAGCGACTCGATCGGCCGGACCAAGACGATCCTGCTAACGGTCGGCGCGGTCGCGTTGGTCGCCGTACTCGTGGCCGCGATCACCGCCGCGACCATTCAGGTGACGCGGGTCGCGGCGCGGCATCGCCGTACGACCGTACGGACGGTCGCATCGCTCGGCGCGGCGTGGACGCTGTTCGCCGTGCTCGGTCTCACGACGGCTGCCGGTGTACCGGTGGCCTCGCGCAGCGCCGCGCTGGCGGTCTCCGACGAGGTGACGCAGATCCAGGCGGGACTGCGGGATCAACACACGTTCAACACCGAGTTGTCGGCCGTCGATCCGTACCGGCTCGCGCCCAGCTCGTCGTTGCTCACCGGCCTGCGGGGCAAGGACGTGCTGCTCGTCTTCATCGAGAGCTACGGCCAGGTCGCGGTGCAGGACTCGGCGTTCTCGCCGCAGATCGACGCGTTGCTCAAGGCGGGTACGTCGACGTTGAGCAACGCCGGATACAGCACCCGCAGCGCGTTCCTCACCTCACCGACCTTCGGCGGCGGTAGCTGGCTGGCCCACTCGACGACGGAGTCGGGACTGTGGATCACCAACCAGGCGCGCTACAAGGCGCTCGCGGCAAGCAGCCGGTTCACCCTGAGCCAGGCATTCGAACGCGGCGGCTGGCGGACCGTGTTCGACATGCCCGCGACCACCGGTCCGTGGCCGGAAGGCGAAGGGCTGTATCACTACGACACCTTGTACGAGTCGACCAACGTCGGGTACGCCGGACCGCCGTTCAACTTCGCGAAGATCCCCGATCAATACACGCTGCAACAGCTCGACCAGCGCGAGCTCGCGCCGCCGAGCCGCCGGCCGCTGTTCGCCGAGGTCGTGCTCGACTCCAGCCACGCGCCGTGGACGCCGCTCCCGCACATGGTTCCGTGGAACGACCTCGGCAACGGCTCGATCTTCGGACCGATGACGTTCCACGTCGCGTCACCGGTCACGGTGCTCTCCAGCTCGAAGCGGGCCGGCGCGGCGTACGCCGAATCGGTCCGGTACACACTGAACGCGCTGATCTCCTTCCTGGCGCGCTCGGACGACAAGAACCTCGTCGTCATCGCGCTCGGCGACCACCAACCGGCCCCGATCGTCAGCGGCTACGCCGCCACCCACAACGTGCCGGTGATGATTTTCGCCCGGGATCACAAGGTGATCGACCGGATGTCCGGCTGGGGTTGGCAGAGCGGCCTGCTGCCGGATCCGAACGCGCCGGTGTGGCGGATGGACACATTCCGCGATCGTTTCCTCAAGACCTTCGGACCGGGCGGCGCGTCCACCGTCAACGCGAGCGGATCCGGATCGTGACCGGCGTCGTCGCGCTCAACCGGGATGCGCGTGAGGCGTACGACCGGGCGTTGCACAAGGCGCGAGTTTCGGCGTACCTGCCCGGTGAGTTCGTAGGCCAGGAAAGCTTCATGCGCGCGACCGACATCCTGCGGCTCGCCGGACGCGCCAGGATCGGGCCGGGCACGTCGGTGCTCGACCTGTGTTGCGGTGTCGGCGGGCCGGGGTTGCTCATCGCCCGGCACTACGGCTGCCGCTATCACGGTGTCGACGCGAGCGCATCGGCGGTGCGCATCGCGCAGGCTCGGGCGCGCGACGTGCAGTGTCGTTTCGACGTCGCCGAAGTTCCGCCACTGCCGGGCGGCCGGTACGACGTCGTCCTTCTGCTGGAGACGATGCTCGCGTTCCCCGACAAGCGCGATCTGCTCCGGCACGTTGCTGCCGCTCTCCCGCTCGGCGGGCGGTTCGCGTTCACGGTCGAGGAAGGCTCGCCGTTGACCGACCGCGAGCGAGCGTCGATGCCGGAGTCGGGCACCGTGTGGCTGACGCCACTCGCCGAGCTGCAATGTTTGCTCAAGGCCGCCGGATTCAGCGTGACGCTGCAGGTCGAGTGCACTCACCTCCACCAAGCGATCGCGCAACGGCTCTACGACGAGTTGCGCGCGGACGCCGGCGACATCAGCCGCACTCTCGGTGCCGGCACCCTCGACTCGCTGCTGACCTCGCACCGGATGTGGAGCGACTGGCTGCGTACCGGCCGGGTGCGCAAGTTCGCCGTCGTGGCGGAACTCACCGAGCCGGCGGCATCGTCACTCCCATGAGTGCGTCTGCACGACGACGTGCACCGGCGGCGCGCCGGACGTCGTACTGGTCTCCTCGGTGAGCGGTTGGGCGAGCAGCCACAGCGACAGGCAGGTGTAGCCCACCATCGCCACCAGCCACGGATATTCACTGCGCAGTTCGAGCGACCGCGTCTCACCGAGCCGGCGCAGATGCCGGTGCGCGATCACGACGGCGTACACGTGCACCGCGACGATGATGAACAGCGACGCGTACCAGTAGAAGCTGCTCGGCAGGAACGAGTTGTCGACTTCGTAGGAGTCGTTGAACGGGTAGAACAAGTGAATCGGCCAGTTGCTCAGTCCTGGCGGGTTGCCGATCAGCGGCAACATCAACTGCCCGTTGACGAGGACGTATTCGAGGTTGTGCGCGAACAGGTAACCGAACGCGATCGGGATCAGGCTCGGCAGCAAACCGGTGAACGACGCGAGCGAGCTCTCGCCGTGGCGGCCGGCAAACCCGCTGGCCGTCGCGAACAGCACGAGGATCACGGCCATCGACAGCGCCAGGCCCGCGAACGCGAGCGTGTTGAAATAGTGCTGATCCGCGCCCGGTAGGTCGTACGGATGCGGCAAGTTGCGCAACACGTCGACCTGCCATTGCGGCGTCGACAGCAAGCCGTCGAAGTTGACGTTCAGCAACATCAGCAGCACGAACGCGGCCCGGCTCACCTGCCGGGCGAAGCCGACCTCGAGACCTCCGGCGAATCCCCGCCGGCCCGGCGCGCCGAAGCGGAAGTAACCCAGCCGTCCCCAGGTGTCGAACAGCACGCTGAACAACTCGCCCTTGCGCAACCACGTGTCGCCGAACAGAAAACTCATCAGCACGGTGAAGACGGCGTACGTCAACAGGATGAGCGCGGCGGTCTGCGGGACGGTGGTGTCGAGGTTGTAGATGAGCTCGCCGCACGCGGCCAGAAAGAACAGCACGACTGCGGGCCACCAGCCGAGCCAATCCGGCCAGCGCAGCGGCTCGTGCGTGCCGAGCAGCGCACCTCGCGCTCGGTCGGAGTCCGCCACCTTCGACAGGAACGCGTACGGGTTCACCGGCTGCGTCCAGTCGCCGATGACGGCCACGGTGAGTGGCATCGCGATCCACACGAGGATCCAGAACCACGTGTCGATCATGTTCTCGGCGACTTCTTGGCTGCCGGCGAACCCGCCCCAGATCAGAAAGCCGAGGAACGCCGTCGCCAGCACGCCCGCGATCGGCTGCAGCCCGCGCACGTACGTGCCGTCGACCGGATCGGTCGGCCGCTCCTCCTCGGCCCGCTTCGACCGCGGCACGACGAGCAGGAACGACGCGATGACGACGACCGCGCCGCCGATCACGAACAAATACAACGGGATCGGAAGGTCGTACCGCTTGCCGAACGCGTGCGCCAGGATCATGCCCGGAGTCGAAGCCACGGCCGAAGATTAGGACGTCTACCTGAAAACTCCTGCCGCGGCTGGGTTTGTTCACTTGGGCCATGGCAGGCTTGGTCGGCATGAAGGTCGCGATCGCCGGCGGCACCGGTGTCGTCGGCAGTTACGCCGCGGACGCGGCCGAGTACGAGGGCCACGACGTCGTCGTCCTCAGCCGCAGGACCGGCGTCGACATTCGAACCGGCGAGGGGCTGACCGCCGCACTCGACGGCGTCGACGTCATCGTCGACGCGCTCAACGCGGCGTCGATCAAAGGCTCCGTCGCCAAGGCGTTCTTCGCCGCGACGTCGCGCAACCTGCAGGACGCGGGCAGCCGCGCCGGCGTCCGGCACATCGTCACGCTGTCGATCGTCGGCATCGACCGGGTGCCCGGATACGGCTACTACACGGCGAAGCTCGCGCAGGAAGCGGCGGTGTCACAAGGGCCGCTGCCGGTGACCATCCTGCGGGCGACGCAGTTCCACGAGTTCCCGGCGCAGATCATGCAGGTGACCCATCGCGGACCGATCGCTCTCGTGCCGCACATCAAGTCCCAACCCGTCGCGGCCCGTACGGTCGGCGACCATCTCATCCGGCTGGCGACGGCACAACCGGGCGGGACCCACGAGCTCGCCGGTCCGGAAGTCCACGACATCGCCGACCTTGCGAAGCGCATCGTCGCCTACCGCGGGCTGTCGCTGAAGGTCGTCTCCGTGCCGGTGCCGGGCAAGGCCGGCCGGAAGATGCGCAGCGGTGCGTTGCTGGCGACCGAAGCGACGACGATCGACGGCCCGACGTTCGCCGAGTGGCTCGCCACCGACGACGCGAAGCGGATCGCGATCTGAGATGTATGTCCTGCTGGTCAAACCGAGCGATTCGGACCGGCAGGACACACATCCTGACCTCTGCTAGCTGACCCAGGCGCCGTCGATCCAGCGCGGCTCGCCGTCGAGCAGTGGCGCGTAGTGCTCCGCCCACCATTTGCCTTGCTCCGGGTCGTCGGCAAGCGCGACGTACGCCTCTTTGCTCTCGAACACCGCGACGTTGACGATCGTCTTCCCGTCGTCGCCGAGCAGGACGTGACTGCTCATGTATCCCGGCACCTGGCGGGCCGACTCCCAGGCCTTGAGCTCGCCGCGGACGTCGTCAGCGGTGACGCCGGCGGCCAGTGTCCCGATCATCGTGGTTCCGTACATGACGCCCCTCCCGCTCGTTGACGGTTCGCGCCGACCCTACGCGGCGCGCACCAGCGGCGGAAGAGCGTTCTCGCTACTTCACCACGTAGTCGAACGGCATCGTCGCGTCGGTCAGGTTGAACAACCCGAGCGGGTTCTGCGCGAGGGTGCCGGCAGCGGTCGCGGTGAACGCGGTCGCGCTGTAGAGCACGCGCCCGCCCTTGTGCCCACCGATCATCGACCATGGCACGTGCAACGTGATCGTGTTGCCTTGCTGCGCACCCGAAATCGTCGTGTTCGAGTTGAACAGCATGCTGATCTCGGTGCCGGTCCCCGGGGTCGGTGCCACGTCGCCGGCGAAGTACCGCTGCTGCTCACCGCCGACCGATTCCATGCCCGCGTAGTAGATGTGACCGTTGCCCGCGGTGTGCGGGTCGTAGGTGGTGAACCGCGTGATCCACTCGGCGGTCGTGCCACCGGCGAGTGGCGAGGGCAGCAGGCTCGACAGCGACTTCGCCGTCATCGTCACGACCAGCCCGTTCTTGTCCTGGCTGATCCGGGCGCTGGTGAGGTCGAGGTTGTCGCCGGCCGCCGTCCGCTGCGTGTTGGCGCTGTAGACGTCGTCACCGGTCGCGTCGGTGACCGAACCGTACGGCGCACCCGGACCCGTGCCGGCGCCGCGGATCGTGCCGGAGATGAGGCTCGGACCGCCGATCTGGCGGACGACGACGGCAGGCCCGTTCTCCGCCACCGCACCGGTCGGCCCGGTGGTGTAGGTGTTCGACGTGTCGTCGACGTAGGACAGCAGCAGCGCGCCCTGCGCGTCGTGGTTGACCTCGAGGAAGTCGCCGAGGCTGCGGTCGCCCATCGAGACCGTGCAGTTGAGGCCCTGCGTGCAGATGGGGCCGTACTTGATCGGATGCTCGCTGACCGTCGCGACCGACCAGTGCGGGTGCGACGAGAACGCGTCGATGCTCTCGCCGACCTGCACGCTGATCTCCGCGTGGGTCAGGTCGTCGAGCAGGTAGTGGCCGCCCTCGTTGGTCTCGTTGGCGTGGTACCACGCGACCGCGACCCGGCCGCTGCTGCCGGCGTTGACCCACGAGAACGCGTTCGAGCCGTCACGGCTCACCAGCATCGGCTTGCCCCAGTGGTCGCCGTCCTTCGAGGCGACGACGTAGGTCTGGTACGGGCCGACCGGGTTGCCGGAGGCGTTGTTCTTCTGCGACGAGAACGCGACGTAGAAGTGGCCGGCGCTGTCCTCGGCGATGGTCGCGAAGTTGGAGGCGCCGCAGGTGCCCGGGTTCGGCGCCTTGTCCGGGCAGAGCGAGGCGTTGACGACCATGTGCTTCCAGTGCGCGATGACCTGACCGCCTGGCTCCATCGTCAGCTTGCCGCGGCTGACGACGACCTGGTTGCTGTCCTCGGTGGTGTGCGCGATCATCAGGTCGCCGTTCTTGGCGAGCACCTGGTTGCCGGAGATGCCTTCGTTGTCGGTGACGCAGTTGAGCTGGCCGCCACCGATGCAGTTGTCGTCGACCTTGCCGTCGGTGAGGTTGCCGTTGAAGACCGGCGTGAACGTGATGCCGTCGTGGCTGACCGACTCGACGAGCTGGTTGGTCGGCGCGTTCGGGTCGTTCGGGTTGGTGCCGGACGCGGCTGCGTCGTACTCTTCGTAGATCGCGAAGTCGGGGTCGCCGAGGTTGCCGTGAATCGCGTACCACATGCGGTCGACCGGCGAGTTGGGCACCGACAGGCAGTTGGTGGTCCAGGTCGCGCCCTGGTTGGTGCTGACCGAGTTGGACAGGTTGGAGAGGTTCTGCAGGTCGGAGAAGAAGATGTCGCCCTTCTTGTCGATCTGCGTCTCGGTGTCGCCGCCGCCCTGCGGGCAGGTCGCCGGCTTGCCGAGCCCGAACTGGCCGGGGATCATCTGGAAGCTCTTGCCGTGGTCGAGCGACTGCCAGATGAAGCTGTGCGCCTCGGACGACCCGTTGGGGATCGTCGTGTACATCCGGCCGGCGTTGTCGATCGCGATGTCCGGCTCGAACCCGGCCCGCTGCTCGTCGACGACGACCTCGTGCGAGAACGTCATGGCCGGCGCGGCTTTCGCGGCGGCGTCGGCACCGACGACGGCGAAGCCGCAGCCGAGGCTGACGGAACCGGCAAGGGCAAAGGCGAGGGTCATCCGCGACATGAAGTGAGGATTTCGCGGTAAACGGGCGTATCTCCTGCACAGCTTTAGTGCGGATTGCCCGGTGCTAGTTCACGGTTTGATTCGAACGTACGTTCGCCGCGGCGCCTCCGGGAGCCGGGCAGTCAAAAATCTGGCAAACTGTGGAAAATAGGGTGTAACGAAGGGCGATCTCCGCCGTACTTCCTGCGGCTGCATTCCCGCAGCGATCTAAACAGTGAGAGGGATCGTCCATGTCCAAGCTCCGTCCGATGACTCTGGCCGCCGTCACGGCCACTGTCATGCTCTCGGCCCTCGGCTCAGCCGGAACCGCCTACGCCGAGACTCCCAGCGACAACGTGGTTTCCGCGCTTCCCGCCGGGATGACGGTTCTGTCCAACCTCGACTTGAGCACCATCGACACCGGCGCGACCGAGGAGGCCGCGGTCATCACGGTCACCAAGCCGGCCGGTGTCTGCGAGACCTACCAGACGTTCACCATCCTCACCGTGAACAACCCGCTCTCCCCGGGCGACAAGTTGGTCGTCCTGAGCGCAGCCGTCCCCACCTCGGAGAAGGTCTGCTAGATCGCGGCGTGCGGCGGCGCCCACCCGAAGACGCCGGCGGGCGTCGCCGCCTCGCAACCTGCGTTACGCACGGCATTCCCCGTCGTTTTCATACTTAGCAGCAGTCATATATATTCGGACAAAGTACGCGGAGAGGACTCCAATGGCGCACCGGAGACTGACGAGCCTCGCGATCGTGATCGTGGCCGGCGCGCTGGCCCTGCCGGCGATGGCCAGCTCTTCGATCCGCCTGGACGCCGGCCGGCACAAGTCGGCCTCCATCGAGGGAAGCCTCCTCGGCGCGTCGGGCTCCCAGCCGTTGGTCTACGTCGCCGGCACGCCGACGGCTACCTGCACCCGGCCGAGTTGCGATGCGTACGCGCTGACGCTGAGCCTGCCGAAGCACGTGCGGTCCGGATATCTGCAGATCGACGTCCATACGGCTGACCCGGCCGTCGGGCTGAGCCTGCGGCTTTACGACCGGAAGGGCGCCTTGATCGACTCGGGCGACGGCGGTTACTTCGCCGGCCGGGTCGCCGCGACGACAACCGGTGCGACGGTCAGGGTCAAGCTCCCCGCCGGCGCCTACAGCCTCGATGTCCTGGACGACGGCGGAAGCATCAGCTACGCCGGGACCATCGGCTGGACCCGAGCGTAAGAAAGGCCGGCCCGAACAACGGCCTTTCCCGGTTCGAACATATGTTCTAATCTCGGTGGATGGCTCTGGCGCTGGCGACCACCATCGCCCAGCCGCTGCCGCAGCAGCCCGCCGTCCTGCCGGTCGCGCCACCGCTCGATGCCCTGTTCCCGTACGGCGGCATGGCCCGCGGCAGCGTCGTCACGGTCGACTCGCTGACGATCGCGCTCGCCCTGCTCGCCGCGACCAGCGCCGCGGGCGGATGGTGCGCCGCGGCCGGCATCCCCGATCTGGGCCTCGCCGCGGTGGCCGACGCGGGCATCGACCTGGCCCGGTTCGTCGTCGTACCGGCACCGGGCGAGCAGTGGGCGGTCGCGGTCGCGACCCTGCTCGACGGGGTCGGTGTCGTGCTCGCCCGCCCGCCGGCGCGGCTGAAGGCGAGCGATGCACGAAGGCTCGCCGCCCGCAACCGGGAACGCCGCGGCGTCCTGCTCGTCAACGGCACCTGGCCCGAGCAGGTCGACCTGCGCGTCCGGCTCGAGGCCGGCGAGTGGAGCGGTCTGTCCGGCGGCTACGGCCGGTTGCGTCATCGCCGGATCGATGTGAGCGCGAGCGGTCGCGGCGCGGCCGTGCGCGAACGACGGGTGAGCGCATGGCTGCCCGCCTGACGCCGCGACTGCTGACCCCGCGGCTATTGACACTGTGGTGCCCCGACTGGCCGGTCGTCGCGCTCGACCTGCCGGTCGACGCACCGGTCGCGGTCCTCGTCGGCGAGGAGGTGTTCGCCTGCTCGCGGGCGGCCCGGGCGGAGGGGGTACGGCGCGGGCTGCGCCGGCGCGAGGCGCAGCGACGTTGCCCCGACCTGCTGGTCGTCGACCGGGACGAGGCGAGCGAGGCGCGCGCGTTCGAGCCCGTCGTCGCGGCGCTGGAAGCCGTCTGCCCGACCGTCGAGGTGACCCGGCCCGGGTTGTGCGCACTCGCGACCAAAGGACCGGCACGTTACTTCGGCGGCGACGAGGCGTTGATGCGCGCCGTCATCGAAGCGACAAGCGGCGCTCATCGGATCGGCATCGCCGATGGCCGCTTCGCCTCCGCCCAAGCTGCGCGGCGCGGGATCGTCGTACCGCCGGGGAAAGCCGCCGCGTTCCTCGCGCCGTTGCCGGTCGATCTGCTCGACCGGCCGGCCCTCGTGGACCTGTTCGTACGGCTCGGGTTGCGCACCCTCGGCGATGTCGCGGCGCTGCCGTCGCGCCAGGTCGCGTCGCGGTTCGGCGCCGAAGGCATCGCCGCGCACCGGTTGGCCCGCGGCCTCGACGAGCATCTCGTCCTGTCCCGGTCGACCGCGCGCGAGATCGTCGCCGAGGAGGTGCTCGATCCGCCGGTCGAGTCGGTCGAGCAGTTGGCGTTCGTGGCGAAACGGCTCGCCGACGAGTTGGCCGCCGAACTCGCCGCGCGCGTGCTCGGCTGCGGCCGGGTGCTCATCGAGGCCGAGACCGACAACGGCGAGAAGCGCAGCCGGTTGTGGCGCTACGACGGCGCGTTCACCGCGACCGCGATGGCACAGCGGGTGCGCTGGCAGGTGGCCGGGTGGCTCGAAGGCCCGGCGGCCGACCGGCCGAGCACCGGTGTCAGCCGGCTGCGGCTCGTCCCCGACGAGGTCCATCGCGGCGCCGGGCAGCAGCTGCGGCTGTTCGACGACGGGACCGGCAGCGCCGAAGCGGACGAGCGCGCGGCCACGGTGCTGGCCCGGTTGCAAGGACTGCTCGGCTTCGACGCGGTGAACCTCGCCGTGCTCTGCGGCGGTCGCGGCCCGGCCGAGTGGGCCCGGCTGGTGCCGTGGGGCGAGCCACGGCCCGAGCCGTACGACGCGACCCCGCCGTGGCCGGGCCGGTTGCCGGCGCCGCACCCGACGGTGGTGCACGATCCGGTGCTGCCGGCCCGGGTCGACGACGGCGCGGGCACGGAGGTGTCGGTCGACTCGGGTGGCGCGATTTCCCTTGCGCCGCAACGGCTTTCGGTGCGCGGTACTCGCCCGGTGGCGATCACGGCGTGGGCCGGTCCGTGGCCGGTGCACGAACGCTGGTGGGACCCGGCCGCGCACGTTTCGCTGGCCCGGTTCCAGATCGTCACGGCGGACGGGGTGGCCCGGCTGGTCGCGACGGCGCAGGGCCGGTGGTGGGTCGAAGGGACCTACGACTGATGAGCTTCTCGCACGGCCCGAACATGAGCTGGTCGACGATCGAGCAACTGCTCTCCGATCGACGGCCACCCGGCGCCGACGGCGGCGACAGCCCGGCCTGGTCGTACAAGCGGCCGCCGTACGTCCCGCCCAATGACGTACCCGCAGTGCGCCGCCGGTCCGGTGCGGTGCCGTACGCCGAACTGCACTGCCACTCCAACTTCAGTTTTCTCGACGGCGCCTCGCATCCGGACGAGCTGGTCGAGCAAGCCGCCCGGCTCGGATTGGAAGCGCTCGCACTCACCGACCACGACGGCTTCTACGGTGTCGTGCGCTTCGCCGAAGCGGCGAAAGCCGTTGGCCTGCCGACGATTTTCGGCGCCGAGCTCAACCTTGCGTTGCCGGCGCCGCGACAAGGCCCGGCCGATCCCGACGGGACGCATCTCGTCGTCCTCGCTCGTGATCCGGACGGCTACGCGCGGCTCGCGCGCACGATCAGCATGGGTCAACGTCGCGGCGAGAAAGGCCGGCCCAGCTACGACCTCGCCGATCTCGCCGGCGTCGCCGGCGGGCATTGGCTGGTGCTCACCGGATGCCGTAAAGGATTGATCCCTGCATCGTTGCCGGACTCTGCATCCGGGCGGCTCGGCCTGCTGGTCGACGTGTTCGGTCGCGACAACGTCGCGGTGGAGTTGTGGGATCACGCGACGCCGTGGGACACCGAACGCAACGACGCGCTGTCTTCTCTCGCCGACACGCACGGCGTCGTCACGGTCGCGACCAACAACGTGCATTACGCGACCCCGCGACGGCACCGGCTCGCGACCGCTCTCGCCGCGGTCCGGGCCCGGCGCAACCTCGACGAGATCGACGGCTGGCTGCCGGCGGCACCGACTGCTTACCTGCGTAGTGGCGCCGAGCAGGCGGCGCGGTTCGCCCGCTGGCCGGGTGCCGTCGCGCGCGCAGCCGAGCTCGGAGCCGAATGTGCATTCGACCTCGACCTGATCGCACCGCGGCTGCCCGACTGCGCCGTGCCCGACGGGCACACCGAGGCGAGCTGGTTGCGTCAGTTGACCTACGACGGCGCGGCGCGCCGCTACGGCGTACGCCGGCCGGAGAGCGAAGCGGCGTACCTGCAGATCGAGAAGGAACTCGCGCTGATCGAGCAGTTGGAGTTCCCCGGCTACTTCCTGATCGTGCACGACATCGTGCAGTTCTGCGTCCGCAACGACATCCTGTGCCAGGGTCGCGGCTCGGCGGCGAACAGCGCGGTCTGTTACGCGCTCGGCATCACCAACGTCGACTCGGTCGGATTGAAGTTGTTGTTCGAACGCTTCCTCTCGCCGTACCGCGACGGCCCGCCGGACATCGACCTCGACATCGAAAGCGGCCGTCGGGAAGAGGCCATCCAGTACGTCTACGACAAGTACGGCCGCGACCATGCGGCGCAGGTCGCGAACGTCATCACGTACCGCGCGCGGTCGGCGTTGCGCGACACCGGCCGCGCGCTGGGCTACGCGGCCGGACAACTCGACGCATGGTCGAGACACGTCGACGGCTGGGGGCCGGCCTCGTCGTCCGCCGATCCGGACGTGCCGACCACGCTGGTCGAGATGGCCGACGAATTGCAAGGATTTCCGCGGCATCTCGGCATCCACTCCGGTGGCATGGTGATCTGCGACCGGCCGGTGATCGAGGTATGCCCGGTCGAGTGGGCGCGGATGGCCGACCGCAGCGTCTTGCAGTGGGACAAGGACGACTGCGCGGCGGCCGGGTTGGTGAAGTTCGACCTGCTCGGGCTCGGCATGCTCACCGCGCTGCACGAGACGCTCGACCTGATCGAGGACAGCACCGGCAAGCGGCTGGAGCTGTGGGAGTTGCCGCAGGAGGACTCGGCGGTCTACGACATGCTCTGCGCGGCCGACTCGGTCGGCGTGTTCCAGGTCGAGTCGCGCGCGCAGATGGCGACGCTGCCGCGGCTACGGCCGCGCACGTTCTCCGACCTCGTCATCGAGATCGCGATCATCCGGCCGGGGCCGATCCAAGGCGGCTCGGTGCATCCGTATATCCGCCGACGGCACGGTCTCGAAGAAGAGACGTACCTGCACGAGCTGCTGCGACCGGCGTTGTCCAAAACGCTCGGCGTTCCGCTGTTCCAGGAACAACTCATGCAGATCGCGATCGATGTCGCCGGCTTCTCGCCGGCCGAGGCCGACGAACTGCGGGTGGCGATGGGCTCGAAGCGATCGCGCGCGCGGATGGAGAAGATGCACGACCGGCTGTGCGACGGCATGGCCGCCAAGGGCATTTCGAACGACATCGCCGAGCAGATCTACGCCAAGCTCCTCGCGTTCGCGAACTACGGCTTCCCCGAGTCGCATGCGGTGAGCTTCGCCTACATCGTCTACGCGAGTGCGTGGCTCAAGCTCTATTACCCTGCGGCGTTTCTGGCCGGTCTGCTGAACGCGCAGCCGATGGGCTTCTACTCACCGGCCTCGCTCGTCGCGGACGCCCGCCGGCACGGCGTCGTCGTACACGGTCCGGATGTCAACGCATCTCGCGCGACGTGTCATGTCGAGGCCGACGGCTCGGTCCGGCTCGGCCTGTCGTCGGTCCGGTCGGTCGGTGACGCCGTCGCCGAACGGATCGCTGCTGGCGCGCCGTACTCATCGATGGCGGACGTCGCCCGGCGGGCCGGGCTGAGTCTCGCGCAGACCGAGGCGTTGGCGACTGCGGATGCGTTCGGTTGCTTCGGTGCCGACCGGCGCGGCGCATTGTGGAGTGCGGGTGCGGTCGCGCCGGTGTCGGAAGCACAACTCGACGGGACCGGTATCGGTGTCGATGCACCCGAGTTGCCGGCGATGACTGCGCCCGAGCGGACGGTGGCCGACCTGTGGGCGCTCGGCTTGTCGCCGGACAGCGACGTCCTTCAGTACTCGCGCGCCGAGCTGACCGAGCGCGGCGTCGTGCCGGCGGCGGAGTTGCGCAACGTGCCGAGCGGGCAGCGCGTTCTGGTCGGCGGCGCGGTCATCCATCGGCAGCGGCCGTCGACCGCGGGCGGTACGACGTTCGTCAACCTCGAGGACGAGACCGGTCACATCAACGTGATCTGCTCGCGCGGGGTCTGGCAGCGCTATCGCCGGGTCGCGCGGGGGAGCGCCGGGTTGCTGATCCGCGGCAAGGTCGAGAACGTCGAAGGTGTCGTCAACGTCATCGCCGACCGGATCGAGGCGCTGCCGCTACTGCACGCCATGAGGTCGCGCGACTTCCGCTGACGTCAGTGATGGCAGCCGTTGCGCTCGGTCAGGTCGATGACGCCGTCGTTCGGTTCCTCCGGGCACGGGTGCCCGAGGACCCACTCCCAGCCGGCTTCGGCGTCGGCGAACCGTTCGGTGGCTCCGCACTCGCAGCGGGCGAGCCACACGCCGGCGGCGACAGGGATGACGTCGATCACAAGATTCAGAATTGACCGACGACCCGGCCGGGTCGACCGCCGCGCGCCGCAACTTTGGTTCCCCCGGATGGCCTAATCCGGTGACTAGCGCCGAAATGACCCGATGACTAGGACGGTCGGAGCAACGCCCGTAGCGGGATTGCCGCGATGCTGATGACATGAGCAACAGACTCACCGCCGAGGAGGACTCTGTCCTGCGTCGGCTGCACGCGCTGGCGGAGATGGGCGTCCTGTCGGAGGCGGCGGCGGAGATGTACGAGGACCTGCGGGCGCGGGATCGTCGTACCAGCGTCCGTCCGGTCGCCGACGTCGTGGTCCCGCAGCCGCGCGCGGTGCCCGAGCCCGGCCCGGTGGTCTCCCGCCGGTAGGAGTAATCCGGGCGATGGCGTGGGTAAGTGACGGGGGTGACCCTCGCTCCGTCGACCCTGCTCGGCGATCGTTACGCGCTGGTCGAGCGGCTCGCCGTCGGTGGGATGGGCGAGGTCTGGTGCGCTGACGACTCCGTGCTCGGCCGTGCGGTGGCGATCAAGATCCTGCGGGACGAGTACGCCGGGGACGACACGTTCCGCGGGCGGTTCCGGGCCGAGGCGCAGCACGCGGCGCTGCTCGTGCACCCGAACGTCGCGCAAGTGTTCGACTTCAACGAGGGCGACGACGCGCCCGGGACGCCGCCGTGGCTGGTCATGGAGCTCATCCGCGGCGAGCCACTGTCCAGGCTGATCGCGCGCGAGGCGCCGCTGCCGGCCGACCGGGTGTGGAGCATCGTCGGCCAGGCCGCGTCCGCGCTGGCCGCCGCGCATGCCGCCGGGGTCGTGCACCGCGACATCAAGCCGGCGAATCTCCTGCTGTGCCCCGACGGCACGGTCAAGGTGACCGACTTCGGCATCGCCCGCGCAGCCGGTTCGTCCTCGGTGACGTCGACCGGCGTCATGCTCGGCACGCCGCACTACCTCTCGCCCGAGCAGGTGGCCGGTGAGACGGCCACGCCGGCGAGCGACTTCTACGCGCTCGGCGTCGTGGCCTACGAATGCCTGACCGGCAACCGGCCGTTCGAGGGCGAGGCGATGGCGGTATTGATCGCGCATCGCGACCAGCCACCGCCCCCGGTGCCGCCGTCGGTGCCGCCGGCGCTGAGCGAGTTGGTGACCGCGCTGCTCGGCAAGGACCCGGAGCGACGGCCCACCGATGGCGCGGCCATCGCGGCGCAGGCGACCCGGATGCTCGGTCGGGAGTCGGGTGGCGCTACTTCTCCTGCGCCGGCACGCCTGGTGGACGACGCATACCCCGCCGAGCCGGGCGAGGCGGCGCCGGCTCCGTCGACGTCGGTGCTCGCGTTGCCGCCGGAATCGGCGTCGGTGCCGGAGCCGGGGTCGGGGTCCGTGTCGGCGTCCGAGTCGGCGTCCGCGTCGCAGTCCGAGTCGCAACGCCGGCGGCCGGAGTTCCCGCCGTGGATCATCGCGGCGACGGCGGCTCTGGTCTGTTTCGCTGCGGCCGGGCTGGTCGCCTGGATGCAGATCGGCGGTGGGTCGTCGACGCCGCGCGCGCATGCGGCTGCACCGGCCAAACCGGCCGCCCTCGCGGCGGTACACGTCGTCTCCGCGACGCCGTTCGCCGGTGGCGGCGGGTCGGCGGATCACCCCGAGGAGGCGGCGCTCGCGATCGACGGCGACCCGTCGACGGCGTGGTACACCCAGCACTACGCGACCTCGTCGTTCGGTGGCTTGCGATCCGGCAGCGGGCTGGTGCTCGATCTGGGTACGGCGGTCGACGTCAAGCGGTTGGCGATCCAGCTTGCGGTGTCGGGTACGACGGTCGCGGTGTATGCAGGCAACGACGAGTCGTCGCTGCTGTCGGCGAAGACGATCGGCTCGGTCGAGTCGGCGCCGTCGACGTGGGTGCTGCGGCCTGGGACGGCGGCGCGTTACTGGCTGATCTGGTTCACCCGGCTCGCGCCGTCGGACGGTGCGTTCCGCGCGGGAGTCGCGGACGTCAGCTTCGCCCGCTGACGCTCCGCTAGTCTGGTCGAGGCTTGTCGGCGGTTTGGGCGGGCCAGGCGCCCGTAGCTCAACGGATAGAGCATCTGACTACGGATCAGAAGGTTAGGGGTTCGAGTCCCTTCGGGCGCGCTTAGGTCAGTTTCGCTTTTGAGAGCTACCCCGACAAGATCGTTGATCCTGATTTCGGAACCCGACGTCGCACGGGGCGGGTTCGGTAACTAACCAAGCGTGAACCGCATGGCTCGTGGCGAGGTCGCTCGCGGCGGGCATCACCCGAAGCGATCTCCGCTTAGATTGCCTGATCATGGCCCGCGACCGTTACCCCGTCATCGACGTGTCGTCGTGGGAGTTGCTTGGGCTCGAGGCTGATGGGTTGCGTGAGCATCCCTGGCTACTGGACCCTGAGACCGATTCCACTTGGCTGTGGAAACCGGCGGTGCTGCACGCCGAGCGTCAACAAGGCGAGGACTGGTCCGAGAAGATCGCGAGTGAGTTGGGCAGCACGCTGGGTCTGCCCTGCGCCCGTGTCAAACTCGCGCGTCGCGGGCCACGAGCGGGTTGTGTGTCGCTCGATCTCCGACCTCCGGGTTGGGAACTGCAACCGGGAGCCGTGTTGCTCGCCGGCCTTGTTGACGGTTACCAGTCGAGAATCAAAGGCCGTCCGGGACACTCGTTGCCAAATATCCGCCGTGCGCTCGATGGCTACTCAGTGCCTCCAAATGCAGAGGGCCTACCGGCGTCGTTCGATGCGTTTGAAGTTCTTGCTGGTTATCTCGTCTTTGATGCCTTGATCGCGAACCGTGATAGGCACGACCACAACTGGGCGGTGCTTCGCCCTCCCCCAGAAGCGAAGGGGACGGACTGTCTGTGCGGTTCGTATGATCACGCAAGCAGCTTGGGATTCAATCTTCTGGACGAGGAGCGAGCCCGCTGGTTAAGCCTCGGGAACGTAGCGCAGTGGGCGAGACGCGGGACGGCGTACAAGTTCGAGCACGATCTATCGCACCAACCGCCCACTCTCGTCCAGCTTGCACACCGGGCCTTGACGATGTGCAGGACGGAAGCGAAGCAGTTCTGGCTAGACGCGGTCGCCAATCTCTCGAGGGATGTGTTTGAAGCGCTTGTGGAACCGGTTCCGGAACTGTCGGACGTTACGGCTAGGTTCATCGTCGAACTCATGATCATCAACCGACGGAGAGTGCTTGATGGTCAGTAGCGCGAAACCAGACGGCCACGCCCGTCGGTTCGCCGTCGCATGGCGTAACCCGAGCCGTCCGGCCATTTCGCCAATCGGATTGCTGGAACGTCACGAACTCGGCTACTCGTTCGCGTACCTGCGTGCGGCGGGCTTAGTACCAGGATTTAGACCACTGCTGAGCTTCCCCACTCTGTATCGCACCTACAGATCGCTGGTTCTCTTTCCCTTCTTCTCGCAGAGGGTGATGGATCCGAAGCGACCTGAATACCAGGATTACGTTCGCTCGCTTGCGCTTCCAGCAGACGCCGACGAGTTGGACATCCTCGGCCGAGCCGGAGGACAGCGCAAGGGAGACCACGTCCAGGTCTTGGAAGCGCCGAAAGTCGCGCCAGACGGACACACCACATATGTGTTCCTGGTGAGGGGAGTCCGTCATATCGCCGGGGCTGTGGAACAGCGCGAGCGAGCACTCGAACAACTTCGAGTCAACGACGAGCTTCGATTGCAGCCCGAACCAGAGAATCCCGTCAATCCGCGAGCGGTCGTGATTGCTGACACCGGCGGGACAAGGCTGGGATGGGTGCCGGACCTTCTTCTTCCGTACGTGGATGCCGTCCAATCAACAAGTCAGTCCCGGCTTTCGGTCGAGCGTGTGAACGGTCCTGACCTTCCTGGGCACCTTCGACTCGTGGCGAGGATCACGGGAACGGCACCCGTTGACTTCGAGCCCTTCACAGGCTCGGGGTGGGAGTTGGCGAGTGATGACGTCGTCACTAATGCTGCACTAGCGGGATATCCGGCATGAAGCTATTGGTTTGGCTCGCTGAGCCGTATACTTCGAAGACGCGCATCTGGATGCGGCCGCTGAAACAAGCAGCCTCACGACCAGCGTTCGGGTCGCGCTAGTCGAAGGCTCCGATCTCGCCACACGGCTTGAGGTCGGAGCCGTTCGATTTCTCTAGTCCTCGCGCCCGTACGGCCAGCTCGTTCATCCGGCCGCGCGGAACT
The DNA here is from genome assembly GCA_025980325.1 of Frankiales bacterium. Lineage (GTDB taxonomy): Bacteria > Actinomycetota > Actinomycetes > JAFAQI01 > JAFAQI01 > BP-197. The sequence goes on from JAICXQ010000009.1 coordinate 26,521, forward strand.
CCTCATAACGCTCTTCCAAGCTCGTCCTGTCGGGACGCGCTTGCACGACTCTTGGGACTTGGACGTGCACCCCATGCATTTCTTGCAGACCATGGAGAAGCATTGGACCGTCGATCTCGTCCAGGACGTCGCGTCGGACTTCCACGACGAGGTCCGGCCGCACTCCGAGGATGTTCTCGTCGAACGCGGCGTGATGAATCTTGCACAGCGCTAAACCGTTGGGGACTGCCGGCAGTCCACGCGGGTGCCCGTCCGGCAGGATGTGCGCGGCGTCGAGCAGCCGCACATGCCTGAGGCGGCACATCGCACAGCTGTCGTCGTACGCGCGTAGCACTCTCGTGCGGAAGATCGGTTGATGCAGCCGCCGTTTCGTGAGTTGCCGGGCATACTCGCGTTCCGGCCAGGTCATGTCTGGTCGTGGCATTGCGCGCTGGGCCGGATCCACCGAGACAGTGAACTCAAGTTGCGCCGGATCCTCGGCCTCGATCCACACGGGGTAGTGCGCCGCATACACACCCCGGCCTACCCCGATGAAGTAGATAAGTGGCGTTCCCCTTCGCATGGCTTCTCGAAGCGAACGGTTGTCGGAGTGTTGCGGATCGTTGCCGCGGTACTTGTATCTCACGAAGCCGTCGTCCCCGAGGTCGTCTTCGTACGGCTGTAGTTCGTTCGGCGCGGTGTACGTCGTACGGATCGACAGCGCGGCATCCATTCCTGCCGGCTTCCAGATTCCGGTCTGGACGATCAGCCGAACCGGCTTCCCCTCGTACGAGAACGCATTGATCTCCGCGGATGGCAGGCCGCCGTCGGGGTGCAGCCGCTTGAGCCGGTCGAGGTGCGCGAAGGCAGCCAGCCGCAGTTGCTCGGTCGCGTCCGCCACCTCGTCGTTGTATCAGCCGTGGTCAGCCACCGTCCGGGATCGGGCGGCCTGAATCTCGCCACTCGACCGCGGCGTGGAACCCCTCCGACTCGGCCAGCGCCTTGAACCAGTTGCCTTCCGGCGTGTGCCGCGCGATCCCGTCGAACAGCGTCGCCAGCAACTGCGTGCCCTGCAACCCCATGTTGTCGTACGCCTGGTTGATCAGCAGCTTCTGCATCACGAGCTGATTGATCGGCACACCCGCGATCCGATCCGCCAACTGCTCGACCGCCGCGTCCAACGAATCCAAAGGCACCGACGACACCGCGAGTCCCCACGCCGCAGCCGTCGCACCGTCGATCGTGTCGCCGGTCAGCAACATTCGCTTCGCCCGCTCCGCACCGAGCCGGTACACCCACATCGCCGTCGTCGGGCAACCCCACACTCGCGCCGGCGGGTAGCCGATCCGCGCGTCGTCGGCGATCACCAGCAGATCGCACGACAGCGCGATGTCGCTGCCACCGGCGACCGCGTGCCCGTGCACCTTCGCGATCGTCGGCTTCAACGATCGCCACAACGAAAAGAAGTCGTCGGTGTTGCGCCGCATCTCGCGGTAGTCCCGCACTGGATCCCATGCACCCGCCGACGGTTGGCGCCACCGTTCACCGACGTCGCCCTCCGCGAACTGCTTCAGGTCGTATCCGGCGCAGAACGCGCGACCGGCGCCCTGTACGACGATCACCCGCACCGCATCGTCGGCGTTCGCCAACTCGACCGCGGACCGGATCTCGCCCGGCATCGTGTCATCGATCGCGTTTAGCCGTTCCGGCCGGTTCAGCGTCACGTACGCCTTCGCATCGCGCACGTTGTAGGTGAGGGTCGAAAACGTGGTCACGGCGTACATCCTCGCCCGGCGCGACCGACGGTGTTCGCGCATGTCGTTCTCGGCCATGCCGGGAGCGGTCACCGCCGGGCAACCAACCGACATCCTATCGACTATTGACACGCATTAATCATACAGTTAGCTTGTTCTAGAGAGGCAATTGAGCAGCAGTAGGGAGGCGGTAGTGATGCTGAAACGTCCGGCAGCCACCATCAGCCGCCCAGAGGCGCGTGCGCCTCCCGGTCGAGCCGTGGAGCCCGATGGCCACCCTGTGGTGGGGCTCAAGGGCTGTCCGGGTTGCGCCTTCAGACCTGGCTGCGAGCAGCCGATACAGTGGACACGTCAGTGGTGACGCAATGGAGACGCATCTAAACGGCAGTTGCTCGACATCGAGCCTGCTAGCCTGCGTTCGTCCACACCTTCGAAGCCAGGAGACGTGATGCTGAATCGGGCCGATATCGGCGCGGACGTCAACCGCATGGACGACTCCGTCGCTGCTGAGCATCGCGCGTACAAGGAGTCGACCGCGCTGAGCGTGCCCCAGATCGCGGGGTACCTGCTGGAAACCTTGGGCCAGAAGGTCACCGCCCTGGGCGTCGGGCTGCGCGATGCCCGTCCCGTCCGCGCCTGGCAAGAGGGGCGCGAGATTCGCGAAGAGAACGAGGTCCGGCTTCGCCTGCTCTACCGGGTGGCAAAAACCGTGGCATCGATCTACGACGAGGAGACGGCCCGGGCGTTTCTGCGGTCTTCGAGTCCTTATCTGGGTGACGAGGCTCCAGTCTTCGCCATCGCGGCCGGCGATGAGAAGAGCGCTCTCGAGGCGCTTCGCGCCTTCCTGGAGGGGTAGCCGACTTTCCACGGGCTTGAGCGCAGCAAGGAGTCCGTCTGGTTCGGATGTTGCCTGTGCTGTGATGTCCTTGTGTCCGGTTCGTTCCAATGGTCCTTCGCCGCAACCCGGTTCCCGGCGAACGGTGCCGTCCGAATCCATCGCAGCCCCACCCAGCTCCGGCCGCGCGACGCCTTCGTCGTCCGGGATCGGTTCGACGATCCCGAGGGCGACTACCGCGTTCGATACCTCGCGACCTCGCTGCGCGGAGCGTTACTCGAAGTGCTCGACCACTTTCGATCGACCCGATCTGCGGAAGCAGCGCTAGCCGCGATGGCCGGCGTCGAGGGCATCGACATCCTCGCCGAACAGCCGGCCGGAAAGGTGCCGGAGCGCTGGCTGGCCGAGCAGCGAATCGGGCGCGGTCAAATCGAGTCCGATTCGGCCGTATTCATCGACGTGACGAACGACGAGCTGCTGGCCGCGATGCACGACACCCCTCGCGTCCAGACTGTCCTGGCCGCCCCTGACGTCCGCGCGGCCTTCGGGCCGGATGTCCGTCTCGACGAAGGAACCATGCGAGCGGTCGGCGCCGCGGCTCGCAAGATCACTCAGGCTGTCAGCCGTGAGGTCTTCGAATTGGGGTCGCCGGTCGTCGGGATCCGCTACAAGACTCGTTTCTCCGATATCGAGGAGTGCTGGGCGGTGTTCGACGATCGCATCCACGTGCAGTTCGAACGGCCGACCACGCTCGACGTCACCGATCGCGAAGTCCGCAAGATCCTGGCCGACGTGGCAGCGACCTACAGCCTCATCTTGCCGTCGAACTGGGTGCTCTAGCGACGCGCGGGCCAGGGGTGGACGGAGCGGCAATTTGCTCCAAATGGACCGATGGCTCGCGTGAAGGTCGGATGGACATCTAGTTACTCAGAGACACGTGACGTCACCGCATGTAGTGCCTTCTAGTCAATTTGAGCCAACGCTCTGGATTGTTCGGATACAACCCCCGATGGTTGTTGGACCGGGCGGGACTACGCCCGTGCCACTTCGGGGGGGACCAACCCACATGGCGACGCGTTCGACCGCTGGCCAGAAGCTGCGCCGCGCAGCATCCCTGACCCTCGTCTGCGGTGTCCTGACCACGGCCGGCACGACACCGGCCCAAGCCGGCCTGCTCGGTGGCCTGCTCGGCGGTCTCACCGGCACCGTCGTCGGTGTCGTCACCACCGCGGTCGACACGACGACCGGCCTGCTCAACGGTGCCGACTGGGGCTACTCCGCGTCCCAGACGCCGATGAGCCTCGTCAACCAGACCATCGGCGCCAACTCCTTGGCCGACCTCGGCTACACGGGCAAGGGAGTCGGCGTCGCCCTCATCGACACCGGCGTCGTACCGGTCCAGGGCCTCACGTCCGGCAACGTCGTCAACGGCCCCGACCTGTCGCTCGACAACCCGTCCTCACAACTCGCGAACGTCGATGGCTTCGGCCACGGCACGCACATGGCCGGCATCATCGCCGGCAACGACGGCACGGCGAGCGGTTACAAGGGCGTCGCGCCCGGAGCAACGCTGCTCAACGTCAAGGTCGGTGCGACCGACGGCGCCGTCGATGTCAGCCAGGTCATCGCCGGCATCGACTGGGTCGTTCAGCACCGCAACGACAACGGCATGAACATCCGCGTCATCAACCTCTCCTACGGCACCGACGGCGCGCAGCGCTACCAGGTCGATCCGCTCGCCGCGGCCGTCGAGCACGCATGGGAAAACGGCATCGTCGTCGTCGTCGCGGGCGGCAACAGCGGCACGACGATCCCGTCTCTCGACAACCCGGCGACCGACCCGTACGTCATCTCGGTCGGCGCCGACGACCCGAACGGCACCGCGAGCAGCTACGACGACTCGATCCCGGCGTTCTCGTCCCGCGGCTCGTCCTCGCGCCACGTCGACCTCGTCGCTCCGGGCCAGTCGATCGTCTCGTTGCGCGACCCGGGCAGCTACATCGACACCGAGTACCCGGCGGCCGTCGTCAACAACAGGTTCTTCAAGGGCAGCGGCACGTCCCAGGCGACCGCGGTCGTCTCCGGCGCGGTCGCGCTGCTGCTCCAAGACCGGCCTAACCTGACCCCGGATCAGGTGAAGGCCGCACTCATGAGCACCGCCACGGCGCTGCCGCAGGCGAGCGCGCAGGCGCGTGGCGCGGGCCTGCTCAACGTCTTCGGCGCGAGCCTCGCGCTCGTCGGACCGAGCACGCAGACCTGGCCGGCGTCCAGCGGTCTCGGCACGCTCGAGGGCGCTCGCGGCGACGTGCACATCGGCGACAACGGCGTGCTGCTGACCGGCGAGCAGGACATCTTCGGCTCGCCCTGGAACGGCGCGACGTGGGCCCCCGCCAGCGCAGCCGGCGACGCCTGGGACGGCGGCTGGTGGAACGGCGACGAGTGGACCGGCGGGTGCTGGTGCGGCGACTCCTGGACCGGCGATGCGTTCTCCGGCCACACGTGGTCCGGGCACACGTGGTCCGGGCACACCTGGTCGGGTTCGGCGTGGACCGGCCACACCTGGTCCGGCGAAAGCTGGGACGGGCACACGTGGAGCGGGTCCGGGTGGGTCGGCCACACGTGGTCCGGTAGCGCTTGGACCGGCCATACCTGGTCCGGTCATACCTGGTCCGGCGCGTGGTGGGGATAACTCGCGCGCTGCGGATCTGGTCGCTCGTCGTCTTCCTGGCTGGCAGCGCTGCCGCTCTCTGGTTCTTCGGACCGTCAGTCCCGTGGCCGTCGCATCCTCGCGGCGGCCTCGGTCTGTGGCTGGGCATCGCGCTCGCCTTCGCGGTCACCGAGGCATACGTCGTCCACATCAACATCGGCCGGCATGCGCACTCGTTCTCGTTCACCGAGGTAGTGACCGTCGTCGGGCTGCTGTTGCTCAGCCCGGGCCCGCTGCTCGCCGCCCGGCTCGGCGGTGGCGCGCTGGCTCTTCTGCTGGTACGGCGGCAACCGCCGATGAAGTTCGCGTTGAACCTCGCCCAGCTCGCGCTCGGCATGACCCTGGGCATGACCGCGTGGGCGACGATCGCCGACGGCAACCCCGAGTCGCAGCGAACGTGGGCCGCGACCCTCGTCGCCGTACTCATCGTCGCGTCGGTCTCGACGGCCGCGGTCACCGCCGCGATCTGGCTCGCCGGCGCCAAGGGCTCGATCCGCGAGGTCGGCCGGACGTTCGCCGTCGACGTACTCACCGCCGTGACGCAGACGTCATTCGCGTTGGTCGCATACAACGCGGTCCGCGTCGAGTGGGAGGCGGTGTGGGCGATCACAGTGGTCGCGGTCTACCTCGTGCTGGCCCAGCGATCGCATGTGCTGCTGCAGAAGCGGCACGGGAATTTGCAACGGCTCAACGACGTCGCCGGCCGGCTCGGCCATGACCTGCATCCCGACACGATCGCGAACGAGATCGTCGTCGGCGCGGTCAACGTGCTGCACGGCGCGAGCGCCGAACTCGAACTGCTCACCGACGAGGGCGGCCCGCGTCACATCCGCTACGACGGCCAGGACGGCGAGGTCGCCGACGGCACCGACGCCGAGCCGCGCGCCGGCAGCGACATCACCGCCGAGCTGACCGCGCACGGTCGCGTCCTCGGCCACCTGCGGGTGACCGGCAGCAGTTTCGTTCCCGCGTTCGGCGACGACGAGCAGCAGTTGCTCAACGCACTCGCGCAACACGCGAGCAAGACGCTGACGAACGGCCGGCTCGCCGACAAGCTGCGCCGGCAGGTCGCGGACAACGAGCATCAGGCGACCCACGACTCGCTGACCCAGTTGCCGAACCGACTGATGTTCGAGCGCATCACCGACTCGATGCTCGGTCACGGCCGGTCGCTCGCCGTACTGTTGCTCGACCTCGACCGGTTCAAAGAGGTGAACGACACCTTGGGTCATGCCGCCGGCGATCAGCTGCTCACCGATGTCGGCAGCCGGTTGCGCGACGCGATCCCGCAAGCGCTGTGCATCGCGCGTCTCGGCGGCGACGAGTTCACCGTCCTGCTCACCGACGCCGACGAGACCGCGGCGGTTCGCGCCGCGCAGGCCGCGCGCGAAGTGTTGCTGCACCCGTTGCAGGTCAACAGCATCGACGTCAGCGTCGATGCGAGCATCGGCATCGCGCTCGCGCCGCGCCACGGTACGACGTGCGACGACCTGGTCCGTCATGCCGACGTCGCGATGTATGCGTCCAAGGCGAGCCGCGGCATGGTGACCGTCTACGACGACTCGATCGACCACAACGATCCGTCCCGGCTCGGTCTCGTCGCCGAGCTGCGGGACGCGATCACCGCCGGCGATCTGCAGCTGTACTACCAACCGAAGATTTCCCTCGCCGACCACAGCCGTCGACTCAGCGTCGAAGCACTCGCCCGCTGGCCGCATCCGACCCGCGGGTTCGTGCCGCCGGACGAGTTCATCGCGATCGCCGAGCAGACCGGCCTGATCGCACCGCTCACCGAATGGGTCGTCGCGACCGCACTCCGTCAATGCCGGGCCTGGCTGGACGACGGCCTCGACGTCAACGTCTCGGTCAACGTCTCGGCCCGGATGCTGCGGGACGCGACGTTCTCCAACCGGCTGGTCGCGGCACTCGAATCCGCGCGCGTGCCGGCGTCGCGACTCACCCTCGAGATCACCGAGACCGCCATCATGGAAGACGTCGAGCACACCGTCGACATCCTGTGGCGGCTCCGGCGCGCAGGTGTACGGCTGTCCATCGACGACCTCGGCGTCGGCCAGTCGTCACTCGCCTATCTCAAGCGGCTGCCCGTGCACGAGGTGAAGATCGACAAGTCGTTCGTCCTCAACATGGTGGATGACCCCGCGGACGACGCGATCGTCTGCGCGGTCATCGGGCTGGGCCACCGGCTCGGCATGACGATCGTCGCCGAAGGCGTCGAGACCGAACTGATCCGCGACCGGCTGATCGAGATCGGCTGCGACATCGCGCAGGGCTACTGGTACAGCCGCCCGATGCCGGCCGCCGACGTCGCGCCGTGGTCGAGCCGGCTGCCGACACCCCGCACGCCGAAGATCATCGCCGTCTGACCGCCCGCCTCATCCCCGGTTGGCGGTGCAACCCCACTTGCCGTGGGGTACCCCGAGGCCGCACGATGGTTGACATGTCCCTTTATGACGTCGCGCTGACGACGCTTGACGGCCGCCCGACCACCCTTGGCGAATACCGCGGCCAGGTGCTGCTCATCGTCAACGTCGCGTCGAAGTGCGGGTTCACCCCGCAGTACGAAGGCCTGCAGGCCCTGTACGAGACCTACGCCGACCAGGGCTTCACGATCCTCGGCTTCCCGTGCAACCAGTTCCTGTTCCAGGAGCCGGGTGACGCCGAGCAGATCCAGTCGTTCTGCTCGACGACGTACGGCGTGACGTTCCCGCTGTTCGAGAAGCTGAAGGTGCGCGGCCGCGGCCAGCACCCGCTCTACCGCGAGTTGGTCAAGGCCAAGGACGCCGGCGGCAAGGGCGGCGCGGTGAAATGGAACTTCGAGAAGTTCCTCATCTCGCGCGACGGCGAGATCATCGGCCGGTTCCGCACCAAGCTGACGCCGCAGGACCCGCAGATCGTCAACGCGATCGAGACCGCGCTCGGCGTGACCGCTCAGCCGTACCCGGCGGAGAGCACGAACTGGACCGAGTCGTGGACCGAGCCGAAGACGGAGTCGGCGATCGAGAGCTGAGTCGAGCCGTCGCCGCCGCCGGACGATGCGTGGGCCGGCCGGACCACCGTCAGGATCGCGACGAAGATCGTCAGCGAACGCCAGCGGGCGAGCAGCCAGCGCTTGAAGTCCAGCTTCCACTTCGTCATGTAACCGCGCAGCACCACGCCGAACGGCCGGGCCGGTTGCGGCTGCGGTGTGCGCCGCATCATGGCGGCCACCGCGACGCCGGCCGCACGCGCGGTGGCGTCGGCGGTCGTGTCCGTCACCGTGCCGGGCACGGCGTCGTACCGGATGTCCTCGACGTGACCGAAGATCCGGACTCCGGCGCCGGCGAGCTCGGCGAGGTCCTCCTGGCTCCAGGCCGCGACCGTCTCGCGGTAGCTCTCCGGCACGGTGATCCGCGGTCCGCGCTCGGGTCGCTCGCGCAGGTGCTTGGTCAGCAACGTGCGCAGTTGCCTCGCCGCCGATTCGCTCAGCTCGTAGCGGCCGAACTCGTCGTTGACCTCGCGCAGCACCGCGATCTCCGGCGCCGTGAGCGACACGTGCACCGGGTTGTCGATCGTGGCCGGGTCGGGCAGGCCGGCCAGCCCGGGCACGCCGAGCGCCTCGCAGTAGCGCGCCCACAGCAACTGGATCGGCCGGCCCGGCGAGGTGACGATCCGCACGTTGTCCGCGCCGAAGACGTCGGCCCATCGACGCGCGAGGCGCCCGACGGCGTAGGACCGCCAGAAGCCCATGTCCGGGCCATCCTCGAGGTCGGTGTCCAACCGCGCCCGGTTGCGGCCGATCCAGTCGAGGTAGTGCTCGAAGGTCGCGGTCCGGCCGTTGCGGATGTGCTGCTGCCACGAGGACGCGAGGGTCGAGCCGAGGTCGCGCGTGGTCACGACGACGGCGACGTCGTCGGGGCGGCCGAGCGCGTCGTGCAACGCGCGGATGCCGGCGGTCCGGATCACCGACAGCGCCTCGGCCGACAGCAGCACCGGCCCGTCCCACTCGCGCGCTTCTGCCGCGATCGTGTCCCAGGCGGGGCGCTGCTGCTCGTGCAGGCTCGCGGTGACCCAGTCGAACTCGTCCGGCCCGAGAAGTCCGAACGCCGCGTACTGCTGATTGATCGTCGGCGCGTCGGCAATCGGAGCGAGCGGGTAGCACACGCCGAGCGAGCGCAACTGCTCCGCACCGCAGCTGGCGAGCACGGTCTGCAGGTACGTCGTCCCGCTCTTCTGCTGCCCGATATGCAACAGATATTGCGACGGCATCCGCTTTCCCCTCGGTTGGGTCGGCGGACCTTACCGCATGGTTCGGTCCGGGTTCTCACCCGGCCCGAGCGATAAACGGCAGCCCGGCGTAGACCATCGCCTCGACGTACGCCGCACCCGGATCGCCCGCCGGCAGGTGGCCGGCGAGCTCGAGGCTCACCATGCCGTGCGACACCGACCACAGATACAACGCGATCCGTTCCGCCGGCGTACCGCTGAACTGACCGGCGGCGAGGCAGCGTGCGACCGCGTCGACGAGCGGTTGGTACGCCGCATCCGCGACCGCCTTCGCGTGCTCGTCCGGGACGAAGCCGGGCACGGCCGCGCCGAACATCAGGTCGTAGAGGTGCGGGTTGACCAGCGCCGTGTCGCGGTAGGCGTGCCCGAGCGCGATCAACGCCTCGAGCGGATCGTCGTGCGCGTCGGCCGCCGCCCGCAGCGCCGCGCCGAGCCGCTCGAAGCCGGCCGCGTACATCGCGCGCAGCAGGCCCTGCTTGTCGCCGTAGAGGGTGTAGACCGCCATCGTCGACGTGCCGCTCGCGGTCGCCAGGCGGCGCAAGGTGAGGGCGGCGGCGCCCTCGCGGGCGAGCAGCCGGCCGGCCTCGTCGACCAACCGGGCGGCCAGGTCCGCGGTATGGCTCTTGACGGCGGGCACGAAGCTAACTATAACAACGTTACAGAAGTTCATAACACCGTTATCAACAGAAGTTTCGAGGTCCGTCGTGACGCCACTCATCGCCATGCACGCCGCCGCGGCCACGTTCGCGCTGATGCTCGGCGCGGTGCTGCTCGCGCACCGGCCGCGCGGGGATCGGCGCCACCGCCGGCTCGGCCGGGTGTGGTTCGCGGCGATGTACTTCACCGTGCTCAGCTCGTTCGGGATCAAGCGCCTCACGCCAGGTCATTTCAGCTGGATCCACGGGCTGTCGCTGTTCACCTTCGTCACGCTGACGCTGGCCCTCTACGGCGCGCGCACGCACAACGTCGCGTTGCACCGGGGCAACGCCATCGGCTCCTACTTCGGGTTGGTCGGTGCCGGCATCGCCGCGTCCGCGTTCCCGGTCCGGGCCGTTCCACAGCTCGCAGTCCACCGGCCGCTCGTGCTCGTCGCCGCCATCCTCACGATCGCGGTGATGGTCGCAATTGTGAGTCAAGCCGTTACGTTGCGTCGCTTTCGGCGTTATGTCCGGTGGGGGCTGACGAAGGGAGCGCTCACCGGTGCGTACGACGACAACGCGAGCGGCGGCCGTGTCGGCCGGGACTCTGATCTTGTGCTTGACCGGCGGCGGCGTCGCGACCGCGGCGGCCCTGCCGGACCCCTCGACGACGGTCACCTCGACGACCGCCACCTCGACTACCGGCACGTCGACAACGACGCTCGACTCGGTGCCGCCGCCCCCCGGTGACATCGTCAAGCTCGCCGAGCACACGGTGCGCGGGGTCGTCACCAAGGTGACGACCACCGGTGGCCTGACGAAGGCGCCGGCCACCACGCCGGATCGCGAGCCGGGCACCACTCCGCGGCTAGGGCTCGGGCGCCATCCGGCGCGTGTCGGCCTGCCCGCTGCGGACGACTCGTTCGCGCTGCCGGTGCTGTCTGCCCGCCCAGCGCTGTACGACTTGTTGCCGAGCCTGCCGACCGGGTTGGCCGGGCCGGCGGTCCGCACCCCGGTGCTCGCCGGCAGCGCAGGCACGTCGGCATCGCCGTCGTACGCGCAGAACGCGGCTCAGTCCGACGATCTCGCCACCCCCGGCGGCGGCGTCATGCGCGCGATCCTCATCGCGTTGTCGGCCGCGGCCGCCGCGACGCTCGCGGTCGCCCACGTCACCGTCGCGCGCGGCTCACGCAGGTAACGCTTCGACACCCGCGGCGGCGAGCTGTTCCAGCGCCGCCGCCCGGGTGTCCGGCGCGACCGCGGCGGTCAGCTCGACGATGACGCGCGTCGCCAAACCCTGCGCGGCGGCGTCGAGCGCGGTCCGCAGGACGCAGTAATCCGTCGCAATGCCAACGATGTCGACGCGGTCGGCTTCGAGGTCGGCGAGCAACTGCGCGACGGTCTTGTGCGGCGACAGCCGCCGGCCGCTGCCGTCGGCGAGAACGCCGTCGAACATCGAGTACGCCGGCACGCCCATTCCTTTCACGACGTGCGCGGTCGCAACGCTCGGATCGAACGACGGGTGGTAGGCGGCGCCGTCGGTGCCGGCGACACAGTGAACCGGCCAGGTGTCGAAGTGCCCGCCGTTGCTGTGGCCGGCTCGATGCCAGTCGCGGCTCGCGACGATTGCTGCGTAGTCGTCGCGGTGGTCGCGGGCGAACGTCGTGATGGCGGCGGCGACGGACGCACCGCCGCCGACGGCAAGGCTGCCGCCTTCGCAGAAGTCGTTCTGCACGTCGACGACCAATAGCGCGCGGGTCATCGGGTATGCCGCCGGGTCGGCTCGCGGCCCTGCGGTTGCCGGGGCCGGGGTTGCGGCGCGGGCGACGGGATCGGCAGCGTCAGCTCGCGCCCGTCGGCGAGCTCGACCGACTTGCCGTGGTGGGCGAACGTCAATGCCCGGGCACCGCCGTGCATCGAGTACGTCGCCGCATCCGGGTGGATCTCGACCGCAACCCGCGCGCCGCGGTACTGCAGGTTGAACCGCAGCCTGGTGATCCCGCCGGGCAATCGCGGCGCGAAGGTGAGCCGGCCGTCGTGGTCGCGCATCCCGCCGAACCCGGCGACGAGAGCGAGCCAGGTTCCGGCCAGCGACGCCATGTGCAGGCCGTCGCGGGTGTTGTGGTTCAGGTCGCGCAGGTCGACGAGCGCGGCCTCGGCGGTGTAGTCGAGGGCGAGATCAAGATGGCCGACCTCGGCGGCGATCACCGCTTGGGTGCAGGCCGACAGCGACGAGTCGCGGACGGTGATGGCTTCGTAATAGTCGAAGTTGCGTCGCTTCTGCGCGTCGCTGAACGCGTCGCCGCGCAGGTGCATCGCCAGCACGAGGTCCGCTTGCTTGACGACCTGCTTGCGGTAGAGGTCGAAGTACGGGTAGTGCAGCAGCAGCGGATAGTTTTGCGGCGGCGTGTGCTCGAAGTCCCACATCGCATGTTCGGTGAAGCCCTCGGCTTGCGGATGAACGCGCAGATGGTCGTCGTACGGGACGACCATGTTGTCCGCCGCGTCCCGCCACGACGCCATCTCCTCGCGGTCGACGTCGAGTTCGCGTGCCTCGTCGCCGTAGCGTTCGGCGACCGTCGCGGCGGCGACGAGATTTCGTTGCGCCATGAGATTCGTGTAGACGTTGTTGTCGACGACGGCGGTGTACTCGTCGGGTCCGGTCACGCCGTCGATCCGGAAGCGCCCGTCGCGGTCATGCGCGCCGAGGCTGCGCCACAACCGGGCGGTGTCGACGAGCAGTCGCAGTCCGGTGGTGCGTTCGAAGTCGGTGTCGCCGGTCGCGTTGACGTAACGAACCGCGGCATCGGCGATGTCGGCGTTGACGTGGAACGCGGCGGTGCCGGCCGGCCAGTACGCCGAGCACTCCTCGCCGTGGATCGTGCGCCACGGGAACGTGCCGCCGCCGAGCCCGAGTTGCGCCGCTCGCTCGCGGGCTTGGTCGCCGGTCGTGCATCGCCAGCGCAGCACGTCCGCGACCGCGTGCGGCATCGTGTACGTGAGCACCGGCAACACGAACGTCTCGGTGTCCCAGAAGCAGTGGCCGTCGTAGCCGTCGCCGGTCAGGCCCTTTGCCGGTATCGGCCGTCGTTCCGCCCGTGCACCGGACTGCATGACATGGAAGAGCGCGAACCGTACGGCTTGCTGGAGTTCGGCGTCGCCGTCGACCTCGACATCGGCACCCGCCCAGAACTCGTCGAGGAACGCCCGCTGCTCGGCGAGCAGCCCGTCCCAGCCGGCGTGCCGGGCACCGGTGAGTGCGGCCGCGACCTGGTCCCGGATCGCCGGAACCGAACGCACCGCGGACCAGCCGTACGCGAGGTACTTCGTGAGCTCCAACGTCTGGCCGGGTTCGAGGACCGTCGTGAACGTCGCGCGAGCGAGGTCTTCGTAGACCTCGTTGTTGGTCGAGCAATCGCTGGTCGTGACGTAGCGGTGATCCATCGCCGCGGCGATCCGTAGCTTGCTCGACTTCGTCGAATGCACGAGCACGGCCCACAGGTCGTTTCGCGCCTGGTGCTCGGGCTGCAGTGCCTGCTGCAGCGACGCGGCGACCCGAGGATCGTCGGACGCCCCGGGCAGTTGCTCGTTCGCCACCAGCTCCGACTGCAGAACGACGCGAAGCGGTTGGTCGTCGCGCACTTCGACCTGGTAGCGGATGGCGGCGACCGCACGTTGGGTCAGCGACACCAATCGGGTCGAGCGGATCCGCACGCACCGTCCGGTGGGCGTGAGCCATTCGACCTCGCGATGCAACGTGCCGGCACGCAGGTCGAGGACGCGTTCGTGGCTGCGCAGCTCGCCGTAACGGACGTCGAACGGTTCGTCGTCGGCGAGCAGCCGGATGAGCTTGCCGTTGGTGACGTTGATGAGCGTCTGGCCGGACTCGGGATAGCCGTAGCCGGCCTCGGCGTATGGGAGCGGGCGCAGTTCATAGAAGTTGTTGAGATACGTGCCGGGCAGGCCGTGCGGCTCGCCCTCGTCGAGGTTGCCGCGCATGCCGATGTGGCCGTTGGACAGCGCGAACAGCGACTCGCTCTGCGCGAGCATGTCGACGTCGAGAAAGGTCTCACGCAGTTGCCACGCCTCGACCGGGAAGGCGTTCTGGAGGATCACCGCAGCAACTCGGAGAGGTCGTCGACGACGACGTCGGCACCGTGACGGCGCAACTCGTCTGCCTGGCCGACCCGGTCGACGCCGACGACGAGGCCGAAGTGTCCGGCGCGGCCCGCGGCGACGCCCGCGAGCGCGTCTTCGAAGACCGCCGCCTGCGCCGGATCCGCACCGACCGCCTTCGCGCCGGCGAGGAACGTGTCCGGGGCCGGCTTGCCCTTGAGATGACGTTCTTTCGCGACGACGCCGTCGATGCGCGCGTCGAAGCAGTCGGTCATCCCGGTCGTCTCGAGCACGTCGACGGTGTTCGCGCTCGAGGACACGACCGCCGTCTTCAGCCCGGCGTCGCGGACCTTCCGGACGTAGTCGACCGAACCTGGATAGGTCTGCACGCCGTCGGTGCGGATGCGTTCGAGGACGAGGTCGTTCTTGCGGTTTGACAGGCCGTAGATCGTGGCCGTGCCGGGCTCGTCGGACTCGTCGCCTTCGGGCAATTCGATGTGCCTCGACGCGAGGAAGTCACGGGTGCCGTCGAGCCGCGGCTTGCCGTCGACGTACTCGTCGTAGTCGCGATGCGGATCGAACGGCACGAACGCGGTGTCCGTCTGCTTCGCGTACGCCGTCAGGAACTCGTCGAACATCTGTTTCCACGCGGCTGCGTGCAGGGTCGCCGTCTGCGTGAGCACGCCGTCCAGGTCGAACAGGCAAGCGGTGATCGTGGTGGGCAGGCCGAAGCGGGACGTGTCGAAGGTCACGAGCGTCAATCTTCCCTGCGGGGCCGGAAATGTCACCCGGCGGTCGTAGCCTGGCTGGGCGGATCCGAGGGGGGATCGGTGTGACGACCGATGAAACAACCCGCTTGCGGTCGTCTACAGGATGAAAACGTCAACGACATGACCCGCAGGGGAGATCAGCAGTGAGCAACGCCGCTACGCGCATCATCGTCGGCCGCCGGTCGAAGTGGGCCGTCCTCGTCTTCTGGTTGTTGCTGATCGTCGCGCTCGGATCGCTCGCCGGCAAGCTGACCGGCGCCGAGCAGAACGACACGAAGTCCTGGCTGCCCGGCAACGCCGAGTCGACGAAGGTCATCGACGAGCAGAAGGCGTTCCAGTCGCCGAACCGGTTCACCGCGGTCGTGGTGTACGAGCGTCCCGACGGACTGACCGCGGACGACAAGGCGAAGATCTCGGCCGACGCGCAGAAGTATTCGACGGTCGGCTCGCTCGACGGCTCGGTCAGCGGGCCGATGTTCTCGACGGACGGCGCCGGCGCGCAGGTCGTCGTCCCGCTCGACCTCGGCCACAACGGCTGGAACAAAGCGCCCAAGCTGGTCAAGAAGATTCGCGCGATCGGTGGCGGCGATCCCGGGCTGTCGCTGCACGTCACCGGTCCGGCCGGTTACGCCGCCGACAGCGCCGATGCGTTCAAGGGCATCGACGGCACCTTGCTGTACGCCGCGCTCGGGGTCGTGATCCTCACGTTGCTGGTGACGTATCGCAGTCCGATCCTGTGGTTGCTGCCGGTGGTGTCCGCCGGCATCGCGCTCGTGTCTGCGCAAGGTTTCATCTACTTGCTCGCGAAGGGCGGTCTGACCGTCAACGCGCAAAGCGCCGGCATCGTGACTGTCCTGGTGTTGGGCGCCGGCACCGACTACGCGCTGTTGCTCGTCGCGCGTTATCGCGAGGAGCTGCGGCGGCACGAAGACCGGCACGAGGCGATGGCGCTCGCGCTGCGCCGTTCCGGGCCGGCCATCGTGGCCAGCGCAAGCACGGTCGCGCTCGGCATGCTGTGCCTCTATCTCGCCGAGATGAACTCGACGAAGGGTCTCGGGCCGGTGCTTGCGATCGGTGTGGGCTTCGCGCTCGCCGCGATGCTCTCGTTGCTGCCGGCGCTGCTGGTGATCTGTGGCCGCTGGCTGTTCTGGCCGAAGCGGCCGACGTTCGGTTCGGCCGAGCCCATGTCGACCGGCATGTGGGCGCGCACCGGCCGCCGGATCGCGACCCGGCCGCGCACGGTCTGGATCGGTACGGCGGCTGCGCTCGTCGTCATGGCCATCGGCACGATCGATCTCGACGCGAGCGGCCTGACCAACAAGGCGTCGTTCCGCGGGCACCCCGACTCGGTCGTGGGCGAGACGGTGCTGGCGAAGCACTTCCCGGCCGGCAGTGGCACACCTGTCGTCGTCATCGCGAACGCATCGCAGTCGGCGCTGGTGAAGCACGTATTCGAGACCACCGCGGGCATCGCGTCGGTGAGCGATCCCGTCGAGCGCAACGGCAAGGCGTTCTTCGAAGGCACGATGACCGCGCCGCCGGACAGCGATGCCGGGTATCGCACGGTTGACCGGGTCAGGGCGACGTTCCATGCGTTGCAGGGCGCGGACGCGAAGGTAGGCGGATTCACCGCCACGAACCTCGATGTCATCCGGGCGACCAAACACGATCGGAAGCTGATCATTCCGATCGTGTTGCTCGTCGTGTTCGTCGTCCTCGCGCTGCTGTTGCGCGCGCTGGTCGCGCCGGTCGTGCTGATCGCGACCGTCGTGCTGTCGTTCGCGGCTGCGCTCGGTATCAGCGCGGTGCTGTTCAAGCACGTGTTCGGCTTCCACGGCTCGGACACGGCATTCCCGCTGTTCGTGTTCGTGTTCCTGGTCGCGCTCGGCATCGACTACAACATCTTCTTGATGACGCGGGTCCGCGAGGAGGCGCTCAAGGGCGGGACGCGGCTCGGCGCGCTGACCGGTCTCGCCGCTACCGGCGGCGTGATCACGTCGGCCGGCGTCGTGCTCGCCGGCACCTTCGCGGTGCTGGCGACGTTGCCGATCACGGCCTTCACCGAGATGGGCTTCACGGTCGCGCTGGGCGTGTTGCTCGACACGCTCGTCGTCCGGTCGGTCCTCGTGACGGCGCTGAATCTCGACATCGGCGACAAGATCTGGTGGCCGAGCGCGCTCGCCCGCAAGGCGGCGGCGACGGTGCCGGCCCAGTCCGTCGACCTCACCGGAGACGAGCCCGTCAGCGTAGGCTGAGCGGCATAGCTGCCACGCTATATAGCGGTGGTGCTATACTCACGGAGTGATCGGCGGCGAGCTCGTGCGGGAGGCGCGCAAGCGCGCCGGCATGACCCAGGCGCAACTCGCCGAGCGGGCCGGCACCACCCAGTCCGCGATCGCGCGGCTGGAGTCCGGTCGCACGAGCCCGTCGTTCGAGCAGGTCGAGCGCCTGATGCGCCTGTGCGGATTCCAGCTCATCGTCGAACTGGCCCCGTACGACGACTCCGACATCGTCCAAGCCGAAGCGTTGCTGCGAATGACCGCGGCCGAACGCACGCGTCATCTGGCCACGTCCGTCAACCGGCTCGCACATCTGCGGGAGACAGCGCTTGCCTGACTTCGTCCCCGAGAAGATCGCCGAGGTGCTCGCGCGGCATGGCGTTGCCTGCGTCTACATCGGTGGGTTCGCGGCCTACCTCTACGGCTCGTCTCTCCTGACGACCGATGTCGACATCGTTCCCGCGGCCACTGCGGAGAACTACGCGCGACTCTCGGCCGCGCTCAAGGCGTTGGGCGCAAAGGTACGAGCGGAGGGCGTCGAACCGCTGCCGTTTTCGCACGACGCCGATTCGCTTGCCGCGGTTGGAGTGTGGAACCTGACGACAGAGTACGGAGACCTCGACATCACCGTCGAACCCTCCGGAACTCAGGGCTATACCGATCTTCATCGCGGATCGCGGCCGGCGAATCTCGATGGCGCGACCATCGAACTTGCCTCGCTCGCCGACATCGTTCGGAGCAAGGAGGCCGCCGGACGCGACAAGGATCGGCGCGCGCTGCCGGTGTTGCGTGAGTTGCTCGCCCGTCAACTTCGCGACCAGCGGGCGCACTGATCGCCGCGTCCGAAACCCGCCAGCGTCGTCGGGTAGGTCGGGGGAGAGTTCAACGATGCCAACGAAAACCGCTGTCTATGCAGTAACCCCGATCGCCGCCGACGTCCTTGCGGAGTTGCGGTTTCGCGACGACGCCGGCAACCCGCCGACTCGCGTGGTCGATGACGCCGGCGGCAGCCCGTTGCGCTGCTGCTTGCGCGCCAGCACGCCCGGCGAGGAGTTGTTGCTCGCGTCGTATGCGCCGCTGCGGCGATGGGCCGGCGCGTGCGGTGTCGATCCCGGGCCGTACGACGAGGTCGGGCCGGTCTTTCTCCATCCGCAACCCTGCTCGGGGCCGCGGCACGACCGGTTTCCGGACGATCTGCGCGGGACGCCGCGGGTGTTGCGCGCGTACGGCGCGACCGGCCGGATCGTCGGCGGGCGCCGGCTCGAACCCGACGACGATCCCGGGCCGGTGATCGAAGAGCTGTTCGCCGACCCGGACGTCGCGGTCATCCATGCCCGCGCGGTCGTCTTCGGCTGCTTCACGTTCGCGATCGAGCGCCGCGACTAGCCGGTTGCGACTAGCAGCCGACGGCGGCGTGCCGGCGCGTCCGCGACCACAGGCGCCGGCGGTGAGCCGACGCGGTGCCGGTCGCGCCGAGGTCGGCGCTGCGCGGGAACCGCGCGGCCGCTTCCAGACGCCGGCGAAGCAGGTCCTGCTCCATCTGCATGTGCTCGCGGGCCAGGGCGTCGTACATGATGTGCCTCCCCATTTCTCTTGATATCGAAATACTCGCACACGGATTTCTTGATGTCAAGAGACTTTAGAGAGAGACGCTTGACATGGAGCGATACCGTAAGTGGCATGAGCTCGGATTCGGTCGACTTCTGCATCGGTGACATCACCTCGCGCTATGCCGAGATCCATCCCGAGGTCGAGGGCGCGATCAGCCGGCTGTCCTCGATCAACAAGCACGTCAACCGCGAGTTCGAGGAGACGCTGGCCGGCCATGGGCTCAACCAGGGTGAGTACCGGCTGCTGCTGCGCCTCGCCACCCGCGCCGCGGACAACCGGCTGAGCGCCGGCGATCTGAGCCGTGCGTTGATGCTGTCTTCCGGCGCGATGACCAACCGGCTCGACCGGCTCGAAACGGCCGGGCTGGTCCGGCGGGTGCCGGATCCGCGCGACCGCCGCGGCGTCATGATCGAGCTGACCGACGAAGGCCGCCGCCAGATCGACGCCGCGGTCGTCGAGCAGGCCGCGAAGGAGATCGACGTGCTCAGCGCACTGTCCGCGCGCGAGCTCACCAGCCTGAACCAGTTGCTGCGCAAGGTGTTGTCGTCGCTCGAGACGCGTTCGGCGGCCGAGAAGGCGGGCTGATCCGAGCCGGACGCGAGTGCAGCCAGGGACAACAATGGACATGTCATGGCTCGTCCCGATCGCGTCCTTGCCGCGCTGCTGACTGCGGTGATCGCCGCCGGCGTCGGCGTCGTTGCGGGCGATGGCACGAAACCGGCACCGGCTCCCGTACCGAGCACCGCCGCGGTCGCACCGCCGGCGAAGACTTCCGCAAAGACCGTGGCGTCCCCGCCGCGACCGGTCGTGACCTTCCCGACGTCGCTGACCGCCGGCTGGGGCATCGATGTCTCGTGGCCGCAATGCGGGCAGCCGCTACCTGCGGTGGCGGACGGCTTCGCGATCGTCGGCATCAACGGCGGCCGGCCGATGACCGACAACCCCTGCCTGCGCGACGAACTCAGCGCGTCGCGCGGCGGTCGCCTCCCGGTCGCCTTCTACTTGAATCTTTCCGCGCCGCCGTCCGGCTCCAGCCCGGCGGCGTACGGCGCGAACGTGGTCGACGACGGCCTCGCGCGGATCGCGCGTACCGGCGCGCGGGTCCCGGTCGTCTGGCTCGACGTCGAGGTGCTCAACGCGTGGCGCGATCCGGCCACGAACCTCGCGGTCATCAACGGCGCGTTACGGCGGCTACGCGCGCACGGCCTGGTCGGTGGCATCTACTCGTCGGTTCCGATGTGGCGGCAGATCACCGGCAACGCCTCGGTGCGGGTGCCGGTCTGGCTGGCCATCACCGGGTCCGAGGTCCCGTCGTTGCGGCACGCGTGCGCGGTCGGTCTCGGCGGCGCGACCGCGACGATGGTGCAGTACGTCGCGATCACGCCGGCGCGACGACTCGTCGACGCCGATGTGTTGTGCCGTACCGACGTCGGAGTCCTGCGGTTGTTCGGGCGGCTCTGAGCGCGATCAGCCGCCGGCCATCGCGCCGACGACGAGCAACGGCTCCGATCCGTCGACGACCGCGGCCGGCAACGGCGCGTCGATCGGCTCGTGCGACAAGTCGGCGTTGCAGGCGAAGAACCGGACGAAGTCACGTCGCGGACCACCGCCGTGCGCGCGAATCGTCCCGCGCAACATCGGGTACGACGACTCGACCGCGTCGAGGACCGACGCGAGCGTCACCGGATCGCCGACGTCGACCGTCACCTCGCCGCTGATTTTCGCGAGCGTGCGCAGGTGGCCGGGCAACACGACGCGGACAGTCGTCACGGCAGCGTCTGCACCTCCACCGACAGGACGGCGGGCAGGTCGCGAACGATGGCGTTCCAGGTGTTGCCGGCGTCGCCCGACGCGTAGACCTGGCCGCCTGTCGTACCGAAGTACACGCCGCACTCGTCGAGTGAGTCGATCGACATCGCGTCGCGCAAAACGTTGACGTAGCAGTCTTTTTGCGGCAGCCCTTCGGTCAAGGCTTCCCATTCGTTGCCGCCGGTGCGGCTGCGGTAGACGCGAAGCTTGCCCTCCGGCGGGAAGTGGTGCATGTCGCTGGTGATCGGGACGACGTAGATCGTGTCCGGCTCGTGCGCGTGCACGTCGATCGGGAAGCCGAAGTCGGTCGGCAGGTTGCCGCTGACCTCGTGCCAGGAATCGCCGCCGTCGTCGCTGCGCATCACGTCCCAGTGCTTCTGCATGAACAGCACTTCGGGACGTTGCGGATGCATCGCGATCCGGTGCACGCAGTGCCCGACTTCGGCTTCGGCATCCGGGATGCCCTGCGACTTCAAGCCGCGGTTGATCGGCTGCCACGTCTTGCCGCCGTCGGTGGTCCGGAACGCGCCGGCGGCGGAGATGGCGACGTACATCCGTTCGGCGTCACGGGGGTCGACGATGATCGTGTGCAGGCACATCCCGCCCGCACCAGGCTGCCAGTGCGGCCCGGATCCGTGTCCGCGCAGGCCGGACAGCTCCTGCCAGCTCTGGCCGCCGTCGCTCGACCGGAACAGCGCGGCATCTTCGACACCGGCGAGGACGACGTCGGGATCGGTGTGCGACGGCTCGAGGTGCCAGACTCGCGCGAATTCCCACGGGTGCGGCGTTCCGTCGTACCACTGGTGGGTGCCGGTCACGCCGTCGTAGGCGAACTCGTTGCCGACCGGGTTCCAGGACTTGCCGCCGTCGTCGGAGCGCTGGATCACCTGGCCGTGCCAGCCGGTGGACTGCGACGCGTAGATCCGGTCGGGGTCGGCCGGCGAGCCCTTGAGGTGGTACATCTCCCAGCCGGGGAAGTGTGGGCCGTCGACGGTCCAGTCCTTGCGCTTGCCGTCGGAACTCAGCACGAACGCGCCCTTGCGCGTGCCCACCAGAACCCGTACGCCGCTCATGGCCTCACCCCTCGTGTCGGTCGCCTCTCACCGTACGACGTCCGCTGCGCGCCGGACTCATCGATCAGTGCCGAGACTTTCTTCGGGACGCACATGCGCCAGGCGTCGATCACGAGCTCGCGCATGCGGCCTTCGTCGAGCCGATCGAGCCGGGCCACGACCCAGTTGAACCGCAGGTCCGACGTCCGCGGCAGTTGGAACGTCTCCGGCTCCGACTCCACCAGCATCGCGCGCTCCTCCTTCGGGAACGCGAACCCCATCAGCGTCTCGTCCGGCGAGAGCGCGAGGTAGACGATCTGGCCGATCCGGAACCGCACGCTGTCGCGCACGATGCCTTCCGTCGTCCGCGGCAAGCTCAACGCCAGCTCGCGGATCTGCGACGCGGCCACCACGAGCACCACCGTAGTGGCCGCAGGTAGTACGGATTGCTGGTCGGATCGCGCCGGTGGGACCAGCAATCCGTCCATCGTGCCGAGGCCCTACGCGGTAGAGAGGACTCGTGCAACCGGGGGAGTTCGTGGCCGTCGCGCTCACCGACGACGGCGTCGTCGTCGCGTCGGCTACCGGCACCGTTGTGCACACCGGCAGCGACATGCTTCCGGTGCTGCGGCAGCTCGACGACGCGGGCGCGCGTCTCGTGTGGTGGTCGGCGCGCGAGCTCGCCGGACCCTTGTCGACTGCCGGTTGGCGGCCGCGCGCGTGCTGGGATCTCGCGGCGGTCTCGCGGCTGCTGCACGGTGGCAGTGGCGCCCTGCCGTCGGCACCGAACGCCGCCGCCGACGACATGCTCGACTTCGACGCCGCCGGACACGACGACCGCAGCGCGGCCCGCGCCCGCGAGGTCGCGATCGAGCAACTGGAGAGCCTGCAGTCGCTCCCCGATCCTCGCGCGACGCCGGGCGACGTTCCGCTCGCCGTCCTGACGGCGTACGCCGAGTCGGCCGCGGCGGTGCTCGCGGTCGAGCTCGAACGCACCGGCCTGCCGGTCGAGGTCGACGCGATGGCGGCACTCCTGCGTCCGGTCATTGGCGAGAGGCCGGTCGACGAAGGTCACGCGGCCGCGATCCGTAAGACGAGGGACGACGCCGTACGTCGGCTGTTCCCGCACAGTGACTACGTCGACTTGCGCAACCCGGCGCAGGTCCGCGAGATGCTCGCACGGATCGGACTCGACGTGCCGGACACCCGATCGTGGCGGCTCGAGCCGCACGCCGACACCTCGCCACCGGTTCGCGCACT
This sequence comes from Frankiales bacterium, assembly GCA_025980325.1. GTDB lineage: Bacteria > Actinomycetota > Actinomycetes > JAFAQI01 > JAFAQI01 > BP-197. The sequence goes on from JAICXQ010000009.1 coordinate 49,615, forward strand.
CCTCGCCTGGCGCAAGGCGGAGCGGCTCGCGACGACGTACGGGTGGACGTGGCTCGATCGCGACGTCGGCGCCGACGGCCGGCTGCGCGGGGTCTGGCACGCGGCCGAAGGTGCCGGCCGGATGACCGCATCGGCGGGATTGCACAACATGCCGGTCGAGCTGCGATCCGCGGTCCGGGCGAAGCCGGGTTGGGTGTTCGTGCGCGCCGATCTCGGCCAGATCGAGCCGCGGGTGCTCGCCGCGGTCTCCGGCGACGCCGCGCTCGCGGAGGCGGCCCGGCAGGACGACATGTACGCGCCGGTCGCGTCCGCGTTGCGTTGCGACCGGCCGACCGCGAAGGTCGCGGTGCTCGCGGCGATGTACGGCGCGACGTCGGGCCCAGCGGCGAACGCGTTGCGGGACATGGACCGCGCGTACCCGACCGCGATGGCCTACCTGCGCGCGGCCGAGGACGCCGGTCGCTTCGGCCGCGACCTGCGCACGTACGGCGGCCGGCTGTTGCGGCTGAGCAGAGTGGTCGAGGAGAGCAAGTACCCGCCGTCGTCCTGGGGGCGGTTCGCGCGCAACGCGGTCGTGCAGGGTGCCGCGGCGGAGCTGTTCAAGGCGTGGGCGGCGACCGTGCGGGCCGGCCTGACCGCGTCCGGCGGCGGCGAGATCGTCCTGTGTTTGCACGACGAATTGCTCGTGCATGCGCCGGCCGAGACCGCCGGCGACGTCGCGGACCTCGTGCGGGCGTCGTTGGCGCAGACCGCGCGCTGGTGGGCCGCTGGCAGCGGCGTGCGGTTCGTCGCGGACATCGCGGTCGGCGAAAGCTGGGCCGACGCGCACTGACGACAGACAGGTGATCGGGCCGCGGCGGCGAACGTAGGCCGGCATGAACCTGCGTCCCGCTCTTGCTCTTACGACCGTCGGGGCGCTCGTCGCCGGTGGCGCGGTCACGGCGGCGCTCGGCGCCGCTCCGGATCTCGCCGCGCCGGGCAATGTCGTCGCGACGGCGCAGGGGCGCGACGTGCAGGTGACGTGGGCGCAGGAGGCGTTCCCGAGCGGCGCGACCGGCGACCGGATCGACGTACGCCGGGACGGCGTCACGGTGGCGACCGTCGACGGTGCCGCGACGTCGTGGACCGATCCGCAACTGGCACCCGGACGGTCGCACGGTTACGTCCTCGTCGCGCACGCGACGCGCGGGCCGCGAACGCTGACGTCGCCGCCGAGCGACACCGCGACGGTCGCGCTGCCCGCGTACCTCGTCGGCGCGGCCACGACCGACATCACCCCGTCGTACGGCGTGAACATCGGCGGTTTCGGGCTGGGCGACGGTTCGGTGATCCCGAGCCAGGTCACCGGTCGCGGCGGTTACTGGCCCGGCCCGCAGCCGGGCGATCCGACGACGCCGCGGATCCGCTCGCGCGCGATCGTCGTCGACGACGGCAAGCAGGCGGTCGCGATCGCCGACATCGAGACGCAGGGGATGTTCGCCGCGTACGAAGCCGGGCCGTACGGCCTGCACGACATGGCCGAAGCGGTCGCGCACGACATCCCCGGCCTGCCGGCCGACCACATCGTCATCGGCAGCGACCACACCCATCACGGGCCGGACACCATCGGCGCGTGGGGCGGCGTTCCGACGTCGTACCTGCAACTGGTGTTCGACCGGACCGTGCAGGCGATCGAGACGGCGTACGCGAATCGGCAGTTCGCGAGCATCCGCGCCGGTCAATCGGATGCCTCGGATCTCGTCTACAACCAGGCGTGCAGCGAAGCGCTCAACCAGAGCAAGACGCCGTCGTACACGGGTCCCGACGTGTGCGCGGTGCCGGGCAAGGACGGCATGGTCCGCGTCGTGCAGGCGACCGCGCCGAGCGGTTCGACCGTCGCGACGTTCGTGGTCTTCGCCGCGCACTCGACGACGAACATCGGCAATCAGGTCGACGGTGACTGGCCGCAGTTCCTCGGCGACCGGCTGGCCACGATCTACGGCGGCGTCGGGATGGGCATGGAGGGCGCTAACGGCGGCACCCAGCCGTGCCGGCCGACCTGTTCGTTCACCTCGCCGAGCGAGCCGGGCTACAACATCGACGACCGGTTCACCGCGGTGATGGTCAACTACACCGCGCACGTGCAGGACGCGCTCGCGCACAGCGCGCCGGTCACCGGTCCGGTCGCGGCCGATCAGTCCTACATCCACGAGGCCATCACCGGACCGTTCGTGAACGGGCTGTTCGTGCTGGGCAACCACCTCGGTACGCCGTTGATGCGCTCGAAGGAGCCGCCGTGGATGGCGGCGCAGACGATTCGCACCGTCGCCGCCGACGTGCGCATCGGGTCGTTGTTGTTCGACGCGACACCGGGCGAGGGCTTCCCGGCGATCCGGCAGGGTGTCGCCGACGCGGTCAGCGGCCCGGCGATGGTGATCCAGCTCGGCCTTGCCAACGACCAGCTCGGCTACCTCATCGCGCCGGCGAGTTACGTGCCGGTCATCGCCGCCGAAGCCGCGGTCAACGACAACATCCTGTTCAACGTCTCACCGACGATCGGCGACCACGTCATGTGCGCGGACATCACCCTCGCGCACGCGTTGGCCGGCACCGACTGGACCGTCACGGATCCGCCGACGTGTGCGCCGTACGACGCCGCCGACGCGGCGCAGGCCGTCGCCGGCGATCCGCTCAGCTCGGCGCCGGTCGGCGGGATTTCGGTGCCGTAGCCGCGAACCGGTGCTTGCAGTGGTCTGAACAGAAGTACGTCGTCGTGCCGTCGTCGTGCACGAAGAGCGCGCCCGGTCTTGTCATGTCGACGGTCATGCCGCAGATCGGATCGACCGCGAGGTTCGCGCCCGCGCCGAGCCGGTCGCGTTGCCGGTACAGCACGACGATGCCGGCGAGGACGACGAGCGCGACGACGTCGAGCACGGAGGTCGCGTTCCAGCCGACGGTGACGTCGCCCACGTGCTTGTGCAGGCGCGACGTCGAAGCCGGCGCGATGCCGGCCGCGTCGAACAGACCCTGTACGGCGAGGCCGGCGAGGCTCATCGTCGCCCAGAACACCGCGAGCAGCTTCGCCGTAATTCGCGTGCCGTAGTAGCGGCGGTAGATCACCAGCAACGGCAACGTAATCAGGTCGGCGAACACGAACGCGAGGACGCCGCCGAAGCCGATGCCGTCGGCCCACAGCGCGGCCGCGAGCGGGACGTTGCCGATCGAGCAGACGAAGCTGATGATCGCGAGGAACGGGCCGAGGACGGCGTTCTCGATCGCCGACCAGACGCCGTGGCCGTTGACGAACAGCGACCGCCAGAACGACAGCGGCACCGCCGTGTCGAGCAACCCCGCGACCAGGAAACCGATCACGAGTTCGCGCCGCAACATCGTGAGGTCGCCGACCGTGTACGCCGCCGCGTCGGACCAGCCGGCCATTGTCCGCGGATCCCGCGGCTGCTCCTCGACGTCGCCGTGATGACCGTGCGCGTCTGCCGTGAGGCCGACGCGGGCGACATCGGCGGCGTCGGTTCGCACGACGCGCGGCAGGACGAGGCCGATCAACGCGACCATCAGCGCCCCGCCGACGAACTCGGCGACCGCGAACTGCCACCCGATCAGCAACCACAACACGACGCCGAGCTCGATCACGAGATTGGTCGACGCGAATGCGAATGCCTGCGCCGCGGTGAAGTCCGCGCCGCGAACGAACAACGTCTTCGCCAGCGCGGTGGCGGCGTACGAGCACGACGACGAGACCGCGCCGAAGAAGCCGGCCCGCGCCAGGCTCGCCGGGGACGCTTCGCCGAGTGCGCGTTGCATCCGCGCGCGGGAGACGAACGCCTGCACCGCGCCGGAGAGGCCGAAGCCGAGCACGAGCGCCCACAAGGTCTGCCAGAGCATGCCGGCGGCATCGGTGAGGCTGTGCCACAAGGTGTTCGCCACGGCGGCTAAGACGCTAGCGACCGACGCCTTGTTCCCCGCCCCTGGCCGGGTTCAGGGCTTGCGCAGCAGGGCGAGTTCGATGATGTCGTCGATCGAGCCGCCGGCCTTCGTGGCCACGGCGTCGGCGCCGCGCTGGATCACCTCGGCGGCCTCGGCCCGCTCGGGCGCAGCCGTGTAGACGACGATGCGCGCCTCCGGGCACGCGGCCCGCAGCGCCGGCAGCATCACGTCTGCGGTCGTGTCGCCGAGCATGAAGTCCAGAATGACCGCGTGCGGCACGAGTTTGGCCGCTTCACGCAACGCGCTCTCGCTGTCGTCGGCCTCCGCGATGCCGCTGCAGCGCTCGTCGAGTTCGAGCAGCCAGCGCAGCAGCCGGCGTAGATCCGGCTCGTCGTCGACGACGAGCACGCGTTGGGTCACAGCACCCATGCTGCGGCCCCCGAGAGCGTTCAGAACATAGATAATTCGGGCGGTTTGTGGCGCCACTAATGCACCCTCGGTCGACAGGCCGGGCCGTTGTTCCGTAACCTGTTCGAGACCAAACCCAATGCCCTGACCTGTCGCCTAATCCTGCCGCAGGTCTTCACTCGGGCCGTCCATGGCAGGAGTGGGGGACCCACCGGTCCACCGGCCGCGATGCTTTCGCGGCCTTGGGGTGAAGCCACGCTTGCGTGGCCGGGCCAGATTCTCGGCCCGAACCCGACAGCTAACCCCGCCGGCGTCGGAGGATCGTTGTGCGGGTTCACCGCGTGTTTCCGGCTGCCGTCAGCGGCCACCTTCCCTCTCGTGCCCGGCTCGTCGCCGTCGGCTCGGTCTGCGCCGCGGCCGTCGTCACCGCGCCGGTCGCGGTCCTCCTGACGGCAAGCTCCGCGGCCGCGGATACGACGGGGACGACGGTCTCCAGTTCTCCCGCGCCGGCCACTCCGGCGCTGGCTCAGGTGACGCTGGTCGCACCGGCCACCGTCACCAAGGGCCTGCCGGCGCGGCTGACCGCGCGGCTCGCGATCGGCCCGCTCGCGCTGTCCGGCCGGACGGTGCAATTCGTCGCGCGTGCGCCCGGCGCCACGACGTGGGGGCTGGTCGCCACGGCGACGACGGCCCGCAGCGGCATGGCGTCGGTCGTGAGCAAAGCGATCACGCGACCGACGGAGTTCGGCGCGTACTACTCCGACATCAGCGGAGTCGTCCACTCCAACACCGCAACCACGATCGTGCACACGATCGACATGGGCCACAGTGCCTCGGTCACCGTCGCGACCAACGCTGCGGTGACGATCGTCGGGCACCTGCTCGAAGACGGTGTGCACGGGATCGCGTCGCAGGTCGTGAAGGTGTCGCTGCGCGGGTCGTCGACGTCGTCGTGGAGCGCGCCGTTGTCGTTGCGTACCAACAGTTCCGGCATCGCGACGTGGGTGAAGAGATTCACCCGGACGACGCAGGTCGGCATCCGGTTCCCCGGCGCCAACGGTCTCGCCGCGTCACCGCTCGCGATCGTGACCGTGACGGTCAAGGCGCCGGCGAGCACCGGCGGATTCGTGTTCCCGTTCGCCAACCCGCGCCAAGCCGAGCCCGTGGGCAACTGGACGTTGGACCAGGGCGTCGACGTCTTCGCCAACGGCAACGCGTGCGGCGCCTCGGCGATCCTCGTCGCGGTCGGTGACGGCGTCGTCATCCAAGAGGGCATCTCCGGGTTCGGCCCCACCGCACCGGTGATCCGGATGACCTCGGGCCCGTTCCGCGGTCGCAACGTCTATTACGGGCACACCGGCCACGTGTACGTGCCCGTCGGCGCGCAGGTGCGGGCCGGGCAGCGGCTGGCACAGATCGGCTGCGGAAGCGTCGGGTATTCCAGCGGGCCACACCTCGAGATCGGCGTCGGTGAGCCCGGTGGACCGCCGTGTTGCCCCGGTTTCGGACAGACGTCCGGTTCGATGCTCTCCCAACTCAAGGCGTCACTGCGGGCTGCTCTCAGCTGACCGAGCGGCGGCTCTCAGCAACCGTTCACCTGTTCGCGTTGTGCTGACGTCGTGAACGTTTGGCGGCGGGCAGCGGTCGGGCTGATCGCCGCGGCCGCGACCGGGCTCGCGGCGCTGCCGGCGCACGCCGACGCGACGCGCGCCGCCGTACGTCCGGGTGCCACCAAGCCGGTGTCGGTCCGTGCAGCCGCGCCCTCGTATCCGATGCCGGCGCATCGCCGTCACCCGGTCGCGAGCCATGCGCCGGCGGCCGCGAACACGAATTCGAAGCGCGCGCCGGGGCACGCCGGCGCGGCGATCGTCGCACCGGCCGTCGAAATCGGCGCGGCGCTCGAGGTCGCCGTACGGCCGATCGCGACGGAGGATCAACCGCAACGCGTCGCGAGCGCAACCGCCGCGCGGGCTCCGCCGGCTCGTCAGTGACTCATCCCACGTCCTGACCGAGCCACCGCAAGGAGATCTCTCGATGCAGCCGATCCACGACGCGACCCTGCCGGCCGCGCCCGCCCTCAACCCCACTCAACGCATCTGCCTGCGTGACCTGCTCGACGAGCAATGGCGCGCGCAGGTCCGCCAGCTCACCGGGCTGGCGACCGCGTACCACTCCGCCGAAAGCTTCGGCGACGAACACTCCGCCGCCGAGTTGTCGGCCGCGCTGGCGGTCGTGCGCCGGCGGCTGATCGACGTCGAAGCGGCGCTGGCGCGACTCGATTCCAGGACCTACGGCCGCTGCGACGGCTGCGACCGGCGGCTGCCGTTCGAGCAGCTGGAGATGAACCCGCTCGCGCGCAATTGCACCCGCTGCCAACCACTGGCGTGAATCCGCTACCGGTGGGCGCCGCGAGGGGCGTACGGTCACGGCATGGGAAGTAAAGACAAAGCCGGTCGCGAGGCGAAGAAGCCGAAGAAGGACAAGAAGGCGAAGGCCGCGCCGGCGACTTCGATCATTCCGCCGTCGACCCACGCCACTCACGGCGCCCAGCCCACGGACAAGCCGGCGCACTAAAGGTCGCGAGTACGGTCCGATCATGACCGTGCACCTACGGCCCGAGTTGGCCGAGCTCCGCGCTGCGATGAAGGAGTTCATCGACGGCGCCGTCATCCCGGCGGAGCCGACGCTGGCCGGCGCCGATCCGAGTGCCGCGAGC
>JAICXQ010000062.1 GCA_025980325.1 Frankiales bacterium
ACGGGGAACGGGTCGGCGACGGCTCCGGCCCCGAGTGCGACGTCGCGGTCGACCCGGTCGACGGCACGACGCTGACCGCGAAGGGCATGAACAATGCGATCGCGGTCATGGCGGTTGCCGACCGCGGCTCGATGTACGACCCCTCCGCCGTCTTCTACATGGACAAGCTGGTCACCGGCGTCGACGCGGCCGACTACGTCGACATCGAGGCGCCGGTCGAGCACAACGTGCAGGCGGTCGCGAAGGCGAAGCACTGCTCGGCCGAGGACGTCACCGTCGTCGTGCTGGACCGACCGCGGCACGACGATCTGGTGCAGCAGATCCGCGACGCCGGCGCGCGGATCAAGTTCATCACCGACGGCGACGTCGCCGGCGCGATCATGGCCGCGCGCGAAGGCACCGGCGTCGACCTGCTGCTCGGCATCGGCGGCACCCCGGAAGGCATCATCGCGGCCTGTGCGGTCAAGTGCCTCGGCGGCGTGATCCAGGGCAAGCTGTGGCCGAAGGACGACGCCGAGCGGCGGCGCGCGATCGACGCCGGCAACGACCTGACCCGCGTGCTCGGCACCGACGAACTCGTCAGCAGCGACAACGTCTTCTTCGTCGCGACCGGCGTCACCGACGGCGAGTTGCTCGACGGCGTTCGGTACAAGGCCGGCGGCGCGGTCACGCACTCGCTCGTGATGCGGTCGAAGAGCGGGACCATCCGCAACATCTACAGCGACCACCGGCTGACCAAGCTGCGCGCGTACTCCGCGATCGACTTCGAGAAGCACCGCTAGAACAGCCACTGCGAACACCCGCGAGGAATCGCGGCCTCCCTCGTTGTGTCGGGCGAGGAAGGGAGCACGATGCGCACTCGCCTGATCATCGCGGCCACGCTCGCGGTCGCCGCGGCTGCGGGGACGGTCCCCGCTCTTGCGTCGTCGACGTCGCCGGTCCCCCCGGCCTGCGTCGTCGCGAACGGCCCCAACGGCGCGACCCTCCAGGTGGGCTACGCCCCCGACGGGCCGAGCGACTGCGTCGTACTGGTCTGAGAGCAGGCCACCCAAAGCACGTCGCAACCAGCACACACGACGTCATCGGCGGTGCTGACGAGCCACCGATGACGGCTCGGGTTCTCCTCCCAAGTTACGGCTGTGTGCTGGTTGCGACGTCGTCCACCGGCTCGAGCACGAACACCGGAATCTCGCGTTCGGTGCGCCGCTGGTAGTCCGCGTACGGCGGGAACGCCGCCACCGCCCGCTCCCACCACAGCTCTTTCTCCGCACCCGTGACCTCGCGGGCGATCATGTCCTGGCGCACCGGACCGTCCTGCACCTCGACCAGCGGGTGGGCGAGGACGTTGTGGTACCAGACCGGATGCGTCGGCTGGCCGCCCATGGACGCGACCGCGGCGTAGCTGCCGTCGTGCTCGACCCGCATCAACGGCGCCTTGCGCAGCCGGCCGGTCTTGGCGCCGCGGCTGGTCAGGACGATGACCGGCAGGCCCGTGTCGCGCAGCGTCGTCGCCTCCGTCCCACCTGACGCCTCGTACCGCTCGACCTGTTCGCGCACCCATCCGATCGGGCTCGGTTCGTACTCTCCGGACAGCGGCATGCCATCAGTCAACCCGAGCCGGCGCGACCGACATACCCTCGGGGGGTGGCCGACTTTGCCTTCTCTGAGCTGTTGCCGCTGGGTCACGACGAGACGCCGTACCGGCTGCTCACGACCGAAGGCGTCAGCACGGTCGAGGCGGCAGGCCGTACGTTCCTGACCGTCGAGCCGGAGGCCCTGCGGCTGCTCACCGAGGCCGCGATGCGGGACGTCGCGCATCTGCTCCGCCCGGGCCACCTCGCCCAACTCGCCCGCATCCTCGACGATCCGGACGCGTCCGCCAACGACCGGTTCGTCGCGCTCGATCTGCTGAAGAACGCGAACATCGCCGCCGGCGGCGTCCTGCCGATGTGCCAGGACACCGGCACCGCGATCGTCATGGGCAAACGCGGCCGGCACGTCCTGACCGACGGCCGCGACGAGGAGCACATCAGCCGCGGCGTGTACGACGCCTACACCCGGCTCAACCTGCGCTACTCCCAACTCGCGCCGCTGACGATGTGGGACGAGCGGAACACCGGCTCCAACCTGCCGGCGCAGATCGAGCTGTACGCCACCGATCCGCACGGGCAACCGGACGCGTACGAGTTCCTGTTCATGGCGAAAGGCGGCGGCAGCGCGAACAAGTCGTTCCTCTACCAGGAGACCAAAGCGGTCCTGAACGAGAGGCGAATGCTCGCATTCCTCGACGAGAAGGTGCGCTCGCTCGGAACCGCCGCGTGCCCGCCGTACCACCTCGCGATCGTCGTCGGCGGCACCAGCGCCGAGTTCGCGTTGAAGACGGCGAAGTACGCGAGCGCGCACTACCTCGACAGCCTGCCGGCGAGCGGCGACGGCACCGGCCACGGCTTCCGCGATCTGGAGATGGAGAAGCGCGTCCTCGAACTCACGCAGGCGTTCGGCATCGGCGCGCAGTTCGGCGGCAAGTACTTCTGCCACGACGTGCGCGTCGTGCGCCTTCCGCGCCACGGCGCGTCCTGCCCGATCGCGATCGCGGTCTCGTGCAGCGCCGACCGGCAGGCACTCGGCCGGATCACTGCGGACGGCGTGTTCCTCGAAGCGTTGGAGACCGAGCCGGCCCACTTCCTGCCCGAGGTCGTCGACGAGCACCTGTCCGACGACGTCGTACGGATCGACCTGTCGATGCCGATGGACGCGATCCGCGCCGAGCTGACGAAGCACCCGGTCAAGACGCGGCTGTCGCTGACCGGACCGATGGTGGTCGCCCGCGACATCGCGCACGCGAAGATCAAAGAACGGCTCGACGCGGGCGAGGCGATGCCGGGCTACCTGCGCGACCACGCGGTCTACTACGCCGGCCCGGCCAAGACACCGGCCGGCTACCAGAGCGGATCGTTCGGACCGACCACGGCGGGCCGGATGGACGCGTACGTCGACCAGTTCCAGGCCGCCGGCGGATCGTTGGTCATGGTTGCGAAAGGCAATCGTTCGGCCGCGGTGACGAAGGCATGCGCCGCGCACGGCGGGTTCTACCTCGGCTCGATCGGCGGGCCCGCGGCCCGGCTGGCGCAGGACTGCATCCGTAAGGTCGAGGTCATCGAGTACGCCGAGCTCGGCATGGAGGCGGTGTGGCGCATCGAGGTCGAGGACTTCCCGGCGTTCGTCGTGGTCGACGACAAGGGCAACGACTTCTTCGCCGAGACAGCGACTCCGCTCGGGACCGCCATCCCGATCGGTCCGCGAGGATGACGTCATGAGTGGCGAGAAGTATCGCGTCGAGCACGACTCGATGGGCGACGTACGGGTGCCCGCGGACGCGTTGTGGCGGGCGCAGACCCAACGTGCGGTCGAGAACTTTCCGTTGTCCGGCTTACGGATCGACGCCGCCCTGGTCTGGGCGCTCGCCTCGATCAAGGGCGCCGCCGCGACGGTCAACGGCGAGCTCGGAGTCATCGACAGCGAGCTGGCGACGGCGATCCACGACGCGGCGGCGGAGGTGGCCGCCGGCCGGCACGACGACGCGTTCCCGATCGACGTCTTCCAGACCGGGTCCGGTACGTCGAGCAACATGAACGCGAACGAGGTGCTGGCGACGTTGGCGTCGCGCCGGCTCGGTCACGACGTTCATCCGAACGACCACGTCAACGCGTCGCAGTCCAGCAACGACGTGTTCCCGTCCGCGATCCACCTCGCCGCGACGCGAGCCGTCGTGCAGGATCTCGTCCCCGCGCTCGAACACCTCGACGCCGCACTCACGCGCAAGGCGACGGAGTTCGCCGATGTCGTGAAGAGTGGCCGGACGCACCTCATGGATGCGACGCCGGTGACGCTCGGCCAGGAGTTCGGCGGGTATGCCGCGCAGATCCGTTACGGCGTCGAGCGGCTGACGTGCTCGCTCCCGCGCCTCGCCGAACTCCCGCTCGGCGGCACGGCGGTCGGCACCGGCATCAACGCGCCGGCCGGTTTCGCCGCGACCGTCATCGGCCGGCTCGCCGCCGACACCGGGCTGCCGTTGACCGAAGCGCGCGACCACTTCGAGGCGCAGGGTGCGCGCGACGCGCTGGTCGAGACGAGCGGTCAACTGCGCACGATCGCCGTCGGGCTTTTCAAGATTGCGAACGACCTGCGGTGGATGTCGAGCGGTCCGCGTGCCGGGCTCGGCGAGATTCACATTCCCGACCTGCAACCGGGTTCGTCGATCATGCCGGGCAAGGTCAACCCGGTCGTCGCCGAAGCGGCGTGCCAGATCGTCGCGCAGGTCGTCGGCAACGACGCCGCGATCGCGTTCGGCGGCGCGGCCGGAAACTTCGAGCTCAACGTGATGCTGCCGGTCATCGCCCGCAACCTGCTCGAATCGCTGCGGCTGCTGGCAAACGTCGGCCGGCTGCTCGCCGACCGGTGCATCGACGGGATCACCGCGAACGTCGAGCATTGCCGCGAGCTCGCCGAGTCGTCGCCGTCGATCATCACGCCGCTCAACCGGTTCATCGGTTACGAGAACGCCGCGAAGGCCGCCAAGAAAGCGGTCGCCGAAGGCATCACGATCCGGCAAGCGGTCATGGACCTCGGCTACGTCGACGGCGTGCGGCTCACCGAGGCACAACTCGACGAAGCGCTCGACGTCCTGTCCATGGCGTACCCGCACCGGCCGCCGTCCGGTTGAGGCTCAGCCGCGGCTGGCCAGCCGGACCGCGGCCGCGCGATCGCTCACCTGCAGCTTGCGGAGGATCGCGGACACGTGGGTGCGGACGGTGACCGGCGTGACGAACATCCGCGCGGCCATCTCGGTCGTCGGCAGGCCTTCCTGCATCAGGGTGAGCACTTCCCACTCGCGTTCGGTCAGCGTCGCGAGCAGGCCGGCCCGGCGGCCCGACACCGAGTCGCGGGATCGGAACTCGTCGATCAGGTGCGCGACCAGCCCGCGCGGCAATGCCGCCTCGCCGCTGAGCACGCCGCGCAACGCTATCGGCAGCCGCGCGGGGTCGATGTCCTTGAGCAGGTAGCCGCGCGCGCCCGCGCGCAGCGCCGCGAACAGGTCGGCGTCGTCGCGCGACACGGTCAGCATCACGACCGCGGTCTCGGGTGCGACCTCGGCGATCTGTGCCGCGGCCTGGATGCCACCACCGGGCATGTGGATGTCGAGCAGCGCGATCTCGGGTTGCAGTTCGCGGGCCGCTTCGACGGCGTCGGTGGCGTTCGCGACCTCCGCGCACACGGCGAACTCGCCGTCGTGTTCCAACGCCCAGCGCACCCCGGCGCGCGTCGGCGGATGGTCGTCCGCAATCAAGACTCGAGCAGTCGTCACGGTACCCACACCTCGACCTTAGTTCCGCCGTACGGCCGGCTGGTGACTTCGCAACGACCGCCGAGTGCGACCGCGCGTTCCCGCATTCCCGCGACGCCCCAACGGTCGCCGGCGTACACCTGCGGATCGTCGACGCGGAAGCCTCGCCCGTCGTCGGAGATGCGCAAGAAGATGCCCTCGCCGTTGGCCAGGGACACCGTGATTTTGCTCGGCCGCCCGTGCCGGCCGGCGTTCGTGATGGCCTCGCGCGCGATCCGGACCAATGCTTCCCGCTTGTCGTGGCTCACGTCGATGCCGGACTCGAGATCGAGCAGGACGCGCACGCCCATCCGGCCGCCGAGCTCCTCGGCTTGCTGCGCCAACGCCGCGTCGAGCGGCTCGTCGATCGGGCGGGTGAGCGCCGCGACCGCGCGACGCGACTCGTCGAGGGCGCGGTCGGCCGCACGCGCGATCATCGCGAGCCGATCGGGCTCGCCGGCGGTCGCGACCAGGCTGCGGGTCTGCGTCGCGATGAACGCCAGCTCCTGCGCGAGACCGTCGTGCAGGTCCTGCGCAATCCGCCGACGTTCTTCCAACACCGCCGTCTCGGCGATGCGATGCCAGTAACCGATGAACTCCGAAGCAGCCGCTACGACGGCGACGGCGTACGCGGCGAGCCGCAGCCAGTCGCCGACGGTGAGCGTCGCGGTCAGGTGCGGCGGCGTGAAGGCGAAGTTGATCCGCGCGAGCGACCACAAGGCGGCGGTCACCGCGAGCCAGCCGTAGAACGCGTCGGAGTCGCGGGTCGCTCGACGCATGAAACCCAACGATGCCAACGCGAACGCGACGGCCGGAAGGAGCTGGAGGATGCGGACCGACAGCGCTCCGGTGTCGACGCTGACCTCGGTCGACGGCAGCCCGGTCTGTCCGGTGACGCCGCCGGCGCTCGCGGCGATGACGGCGAGCACGCCGACGATGGCGACGACCCCCAGCAACAGCGCCGGCCGGCTGAACCGCTCCCAGCGCCCGGTCAGGGGCCGTTGCGGCGCGTACGACGCGGCGGCGAAGAGCAACGCCGCGACCGCGCCGGCGGCCAGCGCGGCCATCCGCACGCTGGGCTGTACGTCATCGGGCTTCGCGACCAGCGGGATGACGGCGAAGACGAGGTTGCCGACCGCGAGTTCGGTGAACGCGCTGACGGTCAACAGGTCGGCGACGAGGCGCCGTTGCCGCCAACGACCGTAGGAGAGCGCGGCGAGCAGCATGGCCGCGCACGCCGCCGTCGTTTCCAGCACGGCCGACGACCACGGGCTGCGCAACGAGAGGCCGTGCGGATGCAGCGCGTGGCCGACGGTGACCGCACCGGCCACGATCCAGACGACGGCGAGCGCCCAGCGCATCCGCGGCATCCGGCGTTCCACCCGATCTACGGTGTCGTCCGGCCGCATCCGGATCAATCGCACGAACGGTCAATCCGCGCCTTCGAACGGCACGGTTCAAACTGGGGCAAGCCAGACGAATTCGGCGCCCCGACTTGTCAGCAGCTGGTGTCGCCATAGCCACCTCACGTGCTGACAAGTCGCGAGGCGCATGGATCAGTAGTAGCCGTAGCTGTTGCTGTGGGAAAGTGCGCTACACGGATCGCCGTACGTCTGCCCGATGTACCAGAGGCCCCAGCGGATCTGCGTCACCGGATCGGTGCGCCAGTCACTGCCCATCGACGCCATCTTCCACGCGGGCAGCGCTTGCGGGATGCCGTACGCGCCGGAACGCCCGTTCGTCGCCTCGGTCTGCCAGCGGCTCTCGCGCGACCACAGTGCGTCGAGACAACTCCACTCGCCTTCGCTCCAACCGTCGCGCAACAGCAGTGCATGTGCGATGTCGCGCGGCGAACGGTCGAGGGACGCGCGGCGGATCGAACGCGACGCGCGGGTGATCGAAGGTGCGGCTCGGCGTTGCGCGGGAAGCGGCCGGATCGCGACGTGCGGTGCGAGATCGGCGCGGGCCATCGCCGGGTGGGTGCCACTGCCGGTCGGGCCGGCGGCCAGCGCCGTACCGACCACGCCTGCCGTCGCGATGACCGCGCCGGACACGCACGCAGCGATAACCCCCCGGAACATCGTCCGGTTCACGTATTGCCTTTCGTCGGAATCTCGCCCGTCGTTACGGGCGGCGGCAGCTGCTCACTGCCGGCTCGCGCGGCGGCGCTGTTGCTGACCAGGCCGCGCTGAGGTGTTGATCCATTTCAGCCTGCTAACAACTGCAAGCACCAGCTTGCTTGCCCGGATCGGCGCGTGACTAACCTCACATTTGCAACGAAAAACCGCTCATCAGGCGACGTTTGTCACACGAGTCCCATCAGTAGCGGGCCCTCGGCGGGTCGCCGAGCCGCGGTTTGGCCAGCAGCGCGATGACGACACCGGCGGCGAAACCGAACACGTGCGCGAGGTACGCAACGCCGGCGCCGCTCGCGACGCCGCTTCCGCTCGAGTACAGCCACTGCAGCAGGAACCAGCTGCCGAGCACCACCCACGCCGGCAACCGCACCGGGATCCACACGATCGCCAGCGGCAGGATGCTGGTGACTTTCGCTTTCGGGAACATGACGAGGTACGCGCCGAGCACGCCGGCGATCGCACCCGATGCGCCGACGAGCGTGGTCGTCGAATCGGCGTTGCCGTACGCGAACCCGTACGCCGCGACGTAACCGCAGAACAGGTAGAACAACAGGAATCGCAACCGGCCGAACCGATCCTCGACGTTGTTGCCGAAGATCCAGAGGAACAACATGTTGCCGAGAATGTGCAGCCATCCGCCGTGCAAGAACATCGAGTACAAAACCGACAGGTACGGCTTCTTGCCCTTCTCGGTGACGACGCAGTCGAACTCGCCGACCGGCGATTCGATCCGATAGACGTGCGGTGGCAACGGCTTGTTGTGCGTCAGCTCGTACGGGATCGCAGCGTTGTGGTCGAAATACCGTTGCTGGTCACAGATCTGCACCACCGTTTGCGTACCGACGCCGATCTGTGACACCACCGGTTCGGTGAAGAAGAAGACGAAGTTCAGCGCGATGAGGACATACGTGACGATCGCCGTACGACGAGTGGGGTTGTCGTCGTGAATCGGGATCACCACGTGTCGAACTTAGTCGGAAGTTCGTGATCGTCCTCGCGACCGCCGGACGAAGACCACCGCACAACTTCGCGCAACTGAACCGCTGGAACCTTTTGCGTGAGCCAACGCCTCTGAGTCGACGTAGGGGAAGCGACCGAAAGGCGGGGGGCGAGTTGTCCGTTTTGGCAACGACACGGCCTTCCGTCTGCGACGCTGATCAAGCGGCTCGGCGGAGGGGCACTGTGGATGGGGCAGGCGGGGGCGCCTTCGACGCATTCGTGACGTCCAGCTCGCCGCGGCTGCTGCGCGCGGCGTACCTGTTGTGCGGGGACTGGGGTCACGCCGAGGAGTTGCTGCAGGACGCGTTGGTCAAGACGTGGCTGCGATGGTCGAAGCTGGATCATCCCGAGGCCGCTGAGGCCTACACCAGGGTGGTGTTGCTGCGGCTGTTCCTGCGCGCGACCAAGCGCCGCTGGACCGGCGAACGGCCGACGGCCGACCTACCGGAGCACGCCGGGGCCGACGCCAACACGCATTTCGACGAGCACGACTGCATGATCCGCGCGCTGGCCACGCTTCCGGCGCGAGTCCGGGCCGTCGTGGTGCTGCGGTTCTACGTAGACATGACCGAAGCGCAGATCGCGGAGACGCTGAACTGCCCGGTCGGCACCGTCAAGAGCAGCCTGTCGCGCGGGTTGGCGGCGCTGCGTCAGGTGGAGGGCATGGCCTCATGAACGAATTCGACGAACTTCACCACATGATGGAGCGCGCCGCGGCCGATCCGCCCGACCTGGCCGACCGGGCGGACGTCGTCCGGACACGTGGTCGCCGGCTGCGTCGGCGTCGACGGGTGATCGGCGCGGCCGCGGCCGTGGCTGTGATCGGCGGCGGGACGGCCGTCGTACTTCCGCTGCTGCCGTCCGGCGGCAACGCGAGCCAGCGGGTGACGGTCGTGAGTACGCCGAGCGACACACCCTCCCCGACAGATTCGCCGACCGATACGCCAACGTCCGCACCAGCGACGCCCTCGCCGGTGGTGTCGACCGCACTGCCGACACCGACGCCGACACCAACTCCCACCGCGGACTCGCCGTCACCGTCGCCGAGCGATTCGCCGGCTCCGCAACAGACGGAAGCGTTGAGCTACAGCGTCGCGACGCACCTGGCGCCCGCGAACGGGAACGGCTACGCAATGACCGTCGTCGCCATCCACGTCACCGGTTGGGTGAGCGGTGACGTCACCGATAGCGAGTTGAACATCGACCCGAACGAGACGCTGGGTTACGTCCAAGGCCCGCACGAGAGGTGTACGACGAGCGCGACCATACACAGCATCGACCAGACGTTCACCTACACGTACGCGTTTCGCGAGGCGACCAGCTACCCGATCCACTTCTGGTTCTGGGCGGGCACTTGCCGCAACTCCGTCGGCCACGACTGGCGCACCACCATCGGCGTCACTCAAGGCAACTCGCAAACCAACGGGCCGACCGAACCGGCCTTCTACCAGCCGTTCTACAACGCAAGTGCCAGCGGTGGCGCGATCACGATCCGCCCGTCATTCGGCGACGCTGACGGCAACGTCAGTCAGCTGAGCGTCGACTGGGGCAATGGTGGCCCGCCCACTGTCATCAACATCCAACAGAGCTGCAACGACCCAGCTCCGAGCGGCAAGTACTGGCCCGACTCGGCAACCTCCCAAACCGCGACCAGCCCAACTCTCTCGCCAGGGACGTACACCGTCACGATCACCGTGACCTCGACCGGCTGCGACGGCAACTATCCGCAGACCGCATCGACCTCACACACGTTCACCGTCACCGGCTGACAAGCGTGAGGAAAGCTCGCGATTCGGCACCATCCTCTGCATGGGCAACGTGACGATCACGAGGACCGACAAGGGCTTTGCCGACCGCAACCGCCGGTACCGGATCCTGCTCGACGGCGAAGAGGTCGCCCGCTTGAGACCCGACGAGTCATGGACCGCCGAGCTAACACCCGGGTCGCACGAATGCGAGGCGTGGCTCGACTTCACCCGCAGCCCGAACGTCACGGTCTCCGGTGACGCGACGACCCGTCTCGAGCTCGAACCTCGCTACGGCATGCGCGACCCGCGCATCCTGATCCACCCGCACCGCTACTTGGACCTACGTCGGGTGGGCTAACGCGGCGCCATCGCGGACAGATCGATCCGGTAGATCAATTCGGGAACGGCCGCGTCGTCGGTCTTTTCGGTCTCGCCCCGATGCTGCCAGCCATGACGTTCGTAGAGAGCACGGGCGCGTTCGTTCGCCGGATCGACGTTCATCCGCAGCGCGGTGCAGCCTTGTTCCTCGAGAACGCCGGTGAGAGCCGCAAGCATCTGGGTGCCAAGGCCCGAGCCCCACATCGTCGGTTCGACCGCGAGCATGGCGACCTGCGCCGTCGTAGGACGTGCTCTGAGCGGAACGCCGTACACGGTTGCGACGACTCGATCGTCGACCAGCCCGACGAGCAGCCGCGCGCCGGGCTTCGCGACCGCCGCGCTCAGGCCGGCGGCGAGTTCAGCGGTATCGGCGTCCGACGGCGCAATCCCCGTTTGTGCCGCGTCGGCGCGCAGCCACAGCGACGCGGCGACGACGACCTCGGCTGCCTTCGCGTCACGAACAACCATCGCCACATGCCGCACGATATGCCCATGACCACACCGATCCTCGACCTCGCCGTGATCATCGTCGACTGTGCCGACCCGCGACCGGTCGCGGAGTTCTACGCCGCGGCCGGCGGCGGGACGGTTGTCCGCGACGATCCGGACGGAGTCTGGATCACGCTCAGCGGCAACAACGTCATCTTCCGACGCGTCGACGGCTACCGCCCGCCGACCTGGCCGGCGAACGACGAGCAGCTACAGACGCATCTCGACTTCTACGTCGACGATCTCCACGCAGCCCAACGTCGATTGGAAGAGCTCGGCGCCCGAACGTCGGAGCACCAGCCGCACGGACAGCCGGACCTGATCGTGATGCTCGACCCGGCCGATCGCCCGTTCTGCATCGGCCCTCGCTAGCCGCTCACCATCGGCGAACTCCGGCTCAGATCCCGAGGTCCTCCAGCATCTCCGTCACCAGCGCCGCGATCGGCGACCGCTCGGACCGCGTCAACGTGACGTGTGCGAACAACGGGTGGCCCTTCAGCGCCTCGATCACCGCGGCGACACCGTCGTGCCGGCCCACCCGCAGGTTGTCGCGCTGCGCGACGTCATGTGTCAACACGACGCGACTGTTCTGGCCGATCCGCGACAACACCGTGAGCAGCACGCCGCGTTCCAGCGACTGCGCCTCGTCCACGATGACGAACGCGTCATGCAACGACCGGCCGCGGATGTGGGTCAGCGGCAATACTTCGAGCAGGTCGCGATCGACGACCTCCTCGATCACGTGCGGCGACACGAGCGCGCCCAACGTGTCGAAGACCGCCTGCCCCCACGGCGACATCTTCTCCGCCTCGGTCCCGGGCAGGTAACCGAGCTCTTGGCCACCGACGGCGTACAGCGGGCGGAAGACGACGACGCGACGATGCTGGTGGCGTTCCATCACCGCTTCGAGCCCGGCGCACAACGCGAGCGCCGACTTCCCGGTGCCGGCGCGGCCACCGAGTGACACGATGCCGAGGTCCGGATCGAGCAGCAGATCCAACGCGATCCGCTGCTCGGCGCTGCGCCCGTGGACACCGAACGCGTCGCGATCGCCGCGCACCAGCCGTACGTGCTTGTCCGGCGTCACCCGGCCGAGCGCGCTGCCGCGTTCGGAGAGCAACACCAGCCCGGTGTGGCACGGCAACTCCCGCGCCGCGACGAGATCCACGACGTCTTCGGCGTAGAGCTGATCCACCTCGGCCGCGGACACGTCGAGTTCGGCCATGCCGGTCCAGCCCGACTCGACCTGCTCGGCGAGGTACTCCTGCGCGTGCAGCCCGATGCTCGCGGCCTTGATCCGCAGCGGCATGTCCTTGCTGACGAGCACGACGTCGGAACCCTCGGCCGCGAGGTTGCGCGCGACCGCGAGCAGCCGGCTGTCGTTGTCGCCGAGCCGGTATCCCTGCGGCAGGATCGCGGGATCGGTGTGGTTGAGCTCGACCCGTACGGTGCCGCCGAGATCGTTCACCGGCAGTGGCACGTCCAGACGCCCGTGTTCCTGGCGCAATTCGTCCAGCAATCGCAAGGATTGGCGGGCGAACCAGCCCAGCTCGGGATGGTTGCGCTTGGCCTCGAGTTCGGTGATGACCACGATCGGCAGCACGACTTCGTGCTCGGCGAATCTCGCGAGGGCCGACGGGTCGGCGAGCAGAACGCTCGTATCGAGAACGAAAGTACGGCGGGCGGCGGTGCGCTTGCGGCTTCGTTGGGTGGTCGTCTGGGCTGTTGTCGACGGAGTGGGAGTCACGTGGCCTCCGAACGAGGGGCGGCCCGGGGAATCGGTCCGCCTTTGCCGACGGTACGGCGGTAACCGGTCAGTAGCCGTCGCGACACGCTGCGTCTTTCGGCCGAACTGCGGCTGACCGTTCGGGGCGGATCTAGCCGCCGTAGCGCCGTTGCCGCTGCGCGTACGACCGCAGCGCGCGCAGGAAGTCGACCCGGCGGAAGTCCGGCCACAGCGCGTCGCAGAAGTAGAACTCCGAATGCGCGCTCTGCCACAACAAGAACCCGGACAGCCGCTGCTCGCCACTCGTACGGATCACGAGGTCCGGGTCCGGCTGACCGCGCGTGTACAAGTGCTCGGCAATCCGCTCGGGATCCAGCGCGGCCGCGACGTCGCCGAGCGAATCGCCGCGCTCCGCATGCTGCTGCAACAGCGCCCGTACGGCGTCGGCGATCTCCCGCCGCCCGCCGTACCCGACCGCGACGTTGACCAGCAACCCCGATCGCTCGCGCGTCGTCTCCGACGCTTCCTTCAATACCCGCACCGTCGAATCCGGCAGCAGGTCGAGCGATCCGACCGGATGGACCCGCCACGCGCGCCCGTCGGCCGCGAGCCCTTCGACGGTCGCTTCGATGATCCGCAACAGGTCGTCGAGCTCGGCCGCGGGCCGGCTCAGGTTGTCCGTCGAGAGCAACCACAACGTGACGACCTCGACCCCCGCGTCGGTGCACCACGCCAGCAGCTCGTCGATCTTGTCGGCGCCGCGCCGGTGCCCGGTCGCGACGTCGCCGACGCCGGCCGCGCGCGCCCATCGCCGGTTGCCGTCGAGGATGACGCCGACGTGGCGCGGGCCGGCCGCATGCGAGAGCCCCCGGGCGAGCCGGCGTTCGTACACGCCGTACGCCACATCACGCAGCCCCACCGCAACGCCTCCTCCAGCCCAAGGGTACGGGAGCGGTCCGCTACGGCGTACCGTCACGGCATGTCGACGATGCTGGATCAAACGCTGCTCGAACGCGTCCTCGCCGACCTCGACCGCGACGGGTACTCCGTCGTCGAGTCACTGCTCGCCGGCGACGAGGCGGCCGCGGTCCGCAACGGGCTGCGCGAGGTGCTCGACCGAACCCCCTTGGGCCGCAACGACTTCGAGGGCTACCAGACCCGGCGCATCTACGCGCTGTTCGCCAAGACGCGCGCGTTCGACGCGCTGGCGCTGCACCCGCTGCTGCTCGGCGTGCTCGACGCGGTCCTCGGGCCGAGCTACCAGCTCAGCGCGCCGACCGGCATCGAGATCGGACCCGGCGAGAAGGCGCAAGGCCTGCACATGGACGACGGCATCTACCCGCTGCCGCGCCCGCATCCCGAGGTCGTGCTGAACAGCATGTGGGCCCTCGACGACTTCACCGCCGAGAACGGCGCGACCCGGGTCGTGCCGGGCAGCCACCGCTGGACCGACCGGATCCCGGTCGACCCCGACGAGACCGTCACGGTGACGATGCCGGCCGGCTCGGTGCTGTTCATCGCCGGCACGTTGTGGCACGGCGGCGGTGCGAACCGCACCGACCGGCCCCGGCTCGGCGTACTGCTCGAGTACGCCGCCGGCTGGCTGCGCCAGCAGGAGAACCACGTCCTCGCGGTGCCGCGCGAGGTCGTCGCGACGCTGCCCGAACGGCTGCAAGAGCTGATCGGTTACGGGATCCACCCGCCGTTCGTCGGGTACGTCGACGGCCGCCACCCCCGCCGCGTCCTGGACTCAATTGCGAAATAGAGGACGTCTACGGGGCGTATCCTGCAATTGACGTCGGGGTCCGCTCAGGCGAGGCGGGCTTCGAGTTTCGCCAGCTCGTCCCACAACTGGGCGGGCAGGTGGTCGCCGAAGCGCTCGTAGTGCGGCCGGACCTGTGCCGCCTCGTGCTGCCACGCCTCGTTGTCGACGGTGAGCAGCAACGAGATCTGGTCGTCGGTCAGGTCGAGGCCGTCGAGGTCGAGCGACTCGCGCGTCGGCACGTTGCCGATCGGCGTCTCGGTCGCGTCCGCGGTGCCGGACAGGCGGCCGACGATCCACTTGAGCACCCGGCTGTTCTCGCCGAACCCGGGCCACACGAACTTGCCGTTCGCGTCCTTGCGGAACCAGTTCACGTAGTAGATCCGCGGCAGCTTCGACGCGTCGGCGCCCGCACCGGTCGCGAGCCAGTGCGCGAAGTAGTCGCCCATGTTGTAGCCGCAGAACGGCAACATCGCGAACGGATCGCGGCGCAGCTCGCCGACCTTGTTCTCCGCCGCGGCGGTCCCTTCGGAGGCGACGTTCGACGCCAGGAAGACGCCGTGCTGCCAGTCGAAGGACTCGGTGACGAGCGGCACGTTCGTCGCGCGCCGGCCGCCGAAGAGGATCGCGTCGATCGGGACACCGGCCGGGTCTTCCCACTCCGGTGCGATCGTCGGGCACTGCGACGCCGGCGCGGTGAAGCGCGCGTTCGGGTGCGCGGCCGGCTCGCTCGACGACGGGGTCCAGTCGCGGCCCTTCCAGTCGGTCAGGTGCGCGGGCGGGATGTCGGTCAAGCCCTCCCACCACACGTCGCCGTCGTCGGTCAGCGCGACGTTGGTGAAGATGCAGTTGGCGTGCAGCGCGTCGACGGCGCTCTTGTTCGTGGTCTCGCCGGTGCCCGGCGCGACGCCGAAGAAGCCGGCCTCCGGGTTGATCGCGTAGAGGCGGCCGTCCTCCC
>JAICXQ010000092.1 GCA_025980325.1 Frankiales bacterium
CCGTTGTCCTGGTAGATCGGCTTCGGCATGAAGGTCGCGGTACGGCCGTGCATGCGCGCGACGTTCTTGATGACGTACTTGAAGTTCATCAAGTTGTCCGCCGTCTTCAGCAGCGTGCCGAAGCGGAAGTCGATCTCGGCCTGGCCCGCAGTACCGACCTCGTGATGCTGCATCTCGACGTCGATGCCGATCTCCAGCAGCACCCGCACCATCTCCGAGCGGAGGTCGGTGAAGTGGTCCGTCGGCGGCACCGGGAAGTAGCCGCCCTTGTACCGCGGCTTGTAGCCCTTGTTGCCGCCCGGCTCCTCGCGCCCGGTGTTCCACGCCGCCTCGACCGAGTCGATGTAGTGGTACGCCGAGTGCGGGGTCTGGTCGTAGCGGATGTCGTCGAAGATGTAGAACTCCGCCTCGGGGCCGAAGTACGACGTGTCCGCGATGCCGGACCCGCGCAGGTAGTCCTCCGCCTTCTTCGCGATGTTGCGCGGGTCGCGCGAGTACGCCTCGCCGGTCAGCGGGTCGTGGATGAAGAAGTTCATGATCAGCGTCGGGTGCTGGCGGAACGGATCCATGTACGCCGTCGACGGGTCCGGCAGCAGCAGCATGTCCGACTCGTGGATCTGCTGGAAGCCGCGGATAGACGAGCCGTCGAACATCAGCCCGTCGGTGAACACCGACGAGCCGAAGTTGGACGCCGGGAAGGTGAAGTGCTGCATCACCCCCGGCAAGTCACAGAAGCGGACGTCGATGAACTGCACGTCGTTCTTGCGGATGTAGTCGAGGACCTCGTCGGCGGATTCGAACATGCGGGGTGCAGCCTCCTCGGGAGCGGTTCCGACAGCAACCTATGGGATCGGCGTTGATCGGCGGTTACCCGGGTGTTTCCGGCGGGTTACACGCTGCGCGCCGTAGGATCCGATTGCGGTGACGCCGTCGGAGATGACCGAGTCTGCAGGCCCCCGCGACGCGCCGTGGCGCGACCCGGGGCTGTTCTCGCTGCCCTCCGACCGGCTCCTCGACGAGCTGCTCGCCCGGCTCGCCCGGGCGATGGACGCCGACGTGGCGCAGTTCCTGATCGTCGAGGGCGACCAGTTGCGGGTGCTCGCGAGCGTCGGCGTGCCGATCGACCAGATCGCGACGCTGCGGGTGCCGATCGGCCGTGGCTTCGCCGGCACCGTCGCGGCGACCGGCTCGCCGGCCGCGCTCGCCGACACCTCCTCGCTGGAGACGTTCGGAGCGAGCTGGGCCGAGGAAGGCGTGCGCGCCCTGGTCGGCGTGCCGCTCGTCGTCGGCGGCCGGGTCCTCGGCGTCTGCGTCGTCGGCAGCCGGGGCGACCGGCGCTTCGGCGACGACGACATCGCGCTGCTGCTCGCCGCGACCGAGAAGGCGGCGTGGGCGGTCGAGAACGGCTTGCTGCTCGCCGCCGAGGCGCACTCACGCAGCGACGCGCAGGCAGCCGCGCAACGACTCGCGGCGTTGCAGCGGCTGACCGCCGCGCTCGCCGACGCGCACGACACCGGCGGCATGGTCGACCTGATCGTCGAGGAGGTGACGTCGACGCTCGGCGCGGTCCGCGTCATGCTGTCGCTGCTCGATCCGTCCGGCGAGTCGCTGCGTTCGGCGCGGACGTTCGGGGTGCAGGAACGGTTCGCCGACTCCTACGCCGATTACCCGTTGCGTCCCGGGCTGCCTGCGGTCGACGCGTTGCTGACCGGCGAGGTCGTCGTCCTGCACGACGTCGCCGAGCGCGATGCGCGCTACCCCGAGTTGCAGGTCATGGACGACGACGAGCACGCGCTCGTCTGCGTGCCGCTCTGCGTCGGCGAACGACGGATCGGCGTCCTCGCCCTGTCGTTTCCCGGTGCGCCGCGGTTCGGCGCGGCCGACATCCGCTTCCTCGCCGCCCTCGGCGACCAATGCGCGCACGCGCTCGACCGGTCGAGGTTGGTCGCGATCGAACGGGCCGCCCGCGAGCAGCTCGAACTGCTCGCCGAGGCCGGCCGGATCTTCTCCGCCCCGCTCGACGTCCGGCTGACGTCGTTGCAGTTCGCCCGGCTCGTCGTCGGTCGCATCGGCGACGCCGTGAGCGTGCACCTGCGCGAGCCGGACGGCAGCTACGGACTCGCCGCGGCCGAACATGTCGATCCGCGGCAGGCCCGCGCGGCCCGGTTGCTCTCCGCCGACCTGCCGGCGATGGTGCGGGCGGGCTACGACCACGTGCTCGACAGCGCGACGCCGGTGCTCACGACGGACATCCCGACCGAGGTGTTCCTCGCGTCGGTCGACGACGCCGAAGTCCGCGACGTCCTGGCCGAACTGCCGGTGCGGACCAACATCTTGCTGCCGCTGATCGCCGGCGGCCACGCGCTCGGCGTGCTGTCGGTCTCGACCGTCGACGGCGGCCATCCGCCGCTCACGAGCGATGACGTCGACCGGTTGGAGGAGCTCGCCGGGCGGCTCGCGCTGGCGCTCGACGGGGCGAGGTTGCTGCGCCAGCAGACCGAGATTGCCCATACGTTGCAACGGTCTCTGCTGCCGTCGGCGTTGCCGCACGTGCCCGGCGCCGAGGTTGCCGTCCGATACCTGCCCGGCGCCGAAGGCGTCGATGTCGGCGGCGACTTCTACGACGTGATCCCGCTGCCGAGCGGCCGGGTCGGTCTTGCCGTCGGCGACGTGATGGGTCGGGGCGTTCGCGCGGCCGCGGTCATGGGACAGCTGCGTGCCGCGGTCCGCGCGTACAGCCTCGAAGGGCATCAACCGGCGGCGTTGCTCGCCCGGCTGGACCGGCTCGTCGGCACCCTCGAAGAGGGGTTGCTCGTCACCGCGCTGTACGCCGAATGGGATCCCGGTCGCGACACGGTCGTGTGCGCGTCGGCCGGCCATCTGCCGCCGCTCGTCCGGCTGCCGGGACATGAGCCGATGTACGTCGAGGTCGAACCGGGCGTGCCGCTCGGCGTCGGTGTGCAGTCCTACGTCGAGACGGACATGTCGCTGCCGCCGGGATCGTTGTGGCTGGCGTTCACCGACGGGCTCGTGGAAGGTCCGGAGTTGCCGGTCGAGCACGGCATGGGTCGGCTCGCCGCCGCGGTCCGCTCGTCGGTCAACGCGATGGACGCGTGCGAGGACGCGCTGCGCGAGTTGCGGCCGCTCACCAATGCCCGGCGCTACGACGACGACACCGCGCTGCTCGCGCTCGTCACCCATCCGACGACGGGGATGCCGTCGGCCCCGCCGACGTCCGACACCCGGCATGTGTTGGAGCTGCCGGCCGATCTGTCGTCGCCGTCGCGGGCGCGCGCGTTCGTCCTGCATTCGCTGGAGACGTGGGGACTCGATCCGCTGATCGACACCGCGACGTTGCTGACCAGCGAACTGGTGACCAACGGTGTCCGGCATGCCGGCACCGGCATGCGCCTTATGGTGAGCCGGATCGGCGAGCGGGGCGTGCGCATCGCGGTGACCGATCACGCGCCGACTGTCGGCGTACGGATCGGGCGGTCGGACGACGAAGCGGAAGGCGGGCGCGGCTTGTTCCTCGTCGAGCACATGTCCAGCGGCTGGGGATCGGTCGCCGACGACGCGGGCAAGACGGTCTGGTTCGAGTTGCACGCATGACGGCGAAGACGTCGGCCGGCTCCATCGCCGGCTTCGGGTCGCGGCTGCTCGCGTTCGTCGTCGACGCGGTCGTGTGCGACCTGCTCGCGTTGTTCAGCGGCCGGCGTCCTGGCGATCCGGTGTACGGCTACATCGTGTTCGCCGCGTTCCTGCTGGTCGAGGTCCTGTTCGTCGGGCTGGCCGGGCAGACGCCGGGGATGCGCGTCGTCGGGCTTGCGGTGGTGCGCGCGCACGACGGCGGTCGTCAGCGGCTGGGTTGGATCGCGGTCCGGACGATCCTGCTCGCCGTTGTCATCCCGGCGTTGCTACCGGACACGAGTGGCCGGTGCCTGCACGACCGGGCCGCGGGCACCTCGACGATCCGCCTGCGCTAACGCGTCCGGTTGATCGTCATCGCATCTTGCCGCGCGGGATCTTCGCCGACTTCGGCATCGGGCCCTTCGGCAGCGGCACGTTCGTACCGCCGAGCGCGCGCATGCGCGACTCGATCGCGCCGATGTCCTTGCGGCTGAGGTTGCGCGGCAGCTTGACCATCGCCCGCTGCAGCCGTCGCAGCGGGACCTGACCGTCGGCGTCGCCGACGACGAGGTCGTAGATCGGCGTGTCCGGTGCGACCCGCGCGACCCGACGCTTCTGGTCGGTGATGAGTTGTCGCAACTGGGTCGCGGAACTGCCTTCGCCGATCAGCACCACACCCGGCCGGCCGACGACTCGGTGGACGAGATCCATGTTGCGGTTGAACGCAACCGCCGGCGTGACCCGCCACTCGCCGCGCATCGTCTGCAACACCGACGCGGCCGCGCCGGGCTGCCCTTCGACCTGGGAGTACATGGACTTGGTCGCGCGCCGGCCGAACACCGTCGTGCCGGTCAGCAAGGCCGCGAGCACGCCGAAGATCGCGAAGTAGATCGGCTGGCCGATGACGATCCCGACGACGACCAGGACGGCGAGCGCGCCGAGCCCGGCGCCGAGCACGATCAGCGGCAACCGCGGATCGGACTTGCGGGTCAGCGACCAGACGGCTCGCATCTGCGCGACCCGACCGGATCGGTCGGTCTCAGCCGGGGAGTCCTTGGGTGCGCGAGCCATTCGGCCAGTTTAGGTGTTCGACCGCAGCGGCGACCTCCGCCCGCTCGCGCGAGCGGCGGGTATCGGCCGCCATCGCCGCCCACGCGTTCCGTCGCGCTTGCCGCTGGCCGCCGTCGATCCAGAACACCAACTCGGCGAGACCGCCGATGCCGCGCAGAATTTCTCGCATGGTGGTGACGGTCGCGCAGCCATGTGTCCGCAAGGTTGCGGCGCCGTGAAAGTTGCGGGAATCAGCCCTGCGTCGTACGCGCCGCGATCGCCTGCGCGTACAGCCGGCCGGCCCGGTACGACGAACGCACCAGCGGCCCGCTCATCACGCCGACGAAACCCAGCGACGTCGCTTCGGCCTCGAGGTCGACGAACTCGTCCGGGTGGACCCACCGCTCGACCGGATGGTGCCGCGACGACGGCCGCAGGTACTGCGTGATCGTCAGCAGGTCGCAACCCGCGTCGCGCAGGTCGCGCAGTGCCGCGTTGATTTCGGCACGGGTCTCGCCCATGCCGAGGATGAGGTTGGACTTCGTGACCAGGCCCGCGTCGCGACCTTGCCGGATCACGTCGAGCGAGCGGTCATAGCGGAACGCCGGCCGGATCCGCTTGAAGATCCGCGGCACGGTTTCGACGTTGTGCGCGAACACCTCCGGCGCCGCGTCGAAGACGTGCGCCAGCAGTTCAGGATTGCCGGAGAAGTCGGGCACCAGGATCTCGACACCCGTACCCGGATTGAGCGCGTGGATCTGGCGAATCGTCTCGGCGTACAGCCAGGCGCCTTCGTCGTCGAGGTCGTCACGCGCGACGCCGGTGACGGTGGCGTAGCGCAGCCCCATCGCCTGCACGCTTTCGGCGACGCGCCGCGGTTCGTCGCGGTCGAGCGGCGCCGGCTTGCCGGTGTCGATCTGGCAGAAGTCACACCGCCGGGTGCACTGCTCGCCGCCGATGAGGAACGTCGCCTCGCGGTCCTCCCAGCACTCGAAGATGTTCGGGCAACCGGCCTCCTCGCACACGGTGTGCAGGCCTTCGCGCCGTACCAGCGATTTGAGCTCGGTGTACTCCGGGCCGGTGCGCAGCCGGGTCTTGATCCACTCCGGTTTCTTCTCGATCGGTACGGCGGCGTTGCGTACTTCCAGGCGCAGCAACTTGCGCCCGCCCGGATCGATCGCCGTCATGACGTCAAGGGTACGGCGGAGAGCGCGCGGTCGAGCTCGCGCTCGACGACGGGGATTGCATCGGCGACGGTCACGTGTCGCCCTGCTTCCGCGCTCAGCGACGTCACGCCCGCGTCGGTGATGCCGCACGGCACGATCGCAGCGAACGCGGCGAGGTCGCAGTCGCAGTTGAGCGCGAAGCCGTGCATCGTCACGCCGCGCGACACCCGGATGCCGATCGCCGCGACTTTGCGGTTGCCGTCAGCCGTCCAGACGCCGCTGCGGCCCTCGACCTGTCGCGTCGGCACGTCGAACGCGGCACAGACCTCGATCAGCGCGGTCTCGAGCCGGCGTACGTACGCGACGACGTCGACGGGATCCGGCAACGCGACGATCGGGTAGCCGGTGAGCTGCCCGGGGCCGTGCCACGTGATCCGGCCGCCGCGGTCGACGTCGATGACGGGGGTTGCGTCGACCGGCCGTTCCCACGGTTCGGTGCGCCTGCCGGCGGTGTAGACCGGGTCGTGTTCGAGCAGCAGCACGGTGTCGGGGATCTCGCCCGCGACCCGGCCCGCGTGCAGTCGCCGCTGCCAGTCCCAGGCCGGCTCGTAGCCGACCCGCCCGGCCCGCACGACCTCGATCACGCTGTCGAGGGTACGCCGCCGAAGGCTGTGGACGGCGTACGTCGCGAGCGCGCGGAATCTGCTGCGATGTCTTGTTGTGACCGACCTCCGCCTCTCCGACGTACTCGCTCGGCGCGGCGTGCTCGCGCCGGCCGAGATCGTCACGCTCGTGGTCGCGCTGGCGTTCGACCTCGCCGATCTGCACGCGGCCGGCCGGACCCACGGAGCGGTCTGCGCCGAGGCGGTCCGCTTCGATCCGGACGGCCGGCCGCGGTTGTGCCTCGGTGGATCCGGCCGGCCGGCCGACGACGTCCGCGACCTCGCGGCGTTGGGATACCTCGCGCTCGGCGACCGGCAGCCGAGGTTGGTCGAGGCGTTGCAAGCCGGTCTGGACGAGCGCTGCGATGCGCGCGAATTGGCCGAGTCGGTGCTGGCCTCCGGCCCGGCCACCCCGTTGCGCCTCCCGTGGCCGCAAGATCATCGCGAGTTGACCAGGCAAGAACCTGGTCGATCGACATCCTCGAAGGTGCTTGTGCTCGCCGTGGCGGTCATGCTTCCGATTGCCGTGGTGCTCCTGCGGCGTCACGCCTCAGCTCCACCTCAGTGGAGCGGGGTGCTTGCGGGTCTCGACCGGGCAAGGTTGAGCGCAATCGTCGACCGCCGGATCGACGAGCTTTCCGCGGTTTACGACTCGGCGAGTTCGCAGCGCGACCGCGACGCAGAGTTGATTCGCAGCCTGGTCCGAGACGCGCTCACCGTGCACGGCCGGCTCGCCGAGCTCACGAACCCGAAGTTGCTCGAGCGTTCCGGCGACACCGTCGCGTTGTCGGTGCTCGAGCAACCGGCGACTTATGTTCTGGTCGACGCGCATGGCCGCGTCCGGCTGAGCGTGCACGGCACAATGCCGCGCACGCTCGTCGTCCATCTGCGCCGTACCCCTGACGGTTGGCGCGTCGCTACCGTCGACTGAGCATCGCGTCCAGCGCGGCGTCGATGTCGTCGAAGACGAAGCCGAAGCCGGCCGCGTCGAGGCGACCCGGGAGAACCCGCTGACTCGCCAGCGGTCCTTCGTCGGCGAACCCGCCGAACACCGCGCGCAACGCGGGCGCAGGCACCGGCAGCCGCGCCGGCCGGTGCACCGCGCGGGCCAGCGCTTTGGTGAACTCCGCGTTGCGTACCGGCTCGGGTGCGGTGAGGTTCACCGGGCCGTCGATGTCGTCGCGCGCAGCCAGGAACCGGATCGCCGCGACGTGGTCGGCGAGAGCGATCCACGACATCCACTGCCGGCCCGACCCGAGCTTGCCGCCGAGGCCGAACTTGAACAACGGCAACAGTTTCGCAAGCGTCGCGCCCTCCGGCGACAGCACGATCCCGCTGCGCAGATTGACGACGCGCACGCCGGCGTCTCGTGCGGGCACGGTCGCCGCTTCCCACCGGCGGACGACCTCGGCGGCGAATCCCGCCCCGGACGGCGACGACTCGTCGACGGACTCCTCGCCGGTGTCGCCGTAGAAACCGATCGCGGACGCGGACAGCCATGTCGTCGGCCGGTCGTCGCGTCTCGCGATCTCGGTCGCGAGCGTCGTCGTCGAGTCGACCCGGCTGTCGAGGATCAACCGTTTGCGCTCGTCGGTCCACCGCCGGTCGCCGATGCCGGCACCGGCCAGGTGGACGACGACATCGGCGCCGTCGAGTGCGTTCGGATCGATCGAGCGGGCGGCGGGATCCCAGCGCCGTTCGCCGGCCGACGACGGCGCGCGGCGGACCAGGGTGACGACCTCTTCGCCGTCCGCCCGCAGCGATCGGACGAGGGCCGTACCGATGAATCCGGACGCGCCGGAGACGACCCAACGCATGGCGGCTACGCGCCCAGCTCGGCCTCGAACTCGCCTTCTTCGAGCCGCGTCTTCACCGAGGTGAGGAACCGCGCCGCGTCTGCGCCGTCGACCATGCGGTGGTCGTAGGTGAGCGCGAGGTACACCATGTGCCGCACCGCGATCACCTCGCCGACATCCGGGTCGTCGACGACGACGGCGCGTTTCACGACCGCGCCGGTGCCGAGGATGCCGACCTGCGGCTGGTTGATGATCGGGGTGTCGAACAGCGCGCCCCGCGAGCCGGTGTTGGTCAGCGTGAACGTGCCGCCGCCGAGCTCGTCCGGCGTGATGTGGTTGCCGCGGGTGCGGTCGGCCAGATCGGCGATCTTGCGCGCGAGGCCGCTGAGGTTGAGGTCGCTCGCGTCCTTGATGACCGGGACCAAGAGCCCGCGCGGGGTGTCCACCGCGATGCCGAGATGCACGCTGTCGTGGTAGGTCGCCGTACCGGCTTCGAGGTCGATCGACGCGTTGACCGCCGGGTGCTCGCGCAGCGCCTCGCAGGTGGCGAGGGCGAAGAACGGCAGGTACGACAGCTTCACGCCTTCGCGCGCCTCGAACTCGCGCTTCACCCGGTCGCGCAGCCGGGCCACCCGGGTCAGGTCGACTTCGAGCACCGTTGTCAGCTGGGCCGAGATCTGCAGCGACTCGACCATCCGGCTCGCGATGACGGTCCGCAGCCGGGACAGCTTCTCGGTCTTCCCGCGCACGGACGTGTCCGGACCGGCCGGCCGCGGCGCCGGCGCACTCGGCGCCGCCTTGGCTGCCGGTGCCGGCGCTTCGGCGGGCTTGGCCGGCGGCGCGCTCGTCGTACCGGCCGCGTCGAGGA
>JAICXQ010000066.1 GCA_025980325.1 Frankiales bacterium
ACCACTACGCGTCACTCGGAAGCATCGGTCGCCACGGAACCCTGACGATCAAGAGTTGTCGAACCGAAATCGAACCAAAACCGCGCGACAAGGCTCTGACCTGGGCGTTTACTTGCGCTGTTCGTTGTCCTTGACCTCGCGCATCTGCCGCGCCGCCGGGCGGCTACGTCCGCCTCTGCTCGCCATGGCGGCGGGGCGTCTGTTAGGCAGCCGGCGGCCGGATGCGGCGGGCTGTGGCCTGCCGAGCCGAACGGCCGCTTGTCGCACATTGATCTTGGAGCGCGACGCAGACCGCCGTACAGGTGGGAGTCGGACGTGCTTTCTACTGACTACGCGCGGGCGGATTCCCCCGCCTTCAAAGAAGCGCCGAGAGCGGCGCGTCCTTGAAAGGTCGAGCCGCACCGCCCGTTTGAAGATTTACCCAGGTGTAACCCTGATCGCGCAGTCGCTGGAGTGCGTAGCGCGTGGCGACCTCGCCGATGACTACCCACCCGTCGTCCCAGCCATTCGGTTCTGGCCGGACTTTGTCGCCGTAGGGACGCCACGCGTTGCACACCACGATCGTCTTATTCGCGCTCTTTGGAAACTGCCGCCGAACACTGTCGGGGATCGGGTAGCTCCTAGCCATGCCGTCAGGCTAAGACGGCGGCCCGACACTCGGCATCGTGTCTCTTGTGGCGGTTGCACACTGAGCGTCTCGCCGTCCTTCGGAACACGAGTTGGCGGGACTTCCGCGGGACTTTCTGTGTCCTAGAGCGTTCAGCAGCGGGCACCAGCGGCAAATGGTCGACCCGCGTTTACGCAGGTCAGGACCATTTCGGCAGGTCAGAGGTCGACCTGGCTTCCTGCCATCGGTGGGGGTTCAAGTCCCCCTCCGACACCACGCGAACTGACGAGCAATCGGGACGTAGTCCTCCGCCCGCGCATGGGAAGCCGAGTCCTACTAATGGTAGGATTGCACGTATGGCGGAGGCGGCGTACGAGAAGGTGAGCGTCACCTTGCCGAAGGCGCTCGTCGAGAGTGCGCGCCGGCGCGCGGGTGATCGCGGCTTCTCGGCGTACGTCGCCGAAGGCCTACGCATGGCCGAACACATGGCTGATCTTGACGAGTTTCTTGCGGCCCACCGTGAGGCGCACGGACCAATCCCCACCGAACTGATGGAGGAGGTCCGGCGCGCATGGCCCGATCCGCGAGCCGTAGGCGGAAGGCAGCGAAAGGCCCGCTAGCCGCTCATGCCCTCGTTCTCGACGCCGAAGGGATCAGTAAGGCCGCCGACGGCGACCACACAGTGCTCGCCTGGATCGCGCGCGCCCGCGAGCTCAACCTGCCGATTGTCGTCAACGCCGTCACTCTCGCCGAAACTGTCCGCGGCGTTCGGCGGGACGCTCACATCCACCTGCTCACCCGCAACGCCCACGTCGACGAAATTGACCCGCCCTTCGCTGCGCAGGCCGGCCAGCTGCTCGGCCGGACCAAACGCGACGACACGATCGACGCCCTCGTCGCGGTCACGGCTGTCCGTCTCGACCGGCCGGTGATCGTCCTGACCAGCGACCCGGTCGATCTGGCTGCTCTCACTTCCGGCTACGACGAGATTGGCGTCGTCACGATCTGATCTGTTGCGATCGGCGACGTCGTTCGTACTGATCCGTGAACTGGCCGCGCTGCCCCCTGGACGGGACGGTTTATGGGTGGCGGCGCGGCCAGCGCACCCCTGCGATCACCGACGCGACAACCCCTTCGGCGAGACGCGCCGGTGAGCTCGATGTGACGGTCACCTGGACACCGCTGTAGGTCGTCCGTCTGCTCGGCACGAATGGCGCGGCGCGCTCGGTCACTCCGAGCGCCGCGCCATTCGCCTGTTGCGGTTCGCAACCTCGTGCGTAGATCTCTCAGACGACCGATCTCAACGGAGGACGCATGAACCGCAGGTTGTTTGCCGCGACGGCTGTGTTGCTCGCCGTCGCCGTACCCACCGCCTCGACCGCCAGCGCCGCGGCGAAGAAGAAGGCGCCGCCGAAGAAGCCGGTCAAGCACGTCCGCACCATCAACTTCACCTACAGCAACCCCTGCGGCTTCACCCTCAACTCGAGCGTGGTCTACGGCCCCGGCGGCACCGACAACTGCCCGCCGGCCGCGCAGATCACGACGTCGAAGACCGAGAAGTACATGTCGGTCACGATCACCGACAAGACCGGTCAGTCCGTACCGGTGACATTCGTCGAGGATGCCGTCGTCAACAAGGTGTCGTGGGACATCATCTGCGGCAAGGCGACCAACCTGGCGGTCTACCCGAACGACACCTACGACCTCAGGCCGGTCGTCGCGGTCGGCAACACCTGTCCCGTCCCGCCGACCCAAGGGACGGTCACGGTCAAGCTGAGCAACCTGCCGTAGGCGCCCCGCTCAGCTTGCGCAACCGGCGACGCGCGAGAAGCAGCCGACGCGGTGCACGACGTGCGCGGCGCGCGCGCCCGCGAGCGACGCCAACTCGAAGATGCGGTACGTGTGATCGGTCGCGAGGACGGCCGCCAGAACGGTCCCGAGCACCAGCGCGACACCGGCCGCGACGAGCAGCAGTCGCGGGCGCGGTGGTGCAGCCTGCAACGCACGGACCCGCTCGGCGACAGCGGTGCTCGCCAGTGACATCGCCAGCAGCGGCCGCCGTACGACGGTCGTCATCGACGTCACCCGCGACAACGCACCGACTACGGTCGCGCGGTCGCAATCACGCGCCGCGTCCTCGTCCGCCCATCGTTCGGTCGTCAGAAACAGCGCCGCCGGGATCCGCGCGAGCAACGGATTCGCCGCCGCGGCCACCACGCCCGCCATCACGTGCAGGTGATGCCGGTGCACCAGGTGACTCTGTTCGTGCGCGAGCACGGCCCGGCGCTGCCCGGCGTCGAGCGCACACACCAGCCCGCGCGTCACGACGACCCGACCCGGACGGCCGGGGATCGTGTACGCATCTACGTAGGGCACCGGGAGCACCAGCAACGATCCGGCCGGCAGCCGTTGTGCCGTCTCGCGCGACTCCGCCGCCGCCCGCCGCAGCGCGCGCCACTGCCGCCACCCGCTTCGACAGGCGCGCAGGCACAGGAAGACCAGTACCGCGATCGCCAACCCGGACAGCGTCCGGCCGAGCGGGCTGTCGTGCCGCAACACCCGCGGCGACCAATGGAAGCTGTCGGCGACACCGTCGGCCTGACCGGCGAACGGCGCGGCGAGCAGTGCCAGCACCATCAACGCGGCCGCCGCCGACACGAGCGAGCCGGCACTCAACATCCAGGTCGCGATCGACGGCCGGGTACGGCGGGCGACCCACGGCGCGACCACGCCGAACGCACCGCCGAACAGCAACGCCATCCAGGCCGCGTGCGGGGTCAGCCAGGACAACATCGCTCACCGCCTCCGGACTCGCTTGAGCAGGACGCGCAGCAGCTTCTCGTCGTCGGAGTCGAGCGAACCGACGAACCGGGTGAGCACCTCCGCCCGATCCGGCCCGGCGTCGAGCACCGCCTGCATCCGGCTGGCCGCGAGCTCTGCCTCCTCGACCAGCGGCGCGTAGGCGTAGCCGCGCCCGGCGTTGGTGCGCGACACCAGCCCCTTCTCGTACAGCCGGGACAGCGTCGTCATGACGGTCGTGTACGCGAGGTCGTCGCCGAGCTCGTCGCGGACCTGCGCCGGCGTCATCGGGCCGTCGTGGGCCCAGAGCGCGGCGAGGACTTCGTTCTCCAGCGCGCCCGGCGGGCGGCGACGC
This sequence comes from Frankiales bacterium, assembly GCA_025980325.1. Classification (GTDB taxonomy): domain Bacteria; phylum Actinomycetota; class Actinomycetes; order JAFAQI01; family JAFAQI01; genus BP-197. Next base: position 3,762 of record JAICXQ010000066.1, read on the forward strand.
CCGGTCCGTTCCGTCATGCCGGGAGACTATCTACTACAGACCGTCGTACGCGACCTAAGCGGCGGTTCCGCCGCGGAAGGTCCGGCGGTAGGCCATCGGCGGGACGCCGACCAGCCGGGTGAAGTGCTGGCGCAGGTTGGCCGCGGTGCCGAAGCCGGCCAGGCCGGCGATCCGCTCGACCGGCTCGTCGGTGCTCTCCAGCAGATGCTGCGCGCGCCGTACCCGCTGGCCGAGCAGCCACTGCAACGGCGTCGTACCGGTCGCCGACTGGAACCGCCGCACCAACGTGCGGGTGCTCACGGCCGCGCGCCGGGCCAGGTCGTCCAGCGTCAGCGGCTGGTCGAGGTTGGCCAGCGCCCAGTCGAGCAGCGGGCCGAGGGTGTCGGTCTCGCCGCGCGGCATCGGCGCGTCGACGAACTGTGCCTGCCCGCCGTCGCGGTGCGGCGGCACGACCATGCGCCGGGCGACCGAGTTCGCGACGTCGCTGCCGAGGTCGAGCCGGACGAGGTGCAGGCACAGGTCGATGCCGGCGGCGGCGCCGGCCGAGGTGAAGATGTTGTCGTCCTCGACGTAGAGCACGTCGGGTTGCACGTCGATCGCCGGGTAGCGGCGGGCCAGGTCGGGCGCGTCGACCCAGTGCGTCGTCGCGCGCCGGCCGTCGAGCAGCCCGGCCTCGGCGAGGATGAACGCGCCGGTGCAGATGGACGCGATCCGCGCGCCGCGAGCGTGGGCCGCACGCAACGCGGCGAGCAGCGGCTCGGGCACGTCCTCGCGCTCGTCGACCACGGCCGGCACGATGATCGTGTCCGCGGTCCGCAGCTGCCCGAGCCCGCGCGGCGCCTCGACCAGCAGGCCGCCCTGGAGCCGGATCGGACCCGGCTCCCCCGCCACGACGGCGAACTCGTACCAGTCGTCGGAGTACTCGCTGCGGTCGATGCCGAACACCTCGTACGCGACCGCGAACTCGAACTGCGTGGTCCCGTTGACCACGACGGCGGCGACCCGGTTAGCCATGGCATGAATCTAGCGCATGCTGTCAATCCTGCCACTCGTGGTCGCGAGCAACCGCGCGGACAGTGGTGGGCGGAGGTGGTCCGGATGTATTCAGCACTGCTGCTCGCCGACCTCGTCGAGGCGCGGTACGCGGCCCGGCTGGCGGAGGCGGAACGGCGCCGGCAGCTGCGTCAGCTCAGCCGGGCGCGGGTGCACCGGGTACGGATCGCCTGGCGCGGGTGGCGGCCGCACCGGCGCCCCGCGACGACGTGCGCGACGGCGAGGTGACCGACCCGGGGTCGCTGCTAACGGCCGACGGGCACCCGTTGCGCGCTGACCCGAGCGGTCGCGCTCGGCCAGGGCCGGCCGGCGAGGACCGCGAGATGCAGCGCCGACAAGATGTCCTCCAGCAGCGGCAGCTCGTCGGTCCGGCCGGATCGAACCCGTTCGCGGACGAGTTCGCCGGTCGCCCCGGCGAGGGCGAGGAAGGCGTCGCGCGGCAGCACCGGCCACTCCGGGTGGCGCAGCCGGGCCCGCTGATGCCAGGCCTGGTTGATCTCGCCCCACCGCCCGTACGACGCCTGTAGCCGGGCCTGCGCGCGGCCGCCGGCTCCCGGCAGGTCGACGTAGAAGAGGCGGGCGAACGCGGGCTCGGTCGCGAGGAAACGCAGGAACGCCCGCAAGCCGACCCGGAGCATGAGCTCGTCGTCCTCGTGCGACGGCAGGGCCGCGACCGCGCCGAGCGTCGTACCGAACAGCAGTTCGGCGCCGTACGCCGTCGCGGCGAGGAAGCAGTCCTCCTTGTCGCCGAAGTGCGCGTAGAACGCGGTCCGCGACACCCGGGCGCGGCGGACGATGTCGGCGACGGTGACGTCCGGGTAGCCGACCGCGGCCACCGCGGCGATCATCGCGCGGATCAGCCGGTCGCGTTGCGCGGCGAGGACGGTGTCGGCGGGCAGCCGGCTGCGGCCGCGCGGCAGGCCGGGCGCGCCTTCGTGCGTGCGCGCGAGCGAGCCGCCATGAGCCACGCTCCCCCGACCCGACACGGCGCCTCACTCAGGAGTACGACGATGTACCGCCGAAGCCGACGATAGGCGCGCAAGAGCCGCGCCGCCAGGGAGGTACGCCCGCCCGACTTTCGCTCGCCTTCGCTGCCGGCGCCGGTCAGGTGGTGGATCAGTAGGCGAGTTCGCCGGGCGGTTCCGGGGCGACGTACGTCGTCGCAGACAGTCCGGCCCGGCGCAGCGCCTCGGCCGCGGGCGCGTCGACGTTCACGACGAGCATCTCCTGGCCGCGGACGGCGGCCGCGCTGCTCGCGAACGTCAGCGCGTGCAATCCGGCGGTGGTGAGCTCGGTGGTGTTGCGCAGGTCGACGACGACGATCGCGACCTCTTCCGCCAGCGCCCGGGTGAGGACGGGCTCGAGGTCGTCGGTGCTGAGCACGTCGCCGTCGGCGGGTTGGACGACCGCGAGGTTGCGCAGCCGGCGGATCACCCAGCCGTGTTCGGCGGGCGGGGCCGGCGCGGTCGCGACGGTGTCGACCGTCGCGGTGCCGACGAGGCGGGCGGCGGCCTGGCGGAAGCCGACGATGGTCACCCGGTCGTGGCCGACGCGATCCTGCAGGTCGAGCAGCACGGTCGCGCCGTCGGTGTCGAACCCGGCGATACCGGTGAGGTCGATGATGACGCGGGCATCGGTGGGCAGCCGCTCGATCTGGCCGGTGAGGTCGGTCGCGACGCCGCGGGTGAGCACGTGGTCGACCGGGAGCACGACGGGATCGGGCGCGGTGCGCACCGCGGTCGCGCGGTGGGTGCCTCGACGCCAACGCATTGCGGCCGTCCTCCCACGTTCTTTGTAGGAACTACAGGCCCCCGCACACCACTATCGGTCACCATTGTGACGAACTTGAGTGTTTTTCGCCCGTATGGTCTAGCCCGGGCGAGTCATCGCTGCCGCCGGACGTCGTATGCCGGGGTGGGCCGAATGGCGGAGTCGGCCGGTCATGCGACATGCTCGCGAACCGTGAGCATCCTCGGTACCCGCGTGATGCGGGTCGAAGACCCGAAGTTCCTGACCACCGGCGGCGTGTACGTCGACGACCTGCGCGACCCGCGGCTCGACGGCGCCGGGCATGTGACCTACGTCCGCTCGGTGATGGCGCACGCGCGGGTCACCGTCGACGTCGCGGCGGCGTCCGGTGTGCCCGGCGTGCTCGCCGTCGTCACCGCGGCCGACTTCGCCGACCTGCCGCCGCCACCGCCGCCGCTCGGTTTCATCCCACCGGCACTCGCCCGGCCGTGGCTCGCGAACGGCGTCGTCCGCTACGTCGGCGAGCCGATCGCGGCGATCGTCACCGAGAGCAGGTACGCCGGCGAGGACGTCGCCGAGTTGGTGTCGGTCGACTACGAGCCGCTGACCGCCGTGGTCGATCCGCGCGACGCGGCCGGCGACGCGACGTTGCTGTTCGCGGATCACGGCAGCAACACCGCGCTGGCGTTCGAGGCGGGCAGCCTCGACGGGTTGTTCGACGACTGCGAGGTCGTCGTCACCCAGCAGATCACCAACCAGCGGGTCGCGCCGGTGCCGCTCGAAGTACGCGGCACCGCGTGTGTCTGGGAAGGTTCCGGCGACGACGCGCGGCTGACGTTCTGGGCGTCGACGCAATCGCCGCACGGTGCCCGCGATCAGATCGCGGCCGCGTTGGAGCTGCCGCCCGAGCGGGTGCACTTCATCGCGCCTGACGTCGGCGGCGGATTCGGGGCCAAATTCGGCGTGTCCATTGAGGATCTCGTGCTCGCCGTGTTGTCGCGACGCCTCGGCCGGCCGATGCGCTGGACCGAGACGCGGACCGAGAACATGCTCGGGATGGGGCACGGCCGGGCGCAGCTGCAGACGGTGACGATCGGCGGTACTCGCGACGGCCGGATCACGGCGTACTCGCTCGACGTGTTGCAGGACTCCGGCGCCTACCCGCACTTCGGCGCGGTGCTGCCGTTCATGACGCAGCTCATGGCGACGGGGACCTACGACATCGCGCGGGTCGCGGTGCGGACCAAGTCGGTGGTCACCAACACGGCGCCGGTCGTCGCGTACCGCGGCGCCGGCCGGCCCGAGGCCACGGCCGCGATCGAGCGCGCGGTCGACCTGTTCGCGGCCGAGATCGGTCTCGATCCTGCCGAGGTGCGGCGGCGGAATTTGTTCGCCAAGGACGCGTTCCGGCTGACGACTCAAGTCGGCGCGGCGTACGACAGCGGCGACTACGCGGGCGCGCTCGACGCGGTGCTCGCGGCGGCGAAGTACGACGAGCTGCGCGCGGAGCAGCGGCGGCGGCGCGACAGTGGCGACCCGATGTTGCTCGGTATCGGCGTGTCCAATTACGTCGAGATCACCGCCGGGCCGGAAGCCGGCACGGAGTTCGCGCGGATCAACGTCAAGCCGGACGGCTCGGTCATCGTCTACACCGGCACGTCGCCGCACGGGCAGGGACACGCGACGTCGTTCGCGATGCTCGCGGCCGACGAGCTGGGTGTACCGCTGGATCGGATCACGGTGCTGCACGGTGACACCGATCTCGTCGCACGTGGTGGCGGCACCGGCGGGTCGCGGTCGCTGCAACTCGGCGGCGCGGCGGTGCACCAAGGTGCGCTCGAAACCGTCGACCGGGCCCGGGAGCTGGCCGGCGATCTGTTCGAAGCCGCGGCCGGCGACATCGTGCTCGACAAGGCGCGCGGCGGTTTCCACGTCGCGGGCTCGCCGGACGACGTGCGCGGCTGGGCCGAGGTCGCGACCAGCGCCGACGCCGATGCCGGTCTGATCGTCGACACCGACTTCTCGGCGACCGGCGCGACGTTCCCGTTCGGCGCGCACGTCGCGGTCGTCGAGGTGGATGCCGAGACCGGCTACGTACGACTGGTGTCCATGACGACGGTCGACGACGCCGGGCCGGTCATCAACCCGGTCGTCGTCGAAGGGCAACGTCACGGCGGCATCGCGCAAGGCGTCGCCCAGGCATTGTTCGAGGAGGTGCGTTACGACGAGGACGGCAACCCGCAGTCGACCAACCTCACCGACTACGCGTTCCCGAGCGCGGCCGAGCTGCCCGACTTCACGCTGGTCGACATGGCCACGCCGAGCCCGCTGAATCCGTTGGGGGTCAAGGGAATCGGCGAGGCCGGGACGATCGGCGCGACCCCCGCCGTACAGAACGCGGTCGTCGACGCGGTCGCGCACCTCGGGGTCCGGCACATCGAGATGCCGACGACACCCGAGCGGGTCTGGCGTGCGATTCAGGAGGCGTCGAAGTGAACGTCACACTCACGGTCAACGGGGTCTCGCACACCGTCGACGTCGAAGACCGCACGTTGCTGGTGCATCTGCTGCGCGACCACCTCGGCCTCACCGCGACCAACATCGGCTGCGATACGACGTCGTGCGGCGCGTGCACGGTGTTGCTGGACGGCGAGTCGGTCAAGTCGTGCACGGTGCTCGCGGCGTCGGTCGATGGCCAGTCGGTGACGACGCTGGAGGGACTGGCCGACGGCGAGCGATGGCATCGCGTGCAGGAGGGCTTCCGGGCCAAGCACGGGCTGCAGTGCGGGTTCTGCACGCCGGGCATGGTGATGGCCGCGGTGTCGCTGCTGGCGGAGAACCCGTCGCCGACGGCGGCGCAAGTACGCGAGGGGCTCGAAGGCAACCTGTGCCGCTGCACCGGCTACCACAACATCGTGGCCGCGGTGCTCGAAGCGGCCGAAGGTTCGGTGGCCCGGTGATCCCGGCGCCGTTCGACTACGTCCGCGCCGACTCGGCCGATGCGGCACTGGCCGCGCTGCGCGAACACGGTGACGACGCGAAGCTGCTCGCCGGTGGCCAGTCGCTGCTGCCGTTGATGAAGTTGCGACTGGCGACGCCCGGTGTCGTCGTCGACGTCTCGCGTGCCGCCGACTTGGCGTACGTGCGCGAGGACGGCGACGTGCTCGCGATCGGCGCGCTGACCCGACACTGCGACATCGTGTCGGCTGAGGTGGTGACGGCGCACGCGCCGTTGCTCGCCCACGCGGCGAGCGGCGTCGGCGATCGGCAGGTACGCCATCGCGGCACGATCGGCGGATCGGTCGCGCACGCCGATCCGTCCGCGGACCTGCCGACCGCGTTGCTCGCGCTGGATGCGTCGTACGTCGTCCGCGGGCCGGCCGGCGAGCGGACGATCACGGCCACCGAATTCGCGACCGGCTTCCTGGAAACGGTGCTCGCGCCGGACGAGTTGCTGATCGAGATACGGGTGCCGAAGGCGACCGGCGAGGCGTGGGGTTACCAGAAGTTCACCCGGCGCGCGATCGACTGGGCGACGGTCGCCGTCGCCGTACAGGCGCGGGGCGGCGGGACCGCGATTTCGTTGGGAAACATGGGATCCACGGTGCTGCGGGCCGCGTCGGCCGAGGCCGCGCTCGCCGGTGGCGCGAGTGCTGCCGATGCCGCGCAGCACGCCGACGACGGCACCGAGCCCGCGGCCGACGTGACCGCGTCGGCCGACTACCGCCGCCACCTCGCGCGGGTGCTGACGAAGCGCGCGCTGGCCGCCGCCGGCCGGAGCTAGGCGACGGCGCCGGCTTCACGCAGTCGCTCGATGTCGCCCGAGGAACGGCCGAGCCAGCGCAGGATCGGATCGGTGTGCTCGCCGAGGGCCGGCACCGGGCCCATCGGCGCCTCCCCCACCGGCTCGACCGCGGACCGCAACCCGCGTACGGCGCCGGCAGGAGTCGCGACGGTACGCCAGCGATCCCGCGCGGCGAGTTGCGGATGGTCGAGCAGATCCGCGACCGTGTTCAGCCGCGCGTTCGCGATGTGCGCGGCGTCGAGCGCCTCGATCGCCGCGTCGACCGTCAACGCCGACATCGCCGCGCCGACGACCGCGTCGACCTGCTCCCGGTTGCGGACCCGCGCGACATTCGTGGCGTAGTCGGGATCGTCGACGAGGTCCGGCCGGTGCAGCACGTCGACGGCGAGGCGTATCCACTCGCGGTCGTTCTGGATGCCGAGCACGATCTCGTGCCCGTCCGCGGTCGGGTAGGCGTCGTACGGCGAGATGACCGGATGGCTCAGGCCGACCCGCGGCGGGTTCGTGCCGGTGTGGTCGGTCGCGTAGACCGGGTGGCCCATCCATTCGACCAGCGCGTCGAACATCGTCACCTCGAACGCGCAGCCGGTGCCGAAGCGTTCGCGGTGGATCAGCGCGCCGAGGATGTTCGCCGCGGCGTACATGCCGGCGGCGATATCGGCGACCGGGATCCCGGCCTTCGCCGGATGGTCCGGCGTTCCGGTCACCGACACGAGCGCCGCTTCGCTCTGCACCAGCAGGTCGTACGCGCGCTTGTCGCGGTACGGCCCGGTCGAGCCGTACCCGGACATCGTGGCGACGACGAGACGCGGATGCCGAGCGGTGAGGACGTCGGCGCCGAAGCCGAGCCGTTCGACGGCACCGGGTCCGAGGTTGTGCAGGAACACGTCGGTGCGGGCGAGCAGGTCGCGCAGGACGTCACGGCCGTCGGCTGATTTCAGGTCGAGGGCGATCGACTCCTTGCCGCGGTTGAGCCAGACGAAGTGGCTCGCCAGGCCGTTCACCGCGGTGTCGAAACCACGGGCGAAGTCGCCGCCGTCGGGCCGTTCGACCTTGACGACCCGCGCACCCAGGTCGGCGAGATGCCGCGCGGCGAGCGGTGCGGCCACCGCCTGGTCGATCGAGACGACCAGCATGCCGTCGAGTGGCAGCATCAGCCGACCGGATCGCCGGGGAAGCTCAGCATCTCGGTGCGTCGCGGCAGGATCAGCTGGGTGATCGCGCCGAACACGGCCGCGACCGCCAGCGCCCAGAAGATCCGGTGGGTCGCGAGGTAGAGCGCGTGGCGCGTGTACGCCGACACTCGCGGATCCGCGGTCTTGCCGCTGAACGCGATCGTCGCCGAGTTGACGGAGTGAAGGTGGCTCGCGATGTCGCGCGGCGCGTGCTTGAACTGCGTCGCAAGAGTCGTGTTCGCGATGCTGCCGAACACCGCGACGCCGACCGCGCTGCCGAGCGAGCGGGTGAACATGTTCGCGCCGGTCACGACACCGCGCCGGTTCCACCCGACCACCGACTGCACGTTGACGATGACCGACGTGGACGCGAACCCGAGGCCGATCCCGGTGACGAAACTGGCGATCGCGACCCGGCCGAGGTCGGAGTCCTCGTGCACGTACGTCGCGAACATCAAGCATCCCGCGATGACGAAGACGCTGCCGAGCAGCGCGGTGTTGCGGAAGTCGATCCGCAGGTAGAGCTTGCTCGCCTGGCTCGACGCGAGCGGCCAGCCGACACTCATCGCGGCCATCGCGAACCCGGCCAGCACCGCGCCCACGCCGACGACACCCTGCGCGTACGTCGGGACGTACGACGTCTGCCCGATGAGCACCGCGCCGATCGCGATCGAGGCGACGTTCGCGCCGACGAGCACGCGGCGGCTGAACACCCACGGTGGCAGGATCGGCTCGGTCGCCCGGCGCTCGATGCCGAGGAAGACGCCGAGCAGAACCGCGGCGGTGGCGAACAATCCCAGGCTCTGCGCCGATGTCCACGCCCAGTCGACGCCGCCTTCGAGCAGCGCGAGGATCAGCAGCGACATGCCTGCGGTGAGCACCGCCGCGCCGGCGTAGTCGATGCGGTGCGAACGCTTCTCGACGTTCTCGCGCAGGTGTCGTTGCAGCATCACGATCGCGGCGGCGCCGAGCGGGAGGTTCAGGTAGAAGATGCCGCGCCACGACAGGTACTGCGCGAACAGGCCGCCGAGCGCGGGGCCGATGACGCTCGCCATCCCCCACACGCTGGCGATGTAGCCCTGGATCCGGCCGCGTTCCTCGAGCGTGTAGATGTCACCGACGATGGTCGTCGTCATCGGGATGATCGCGCCGGCGCCGATGCCCTGGATGCCACGGAAGATGATGAGGGTGAGCATGTTCCACGCGGCGCCGCAGAGCACCGAGCCGCCGAGGAACATCGCGATCCCGAAGAACAGCACCGGCTTGCGGCCGAACAGATCCGAAAGGCGACCGTAGATCGGCACCGAGACGGCCTGGGTCAGCAGGTAGATCGAGAACACCCACGGGAACAACGCGAACCCGCCGAGGTCGCGCACGATCGACGGGATCGCGGTCGCGACGATCGTCGCGTCGAGTGCGGCGAGACCCATCGACAGCATCAGCGAGCCGAGGATCAGCTTGCGTCCGTCGGGCGCGGTGTCGGTGACCGCGGGCGGTTGCTGGACTGACGTCACCGCGCGATTGTCGCAGCCGCGCGACACCGGGCTGCGGGCGTCACGGCCCAGCGACGGCATAGTGTCGCGGTCGTGACCGACGTACCTACCGCGACCGGCCTCGTCGATTCGGCTGCACTCGGCCGGACGTTGATGCACGAGCACGTGTTCGTGCTCACGCCCGACGTGCACGCAAATCATGACGAGTGGGACGAGGAGTCAGCGGTCGCGGCCGCGGTGAGCAAGCTCGCCGAACTCGCGGCGGCGGGCTACGACACGATCGTCGATCCGACGGTGATCGGGCTTGGTCGCTACGTGCCGCGGATCGTGCGGGTGGCGCAGCAGGTCGACCTCGCGATCATCGTGGCGACCGGCGTCTACACCTACGACACGGTGCCGTTCTACTTCCGGCTCCGCGGGCCCGGGCTGCTCCCCGATCTGCCCGACCCGATGGTCGACATGTTCATCCGCGACCTCACCATCGGCATCCCGGGCACCGGCGGCGTACGGGCCGGGTTCTTGAAGTGCGCGATCGACGAGTACGGGATGACCCGTGACGTCGAGCGGATCATGCGGGCCGTTGCCCGCGCGCATCGCGCGACCGGTGCGCCGATCACCGTGCACACGCACCCGGCGTCGAAGAGCGGCCTGGAGGTGCACCGGATCCTGTCCGCGGAGGGCGTGGATCCACGACGCGTGGTGCTCGGTCACAGCGGCGACACCGACGACCTGTCGTATCTTGTCGAGCTCGCCGATCACGGCTACATCCTCGGCATGGACCGGTTCGGCATCGACCCGATCGCGCCGACGGAGCAGCGGGTCCGAGTGGTCGCGGAGCTGGCCGGTCGCGGGTATGCGGACCGCATGGTGCTCTCGCAGGACGCGGCGTGTTATTTCGACTGGCTGGACCCGGCCTTCGCCGGCGCGACGCCGAACTGGACCTACCTGCACATCGAGCGCGACGTCCTGCCCGCGCTGCGCGACTCCGGCGTGCCCGAGGAGCAGATCGACCAGATGCTGGTCGACAACCCGCGCCGCTACTTCGAAACGGTCGAGCCCTACTAGCCGCTCGGCGCAGGTGTCCGAACCAGATCAGGTCACCGCCTGCGGTGGTTCGGACAACTTGTCAGGGCGACGCGAGCGGGGGAAAGTCCGGGGCGCGGTTTTCGAGGTAGCTCACCACGCCCTCCTTCAGGTCGGGGCGGTCGAACGACGCGAGCATCAGCTTCTCGGTGCGCTCCCACGACTCGACCAGCGAGCCGACCGTGTCCGACCACACCTGCCGCTTCATGTCCGCCATCGACGTCGGCGAGCAGTACGTCGCGAGGTCGCGGGCATAGTCGAGCGCCGCGTCGAGCACGTCGCCGTCGACGACCCGGTTCACGAGGCCGAGCGAGAGCGCTTCTTCGGCCAGGAACACCCGGCCGGACAGGAGTACGTCGAGCGACCGCGACATCCCGACGAGGCGCGGCAGCAGCCACGACAGCCCGTACTCCGCGACCAGCCCGCGGCGCGCGAACGCGGTCGTGAACTTCGCGCCCGCGGCCGCGAACCGGACGTCGCAGAACATCGCCCGGACGAATCCGAGGCCCGCGCACGGGCCGTTGATCGCCGCGATGACCGGTTTCGGCACCGCGGGTTCCATCTGTGCCGGCTCTCGGTCGCCGCCGCCGACGCGCGCGCCGGTCTCGGCGAGCCCGCCGAGCAACTCGAGATCGGCGCCTGCGCAGAACCCGCGCCCGGCGCCGGTCAGCACGACCGCGCGTACCTCCGGATCCGCGGTCGCGTCGTCGAGCGCGCGCCGGTAGCCGTCGGACATCGCCGGCGTCCACGCGTTCAGCTTGTCCGGCCGGTTCA
>JAICXQ010000043.1 GCA_025980325.1 Frankiales bacterium
ACCCGTCGTCGCCTTGGTGGGCCGTTACCCCACCAACAAGCTGATAGGCCGCGGGCCCATCCTCAGCCGAAATTCTTTACACCAGAGAAGATGTCTTCCCTGGTCATATCCGGTATTAGCTCCGGTTTCCCGGGGTTATCCCAGAGCTGAGGGCAGGTTGCCCACGTGTTACTCACCCGTTCGCCACTAGGACACCTTCCCCGAAGGGAAGGGCCTCGTTCGACTTGCATGTGTTAAGCACGCCGCCAGCGTTCGTCCTGAGCCAGGATCAAACTCTCCGTTAAGGTCTATTGATGCCCGAAGGCGAGCCCTCGGGTTCATCGACACATGAGAGTGGGCTCTGGCGAGCCCGATTTTGATCTCCGGCAATGAGCAAGACGTTCGTAGCTGTCTTTATCATCACCAAAGGAATCCGCATCGAAGACGCCCGAAGACGCCGTCGATGACGGGGTTTTTTGGCACTGACTTTTGGCACGCTGTTGAGTTCTCAAGGAACGGACGCGCACCAGTCGAGGTCTTTCGACCTGTCGTGGGGCAACCGCTCCACGCTATGTCCGCGACCCCGGCCCTGTCAAAGACCGAGGCGTTCGAACTAGCGGGTGACCCCGGCCCGACCGCTCGCGCGTCCGGCTCCCGTAGGGCTCCAAGAGCCTAAGAATCGTGGCTGCGCGCGTCAAATGACTTCGACGCCGGCCAGGCTGCGCCGGCCCTTGCGGACGACGAGCCAGCGGCCGTGCAGCAGATCGGCCTCCTGCGGCGCCCCGTCGGGATCGGTGACGCGCACGTTGTTCACGTACGCGCCGCCTTCGGCGACGGTGCGCCGGGCGGCCGAGCGGCTGGCGTCCAGGCCGGTCGCGACGAGCAGCTCGGTCACCGCCGGCACCGGGCGGCGTACCTGCGCCGACGGCGTCTCGGCGAGCGCGGCGGCCAGCGTCGCGGGGTCGAGGTCGCGCAGTTCGCCCTGCCCGAACAGCGCCCGGCTGGCCGCCTCGACCTGTGCCGTCTCCTGCGCCCCGTGCACGAGGCTCGTCATCTCCTGGGCCAGCCGGCGCTGGGCGGCCCGCTTGGCCGGCGCCTCGGCCGTCTGCCGGTCGAGATCCTCGATGTCCTCGCGCGCCAGGAAGGTGAAGTAGCGCAGGTAGCGGCCAGCGTCGCGGTCGTCGACGTTGATCCAGTACTGGTAGAAGGCGTACGGCGAGGTCAGCTCGGGATCCAGCCAGAGGCTGCCGCCACCGGTCGACTTGCCGAACTTCTCCCCGGAGGCGTTGGTCACCAGCGGCGTCGTGAGGGCGTGGACCGGCGCGTGCTCGACCCGGCGGATGAGGTCGACGCCGCCGAGGATGTTGCCCCACTGGTCCGACCCGCCGATCTGCAGCCGGCAGCCGTGGCGGCGGAAGAGCTCCAGGTCGTCCATGGACTGCAGCAGCAGGTAGCTGAACTCGGTGTAGCTGATGCCCGACGACTCGAGCCGCACCTTCACCGTCTCGCGCGCGATCATCACGTTGACGGAGAAGTGCTTGCCGACGTCGCGCAGGAAGCTCAGCACGGACAGATCGGCGGTCCAGTCCAGGTTGTCGACGGTGAGCGCCGCCGTCGGCCCGGCGCCGAACTCGACGAAGCGTTCGAGCTGCGCGCGGATGCGGCTGGTCCAGGCCGCGACGGTGTCTTCGGACTGCATCGTCCGCTCGCCCACCTCGCGCGGGTCGCCGATCATCCCGGTGGCCCCGCCGCCGAGCACGATCGGGCGGTGGCCCGCCTGCTGGAACCGGCGCAGGGTGAGCAGCGGCATGAGGTTGCCGGCGTGCAGGCTCGGCGCGGTCGGATCGAAGCCGGCGTAGAGCGTCAGCGAGCCCCGGTCGAGGTCGGCGCGCAGCGCGTCGAGGTCGGTGGCCTGCGCGATCAGGCCACGCCACGCCAAGTCGTCGAGGATGTCCGCGGCCACGCCCGGCATCCTTCCGTATGCGAGCTACCCGCTATCGCTGCGACTCTCTAGTAGGGCTCCGCGCAACGAACCGCGAAACTCACGACACAACGCTCGCCTGATGGTTAGCTTGATGTGTGGTCAAGGAAGGGAGGCGCGATGCTGCTGCCGTTCACTTTGACCTACCGCCGCTCAGATTCGCCCGGAGCGCGGGCGACCACGTGCCGGGCGGCGCGACCCTGCGGAGCGGGATACCGGGACCGGATGCCCTGATGAGGGGCCACGTGGCATTCAGACTCAGCTAAGCCAAGGCACTGAAGCTAAGTAAGTCAGTGAAACCGGGACGGCTCCCGCTCAGCCAACCCGGTTTACTACGAGGGGGCGTTCACGCGACGAGAGGTAGCTCTCTTGCTCGCAGCAGAGCACCCGCAAGTGTCGTGAGGATCGTCAGGTCAACGTGCAGGTTCACGCGGTCAAGGCCGCGTAGCCGTAGCGGCGTCAGTCCTGCCTCGTTCTTGAGCCGTCCGAAGGCTCTTTCGACCGACGTGCGGCCCCGGTAAAGGTTGCGCCACCGGGCGATCGTGTGCGGGATCGGTGGGTGCAGCCGGTCGTACTTGACCCACCGGGACGCGGGCTTGCACGCCTTCGTCGGGCAGCGCCATTGGGTCGCCTGCCGCTTGTCGTCGGCACCCGCGAACGTCCAGGTGCCGTGCTCACAGGTCGGCGGCTTGTGCTCCCCGCGCTTCACCCGCGCCGTTTCCATGAGCGCGATCACCGGGCGGATGCGCCGGTCGATCAGCGCTTTGTAGACCTCGCTCGCGTCGTAACCCTTGTCCAGCGCAGCCGTCGCAGGCGCTATCCCGCGCCGCTCCATCGTGTCGAGAAGGGCCACGACGTGCCCGTGCTCGGACTCACGCGCCGAGCGGGTCGTCCACGCGACCGGAAGCTCGGTACGGGCGCAGACCGCCAAGTGCAGCTTGTAGCCGTAGAACCCGCCGCCCTTGCGCGTGCCGACCGACGAACGGTGCCCCCACGACGCGTCCGGGTCGGAGAACCGCTCCCGCTCCGGGCCGTGGTTGTAGACGTACTTCTGACCGTTCGCGTACGCGGGCATGTCCGACCCGTCGATCGCCACGTCCACGCCGTAGCCGGGCACGGTGGCCTTGACGGTGCGAACGGTCGCATCGAGCGCCGCGTCGAGCAGGTGCCGGTGCTCGCGGAGTTTCGCGGTGAAGCGGTACACCGCGTCATCGGAAGGGACGACCCCGCCGAGCACCGCGCGCAGCGCGTCGTGCTCCGCGACCAGGCGCAGCGTCCGGCTCCACGTCGGCAGCGCGTAGACGGACTTTGCGAGCAGCAGGCCGACCATCGTGCGGATCGGGTAGCCGGGACGGCCCGTCCAGCGGGTGTCCTCCAACCCGCGCACGAGCGCGGCGACTTCCGGCAGGTTGAGCAGCGCAGCGACGTGGTTCGCGTCGGAGCGCGGAGGTACGGTAGTGCTGGCCATGGGGTTCCGTCCCGTGGTCCAGGCCCCCGGAGGTTCCCGCCTCGCGGGGGCCGCCCTTTGTGCTTATCACCCTGAACTTACCGCTGGGGTACGACAGAAATGGGGTGATGGAAGGCGATGCGAGGACCTCAGAGGATTAGCAACTGTGCTCGAAATCTGGGCGAAATCTCGGCGAGGTTGCTATCATGGTGTGCGTAAAACGGGCCGCCCCTCGGGTGAGGATTTTCGTGGCTGGCTGCCACGCTTTTCTCACCCGAGTGGGCGGGGTTCTTGACCTCCCGCTTGGCAAGAACGGGTTTAGCCAAGCTTTAGGGGCCAGCGGCGAGTGTCAGCTTGGTTGTCGCTGCTGTTACCCACTGACCGCGACCGAGGCTCTTGACACGGCCCTTGTTGCGCAAATGATCCAGTACCCGACTGATGTTCTGCCACGTCGCGTCCTGGCGGCCTACCGCGTTGAGGGCCTTGGCAATCTCGTTCGGTGACATCGCACCTCGCTCCGACAGCATCCGCACAACCGCGTCCGTACGAGGGATCGAGGCCCAATCCGCCTCCGTGGACGGCGTGTTCGGTTCAACATCGGTCCCTGTGCGAGTGCCGAGGACTTCTTCGAGTACCTCGATCTGGCGGCGTAGAGCCTGCATACGCGCCTGCCGATCGGCCTCCATCGCCTCAAGAGCGGTGAGATCGGCCCTGGCCTTCATGAGGGCATCCTCGACAAGCATGGAATGAGGGTAACCCCATCCATTCCATCAAGGCAAGCCGATTCGTGGTGGGTTGTTCGGTGGATGTTCTACACACATCGGCTCGTCGTAATCGCTTCGGTCTACCCTGCGTGACTCATCCCGACGAGGTAGCCCCATTGGAAGCGCGTCTGTGCTCCTGCCTGTTGCATCGCGCTGGACACGTAGCGGCTGATCGTTCGCATGGACACACCGAGCCGGTGTGCCATTTCGCGGTCGCTGGTCCCCTCGATCAGCATCTCGACGACCGCCGCCGGGATGTCGCGCTCGGTCGGGGCGATCCGGAGCAGCGCGGCGGCTTCGTCCTCGGTGATCCAGCCGAACCCGGTCGCATTCGAGACGCATTCCGGGCAGATCCGCCGGTCGGCGGGCATGTGGTCGGTGACGCGGTGGACGCCGGGGAAGATCACCCCGCAGGTGGTGACCGGGTAGCCGATGTGCGCGAGCTTCGCGTCGGCCCTGAGGGACGTGACATAGCGTGGCATGGGCGGTTGGCTCCCTCGTAGAGCTTGCCGTCAAGTCGCCCGGTTCCCGCTCCAACGGGGCCGGGCGGCGCTGCCCCGGCGGGACAGCAACCGCACCGTGGACACCGCCTACGACACTTCCCGAACCGCCATTTGGGGTAAGAACCCGCAGCTCACGGGGTAGCCGACCACCACACCCCTGCGCGAACCCGTTGCGCTGCAACGGGTTCGGAGTTTCGCGGAACCCTACTAGGGACGGCGGCGGCGCGGCGTGTGCGGCCGGTACGCCGACACCGTCGGGTCGCCGTCGAGCCACCACCGCCACGGGCGGTCGGCGGCCGCGCTGATGCCGACCCGCGGTCCCACGCGCAGCGCCTCGCTCGGGACGCGGTCGCCTTCGACGATCCGCAACGGCGAGCGTGGGTCGCAGACGTCGGCGCCGTCGAGCGCGCGGTCGACGTCCAGGGCTTTGGTGAGCCGCGCCGGGCCGCGGGCGAGGTCGCGATCGGGACCCGTGGGCCGGCGCTTGCGCGCGTGCTCGACGCCGGCGACGACCTTACCGGCCCGCAACAGCACCGCCGCGGCGCGCCCCTGCTCGCCGCAGACGAGGTTCACGCAGAAGTGCATGCCGTAGGTGAAGTAGACGTAGGCGTGTCCGGGCGGGCCGAACATCACCGCGTTGCGCGCGGTGCGGCCGCGGAACGCGTGCGACGCCGGATCGTTCGCGCCGTCGTACGCCTCGACTTCGGTCAGCCGTACGGCGACGTCGCCGTGCACGAGGATGGCGCCGAGCAGTTGCGGCGCGACGTCGAGGACGGGGCGGTCGAAGAACGACCTGGGCAGGACCGGCGCGGTCAGCTCGCCCATGCGGCGTGCTCGTGCACCAGCGCCCGGACGTCGTCGAGTTGCTCGCGCACGCGTGCCGGCGCGGTGCCGCCCTTCGTCGCCCGCGCGGCCAGCGCACCGTCGACCGAGAGCACGCTGCGGACGTCCGGGGTCAGGTACTCGCTGATCGTGCGCAGGTCGTCGTCCGGGACCTCGTCGAGGTCGAGGTCGTGCACCGAGCACCACACGACGAGATGGCCGACCGCTTCGTGTGCTTCGCGGAACGGCACCCCGCGCCGGACCAGGTGCTCGGCGACATCGGTGGCGAGTGCGAAACCGTCGGCCGCGGTCGCGGTCAGGCGCGCTTCGTTCACCCGCATCGTCGCGATCATTCCGGCGACGGCAGGTACGACGAGAAGCAAGGTGTCGACGGCGTCGAAGACCGGCTCCTTGTCCTCCTGCAGGTCGCGGTCGTACGCGAGCGGCAGCCCCTTCAGCACCGTGAGCAGCGCAGTCAGGTCGCCGACGAGACGGCCCGCTTTGCCGCGCACCAGTTCGGCGACGTCGGGGTTCTTCTTCTGCGGCATGATCGACGAGCCGGTGCTGAAGGAGTCGTCGAGTTCGACCCAGCGGAACTCACTGGTCGTCCAGAGCACGACCTCTTCCCCGAGCCGGGACAGGTGCACCCCGATCAACGCGGCACAGAACAGGAATTCGGCCGCGAAGTCGCGGTCGCTGACCGCGTCGATCGAGTTCGCCGCGGCGGAGCTGAAGCCGAGCTCGGCCGCGACCGCGTCCGGATCCAGCGGCAACGACGAGCCGGCGAGCGCACCGGCACCGAGCGGCGACACCGCGGCCCGTCGATCCCAGTCCTGCAACCGGGCGATGTCGCGCGCGAACGCGTGCACGTGCGCGAGCAGGTGGTGCGCGAACAGCACCGGTTGCGCGTGTTGCATGTGGGTCAGGCCCGGCGCGGGGACGTGCAACGTGCGTTCGGCCTGCTCGACCAGCGCGGTCTCGAGCTCGGCCAGCCGGGAGGCAACTTGCCTGGTGTGGTCGCGCAGGTAGAGCCGCAGATCCGTTGCTATCTGGTCGTTTCTGCTGCGGCCGGCGCGCAACTTGCCGCCGAGGGATCCGACCCGTTCGAGCAGGCCGCGTTCGAGCGCCGTATGCACGTCTTCGTCTTCGGGCGACGGGCGGAACAGCCCGTGGCGTGCGTCGTGATCCAGTTCGTCGAGCGCTACGAGCAGGCGTTGCAGTTCGTGATCGTCGAGCAATCCGGCGGCGTGCAACACACGCGCGTGCGCCTTCGACGCGAGCAGGTCGTACGGCGCGAGCCGCCAGTCGAAGTGGACGCTGGTCGACAACCGCGACAGCGCGTCGGACGGACCGCCGGAGAACCGGCCGCCCCACAGTCGCGTGGGCGGCGCCGTCTCGGTCATCCGTTCTCCATTGCTTGATCCCGCCGGGCCGCGATCCGGCTGGGCAAGCCCCACAACTCGACGAAGCCCTTGGCGAGGCTCTGGTCGAACGTGTCGTCGGCGTCGTACGTCGCGAGGTCGTAGTCGTAGAGCGACGCAGGTCCGCGCCGTCCCGTGACGGTTGCGCGACCGCCGTGCAACGTCATCCGGATGTCGCCGGTGACGTGTGTGGACGCCGCGGCGACGAAGTCGTCGAGCGCATGCTTCAACGGCGAGAACCACAACCCGTCGTACACGAGCTCGGCCCAGCGCTGGTCGACGGATCGCTTGAACCGCGCCAGATCCCGCTCGACCGTGACGTTCTCGAGCTCTTGATGCGCGGTGATCAGCGCGATCGCGCCCGGGCATTCGTAGACCTCGCGGCTCTTGATCCCGACCAGTCGATCCTCGACCATGTCGAGCCGTCCGATCCCCTGCGCGCCGGCGCGCGCGTTGAGCTCTTGCACCGCTTCCAGCATCGTCACGGGACGCCCGTCGATCGCGGTCGGCGCACCGTCGACGAAGGTGATGACGACCTCGTCGGCCGCGCGCGCGACCGACGGATCCTGCGTGTACGAGTACACGTCTTCGATCGGGGCGTTCCAGATGTCTTCGAGGAATCCGGTCTCGACCGCGCGGCCCCAGAGGTTCTGGTCGATCGAGTACGGCGACTTCTTGGTGACGTCGATCGGCAGGCCCTTCTCCTCCGCGAACGCGATCGCCTTGTCGCGGGTCATGCCCGAATCCCGCACGGGTGCAAGGATTTTCAGCTCCGGCGCGAGCGCCGCGATGCCGACCTCGAACCGGACCTGGTCGTTGCCCTTGCCGGTGCAACCGTGCGACACCATCGTCGCGCCGTGGTAGCGCGCGGCCTCGACGAGATGCTTGACGATGACCGGTCGCGACAACGCGGAGACGAGCGGGTAGCGATCCATGTAGAGCGCGTTCGCGCGCAGCGCGGGCAGGCAGTAGTCCTCCGCGAACTCCGCCCGCGCGTCGACGACGACCGCTTCGACGGCGCCGCAGTCCAGCGCACGCCGGCGGATGACGTCGAGGTCCTCACCGCCCTGGCCGACGTCGGCGGCAACCGCGACGACCTCGGCATTGGTTTCCGCGGCGATCCAGCCGATCGCCACGGACGTGTCCAACCCGCCGGAGTAGGCGAGGACCACACGGTCAGTCATCGTCAGCAGCTCCTGCCATCTTGCGTAACTGGTCGGCGAATGCCGGACCGCCTTTGGGATCCCGGATGATCACGAGCACGGTGTCGTCGCCGGCGATCGTTCCGAGTACGGCGCCGATGCCGGCCCGGTCGATCGCGGACGCGAGCAGGTGCGCACCGCCGGGCGGGGTGTGCGCGACGACGAGGTTCGCGCTCGCCTCGACGCTGACCAAAAGTTCCGCCGCCAGCCGGGAGAACCGCCCGTCGTTGCGCTCGCCCCCCAGGGCTCGCAGCACCGGTCCGGGCAGCTCGTCGCCGACGGCGTAGACGGTGCCGAGACCGCGGCGGCGCACCTTCACCGCGCCCATCTCCTCGAGGTCGCGCGACAGGGTCGCCTGCGTGACCGCGACGCCTTCCTCGGCGAGCAGTTCGGCGAGCTGACCCTGCGAGCGGATCGGCGTCGACGCGATCAACGCGCTGATCCGCGCCTGCCGTGCGGCCTTGGTCGCCGGCGCGGCCGCCGGCAGACGTCCGCCGCCCCGCCCGCCACCCAAGCCGCCGCCCCGCCCGCCACCCAAGCCGCCGCCCAGCCCGCCACCCAACAGCGGAGCCGGCTGCGCCGGCCTCATCGCGATCGCTCCAACAAGAACGCGAGCAGCGCCTTCTGCGCGTGCAACCGGTTCTCGGCCTGGTCGAACACGACGCTGTGGGGCCCGTCGATGACCTCGGCCGCGATCTCCTCGCCACGGTGCGCGGGCAGGCAGTGCAGGACGACGACGTCGTCGGCTGCGGCGTCGACGACCCGCTGGTCCAACGCGTACGGCTGGAACACCAAGAGCCGGCTCGCGGCCTCTGCCTCCTGGCCCATCGACGCCCACACGTCGGTGTAGAGAACGTCCGCACCATCGGCCGCGGCCAGCGGTTCGGTCGTGACGTCGACCGAACCGCCGGTCGTCGCGGCGATCTCGCCGGCCCGCCGGACGACCTGGTCGATCGGTTCGAACCCCGGCGGCGACGCGACCCGCACGTGCATGCCGGCGAGCGCACCGGCGAGCAACAGCGAATGCGCCATGTTGTTGCCGTCGCCGAGGTACGTGAGGGTGACGCCGGCGAGCCCGCCCTTCTTCTCCCGGATCGTCTGCAGGTCCGCGAGTGCCTGGCAGGGATGCGCGTAGTCGGTGAGCGCGTTGACGACCGGCACGCTCGCGGCCTCGGCGAGCCGCTCGATCCGGTCCTGACCGAAGGTGCGGATGACGATCGCGCTGACGTAGCGCGAGAGCACCCGCGCGGTGTCTTCGATCGTCTCGCCGCGGCCGAGTTGGGTGCTGCGCGCGTCGACGATGATCGGATGACCGCCGAGCTCGGCGATGCCGGCCTCGAACGACAGCCGGGTGCGGGTCGACGGCTTTTCGAAGATGACGGCGACCGATCGCGGGCCGGCCAGCGACCGTGCCGCGAAGCGATCCTTTTTCATCGCCTCGGCCTCGTCGAGCACGGCGGCCTGCTCGGAGCTGGTGAGATCGTCGTCGACGAGAAAATGCCGGATCACAATGCGTCTCCCCCGCCGTCTCCCGCCGAGCGCGGCGGCGGCCCGCCGGTGACGTCGGCGACCCGCGCGAGCAGTTCGGCGACACCGAACGGCTTCGCGAACACCGAGTCCTCGCCGAGGACTTGCTGCAAGCCGGGCACCGCCTCGACCTTGCCGGTGACGACGATGACCGGGACGTCGGCCAGCGCCGGATCACCGCGCAGTTCCTCGAGCACCCGGATGCCCCCGAGATCGGGCATCATCAGGTCGAGCAGGATGAGCTCGGGCTTGCGGCTGCTGGCCTTGACCAGTCCGGCGAGTCCGTCCGACGCCACCGCGACGTCGTACCCCTCCGCCGCGAGCAACGTCTGCAACAGACCGCGGACACTTGGATCGTCCTCGACGACAAGCACATGCGGCACACTCATGGTCGGCTTCCCCCAGCGGCGACGTCGGTCTTCACGCCGCCGACACTAACCGCGTCGGCCGCGGCGTCGAGGATCGACGGCAAAGCGTCGGCGAATGCCGTCGCTTCGGCTGCGGTCAGCACCAGCGGCGGCGCGAGCCGGACCGCGTCCGGACCCGTTGCATTGACGAGGAATCCGGCGTCCCGGGCCGCCTTCTCGATCGCGGGCGCGAGGCCGTCGTCGACGACGAGTGCGAGCCACAGCCCGCGACCGCGGACACCGACGCCCGGCTTCGCGAGTTGCGCCGCCCAGGTGTCGCCGAGGGCGGTGACGTGGTCGAGCAGATTGTCCTTCTCGATCGTGTCGAGCACCGCGAGCGCCGCCGCGCACGCGACCGGATTGCCGCCGAACGTCGAGCCGTGGTCGCCCTTCTGCAAGGCCTCGGCGGCCCGCCCCGTCGCGAGGCAGGCGCCGATCGGCAGCCCGCCGCCGAGGCCCTTCGCGAGGGTGACCATGTCGGCGACGATGCCCTCGCGCTGATGCGCGAACCACGCACCGGTACGGCCGATGCCGCTTTGGATCTCGTCGAGGACGAGCAGCGCGCCGGCGTTGTCGCAGGCCGCTCGCGCGGCTTTGAGATAACCGTCCGGAGGCGGTACGACGCCGGCCTCGCCCAACGTCGGTTCGAGCACGACCGCGGCGACCGTCTCGTCGACGGCGCCGGCGAGCGCGTCCGCGTCGCCGTACGGGATGTGCGTGACCTCGATGCCGTAAGGCCCGAACGGCGCGCGCGCGGCTTCCTTGCCGGTCAGCGCGAGCGCGCCGAGTGAACGGCCGTGGAACGAGTGCTCGGCGGCGACGAAGCGGCGCCTGCCGGGCTGCGCGCGCAGCACCGTCTTGATCGCGGCCTCGTTCGCGGTCGTGCCGTCGTTGCAGAGGAAGACGCGGGTGTCGGGCACGCCGAGAATGCCGACCAACCGTTCGGCCAACTCGACCGCGCGCTCGTTCACGTAGAGGTTGGACGTGTGCGCGATCCGCGCGACCTGCTCGCTCACCGCGGCGACGACGGCCGGGTGCGCGTGCCCGAGGACGTTCACCGCGATCCCGGCGAGCAGGTCGAGATAGTCACGACCCTCGACGTCGCGCACGACGCAGCCCGAACCGCTGACGAGGACAAGCGGCGGCGTGCCGTAATTGCGTGCCATCACCGCGTCCCACCGTTGTTGCCAGACCGCTGTACTCATTAGGGCACCACCATCGTTCCGATTCCGGAGTCGGTGAACACTTCGAGCAACAACGCGTGCGGCACCCGGCCGTCGAGCACGTGCGCACCCGCGACGCCGCCGCGCACCGCACGCAGGCACGCTTCCATCTTCGGCACCATGCCTTCGGACAGCGTCGGCAACAGCACGTCGAGCTCGGCGGCGGACAACTGGCTGATCACGTCCGTGCTCTGCGCATGCGATTTGGGCCCGTCCGATTTGGCCGGCCAGTCGGCGTAGAGGCCTTCGACATCGGTCAGTACGACGAGCTTCTCGGCCCCGAGCGCGACCGCGAGCGAGGCGGCCGCGGTGTCCGCGTTGACGTTGAAGACGCCGCCGTCCTCGCCCCGGGAAACGCTTGACACCACAGGGATCCTGCCGTCCGCGAGCAGTCCCGCGACGACGCCGGGATCGACGCTGGTGACGTCGCCCACGAGGCCGAGGTCGACCTCTTCGCCGTCGACGAATGCGCCGCGGCGCACGGCGGTGAACAGCCGCGCGTCCTCACCGGAGATGCCGACCGCGAACGGCCCGTGCGCGTTGAGCAGGCCGACGATGTCGCGCTGCACCTGGCCGACGAGCACCATGCCGACGACGTCCATCGTCTCCGGTGTCGTGACCCGCAGCCCGCCGGTGAACACCGGCTCGATGCCCATCCGGTCGAGTGCGGCATTGATCTGCGGCCCGCCGCCGTGCACGACGACGACGCGGATGCCGGCGTAGCGCAAGAACACGACGTCTTCGGCGAACGCGGTCCGCAGCGACTCGTCGGCCATCGCATGACCGCCGTACTTGACCACGACGGTGCGGCCGTGGAAGCGCTCGAGCCACGGCAGTGCCTCGACGAGAGTGGCCGCCTTGACCGCGGCATCGGCATCGCGGGTCATGTCGAGTATGCCGAGTTCTCGTGGACGTACGCGGCCGTGAGATCGGTCGTGCGGACGAACGCGTCGGCGTTGCCGGCGTTGAGGTCGATGTCGATCGCGACCGATCGGGCGCTCATGTCGACGAGGGCGCGATCGGCGTACGCGGCGCCGTTGCGGCACACCTCGATCCCGTTGACGGACACGGAAATCTCGTCCGGCTCGAAGGCCGCGTCCGTGGTCCCGACCGCACTGAGAATGCGGCCCCAGTTGGGATCCTCGCCGTGTACGGCGCACTTCACGAGGCTGCTGCGCGCGACCGAACGCGCGACCTTCACCGCGTCGTCTTCGGTCGCCGCGTGCTGGACGCCAATGACGACGTCTTTCGTCGCGCCCTCGGCGTCGGCGACGAGTTGGCGCGCGAGGTCGTCGCAGGCCGCGAACACCATCGCTGCGAGATCGGCCGGATCGAGCTCGACACCGCTCGCGCCGCTCGCCAGCAACAGCACCGTGTCGTTGGTCGACATGCAGCCGTCGGTGTCGACCCGGTCGAAGGTGCGCCGTACCGCGTCGCGCAACGCGACGTCCAGCGCGCCCGCACCCGCGACCGCGTCGGTCGTGAGCACGCAGAGCATCGTCGCGAGACCGGGCGCGAGCATCCCGGCACCCTTGGCCATCCCGCCGAGCGTCACCTCGCCGCGGCGGGTCACGGTCGTCTTGCGCACCGAGTCGGTCGTGCGAATCGCCTCCGCGGCGGCGTCGCCGCCGTCGCCGTCGAGGCTCGCGACCGCCTTCTCCACGCCGGCGAGCAACCGATCCATCGGCAACCGCTCGCCGATGAGACCGGTCGAGCAGACCGCGACCTCGCCGGCGCCGATTCCGAGCAAATCCGCGACATGTTCGGCCGTACGGTGCGTGTCCTGGAAACCGTCCGGGCCGGTGCACGCGTTGGCGCCGCCGGAATTCAGCACGACGGCACGCACGGTGCCGCCGGACAGGACCTGTCGCGACCACACGACCGGCGCCGCTTGCACCCGGTTGCTGGTGAAGACGCCGGCGGCGGCGTAGGCCGGACCGGCGTTGACGACGACCGCGACGTCCGGGTTGCCGCTCGCCTTCAGCCCGGCGGCCACTCCCGCGGCGGCGAACCCACGCGGTGCGGTCACGGTCACGGCGCGACTCCGTTCGCGGTGAGCCCGGCGGCCTCGTCGAAACCCAACGCGAGATTGGCGTTCTGTACTGCTTGGCCGGCCGCGCCCTTGCCCAGGTTGTCGATCGCGGCGACGACGATCGCCCGGCCCGCATCGGTGTCTGCGACCACCTGTAGCTGGCACGAGTTCGAGCCGAACGTCGCCGCGGTGTGCGGCCACTGCCCGTCCGGCAGCAGCGTGACGAAGGCCTCGTCGCCGTACGCCGCGTCGAGGGCCGCCCGCAACTGCGCCGTACCGGCGCCGGGCCGCAACTTCGCGGTGCAGTTCGCGAGGATGCCACGCGGCATCGGTGCGAGCACCGGCGTGAACGACATCGTCCCGGCGTTCACCGCCTGCCGGATCTCGGGCAGGTGCTGGTGCGTGCCGCCGACCTTGTACGGCGTCAGGTCGCCCATCACCTCGCTGCCGAGCAGCCGCGGCGTCGCCGACCGGCCGGCACCGCTCGTCCCGCTCGCCGCGACGACGACGATGTCGTCGGACTCGACCAGGCCGCTCGCGAGCAGCGGGGCGAGGGCGAGGATGACGGCGGTGGAGTAGCAGCCCGGATTCGCGATCCGGCGGCTGGCGCGAAGATCGGTTCGCGCGCCCGGCAGCTCGGGCAGGCCGTACACCCAGGTGCCCGCATGCCGGCCGCCGTACCAGCGCTGCCAGTCGGCGGCCGACCGCAGTCGGAAATCGGCGCCGAGGTCGACGACGAGCGTGTCCTCGGCAAGCCCGGCCGCGAGCGCCGCCGACTCGCCGTGCGGCAGCGAGAGGAAGACGACGTCGGCGCCGAGAACGCTCGGATCGTCGGCGCCGACGAGGACGCGGTCGGCCAGCGTGACCAGCTGCGGATGCAGCTCGCCGAGCGGCCGGCCGGCGTTGGTCGCCGCGGCCACCGCGGTCACCTCGAACTGCGGATGAGCCGCGAGGAGCCGCAGCAGCTCACCGCCCGCGTACCCGCTCGCGCCGACGACGGCCGCGCTCGTGCCCATGACGCATGACTATACAGGCAACTGTTTACTCATGCACACCGGTCAGGCGCCGCGCAGGTGCGCGCCGAAGGCCTGCTCGACGGCGGCGATCGCGCCGGCCCGTGCCGCCGCCACGTCCTCCGCGGTGAGGGTCCGGTCGGCCGCCCGCAGCCGGAACGCGAACGCGAGCGATCGGTGACCCGCCGGCACCTGGTCGCCGGCATAGACGTCGAACAGCCGGACCTGCTCGACGACATCGCCCGCCCCACCACGCAGCGCGGCGGCGGCGGCGGCGGCCGGCACCTCGTCCGGTACGACGACCGCGAGGTCGAACGTCGCCGGCGGGTACGTCGACATGGTCGGCGCGGTGGCGAGCGCGGGTGCGGCCGCGATCAACTCGTCGACGCGCAACTCCATCGCGCACGAACGCGGCGGCAGGTCGAACGCCTCGACGACCCGCGGATGCAATTCACCGGCATGCCCGACGAGCCGGCCGTCCGCACGCAGCGCCGCGCACCGGCCCGGATGCCACGGCGCGTGCGCGTCGGCCTCGACCGTCAGCGACACCCCGAGCGCGGCCGCGGTGGCGTGCGCGGCGTCGACGGCGTCGGTCCATTCGATGGCCCGGCCCGCGCCCCACCAACCGCTGCGCTCGCGATCGCCGGCCATGACGACGGCGGCATGGGTCGGCTGGAACGGCACGCTGTTCTCCATCGCCGCGACGACCTCGTCGCTCGGCCGCGATCCGGCCGGCGGCGCCGCGATCGGCGGACCCGCAGCCGGCCGGAAGACCAGCCCGACTTCGTAGACGGCGACGTCGGAGGTACCACGGGCGACGTTGCGCGCGGCGGCGGCGAGCAGGCCGGGCAGCAGGGTCGGGCGGAGGTACGGCTCCTGCTCGGACACCGGATTGGCGAGCCGCAGCACCGGCCGGCGCCCGTCGCCGTCGTCGAGCATCAACCGGTCGCCGGTGTCGGCGGCGACGAACGGATACGTCACGACTTCCACGAAGCCGGCCGCGGCGAGCGCCCGGCCGACGAGCCGGCGCTGCCGTTGCGTCCGCGTCAAACCTCGGCCGGCCGGCGCCGACGGGACCGTCGCCGGCAGGCGGTCGTAGCCCTCGAGCCGGACCACCTCCTCGACCAGGTCGACCGGCGCGCGCAGGTCGGGTCGCCACGACGGCGGCGCGACCTCCATCGGGTCGTCGCCGGAGACTTCGCAGCCGACGTCGGCCAGCCGTTTTCTTACGACCGCGACCGGATACTCGACTCCGGCGAGGCGCGACGGAAGAACCGGATCGAACGCGATCGGCTCGCGCGTCTTTCGTACGTCGACGTCGGTGACGTCACCGCTGTCGACCGCACCGGCCAACTCGGCCAGCAGCGACACGGCGCGCTGTGCGGCAACATCCGCGAGCGCGTCGTCGACGCCGCGTTCGTACCGTCGCGACGCCTCGGACGCGAGCCGGTGCCGGCGCGCGGTGTAGGCGACGGACACCGGATCGAAGTGCGCCGACTCGATCAACACCGACGTCGTCGACGGCCCGATCTCGGTCGCGGCACCACCCATCACGCCGGCGATCGCGATCGGTCCGCTGTCGTCGGTGATGAGCAGGTCGGCCGGATCGAGCGCGCGGTCGACGTCGTCGAGGGTGCGCATCCGCTCCCCCGCATTCGCGCGCCGGACGACGATCGCGCCGCGCAGCTTGTCGCGGTCGAACGCGTGCAGCGGTTGACCCACCTCGAGCATCACCGCATTGGTGACGTCGACGACGAGCGACACCGCCCGCATCCCCGCGAGAGTGAGTCGTTGCTGCAACCAGCGCGGGCTGGCCGCGCTCGGATCGATACCGGTGACGACCCGCGCGACGTAGCGGTCGCAGCCGTCCTCGTCGTCGATCCGCACGACCGGACCGCTCGCCGTCGGCGCGGGCGCCTTCCCGGCACCGGGGTCGCGCCACGACACGTCGAAGGCGGTCGCGACTTCGCGCGCGATGCCGCGGATCGACAACGCATAGCCGCGGTCGGGATTGACGGCAATATCGAGTACGTCGTCGCGCAGGCCGAGCGTCTCGACGACGTCAGCACCGAGGGGCAAATCCGTTGGCAACACAAGGATTCCGGTGTGGTCGTCGCCGATGCCGAGCTCGCGCACCGAGCAGATCATCCCGTCGGACTCGCGCCCGTACGCCGGCCGCTTGCCGATCTCGAACCCGCCCGGCAACCGGGCCGGCGGTCGCGCGTATGCGACGACGTCACCGACCGCGAAGTTGGTCGCGCCGCAGATGACCTGGCGCGTCTCGTCGCCGGTCGCCGATGTCCCGGTGGCGAGGGTGACCCACCGGATCGGCTTCTTGAACTCGGTGAGCTCCTCGATGGCCTCGACCCGCGCGACCACGACACCGTCGATGTCGGCGCCGATGCGTTCGACCCGTTCGACCTTCAGCCCCGCGTCGGTCAACCGCTCCGCGACTGCATGCGCCGGCACGTCCGGCGGCAGGTCGACGTACTCGCGGATCCACGACAGCGGCGCGCGCACGTCAGGCCTCCAGCCCGAGTGCGACGGTCAGCCGGACGTCGCCTTCGACGAGGTCGCGGATCTCGGCGATGTTGTGCCGCGACATCAGCGTGCGTTCCAGGCCCATGCCGAACGCGTAACCGGTGTACTCGCTCGGATCGATCCCGGCCGACGTCAGCACGACCGGATGCACCATCCCGCAGCCGCCCCACTCGACCCAGCCCTCGGATCCGCAGGTACGGCACGGATCTCCGCCGGCTGCGGACGCGCCGTGACACACCCAGCAGAGCAGGTCGACCTCGGCCGACGGTTCGGTGAACGGGAAGTGATCGGGACGCAACCGAGTCCGTACGTCGGCACCGAACATCGCCCGCGCGAACAACTCCAGCGTGCCGCGCAGGTCACCCATCGTCAGCCCGCGGTCGACCGCCAGGCCCTCGACCTGGTGGAACACCGGCGAGTGCGTCGCGTCGAGCGGATCGTTGCGGTACACCCGGCCCGGAGCGACGACGTAACACGGCGCACCGCGGTCGAGCAACGCGCGCACCTGCACCGGCGACGTCTGCGTCCGCAGCACCACACCGGCCGACGGCGGATCCAGCCACAGCGTGTCCTGCTCTTCCCGGGCCGGGTGATGCGCGGGCACGTTCAGCGCGTCGAAGTTGAGCCACTCCGCCTCGGCCTCGGGACCCTCCGCGACCTCCCAGCCCATCGCGACGAACACGTCCGCGATCCGCTCCTGCACGAGCGTCAGCGGATGGCGCGCGCCGCGCGGGCGCCGGTCGGCCGGCAACGTGACGTCGACCCGTTCCGCGTGCAGCACGTGCGCGTCGCGTTCGGCTTCGAGTTCGGCCCGCCGCTCGTCGTACGACGCGGTGATCGCGGCGAGTGCGACGTTGACCCGGCGGCCGGCATCGGCCCGCGCCGCCGGCGGCAGGGCACCGAGCTCGCGGCGCGCCAATGCGATCGGCGAGCGGTGCCCGAGATGAGCGACGTGCGCGGCCGCGAGAGCGTCGAGATCCGTCGCGTCGGCGAACGCCGCGCGCGCGGCCGCGACGTCCTGGTCGAGCGATGCGGGTTGCAAGACGGCTACTTCCTTCGGGTCGTAAGAGTCCGAGGGCACCGGCGAGGTCAGAGCGCGAAGCTCGGCGTACCCGCCGGCAACGTAAATCGCAGCAGCGCCCCGCCGGCCGGCGTCTGCTCGACGCCGATCGTGCCGCCGTGCGCCTCGACTATTCCCTTGGCGATGTAGAGCCCGAGACCGGTGCCGCCGCGACTGCCGGCGCCGCGCCAGAACTTCGTGAAGATGCGGCCCTGCGCCTGCGCGGGGATGCCCTCGCCTTCGTCCGCGACGGTCACCGTCGCACCGCCGTCGTGCGGGGCAACCGTCACGGTGACGGTCCCGGCGCCGTGGCGCATCGCGTTCTCGACCAGGTTGCCGACGACCTGCGCGAGCTTGTCGGGGTCGGCCCAGATCTCGGACAGCTCGCCGGTCGCGTCGACCCGGAAGCGATCCGGCGACTCACCGGCCGCGATCCGCGCATCGACGTCGCGGCGGACGAGCGCCGGAATGTCGACCACCTGCTTGCGCAACTCGAGCCGGCCGGCCTCGATCCGCGACACGTCGAGCAGTTCGCTGATCAAGCGGGTGACGCGA
Source organism: Frankiales bacterium (assembly GCA_025980325.1). GTDB lineage: Bacteria > Actinomycetota > Actinomycetes > JAFAQI01 > JAFAQI01 > BP-197. Next base: position 18,478 of record JAICXQ010000043.1, read on the forward strand.
TCGGCGTCGGAGTTGACCGTCTGGAGCATCAGCTTCTTCTGGTCGTCGGTGAACCGCTCCCACTTCGTCAGCATCGTCGCGGTGAAGCCCTTGACGCTGGTCAGCGGCGAGCGCAGCTCGTGCGCGACGGTCGAGACCAGCTCGGCGCCGCTGCGTTCGGTCCGCGCCCGGGCGGCGGTGTCGCGCAACATGACGACGAGCCGAGTGAGCTGGCGGCTCTCGTCGCGGACGTAGGACGCCGTCATCAGCAGCTCGCGATCGGGGTCGCCGCCGGTGCCGGGAAGGACCAGCAGCCGCTCCGGCTGGCGGGTCCGCGTCCGCAGCCCGTCGTACGGGCGGGTGCAGGCCCACCAGTCGTTGCCCTGCGCGTCGACGAGCGGGAGCACGTCGCGGGAGTCGCGGCCTACGGTCTCGTCGGCGGTCCGGCCGAGGACCCGCTCGGCGGCGGGATTGACGACGACGATCCGGCCCTCGGCGTCGGCGACGACGACGCCGTCGGGCAACTCGTCGTAGATCCCCTTCTCGGGCACGCGAGCAGCCTATCGACTCGGGCGGGGTGCGACCGCGTTCCAGGCGACGGTGACCTCGCCGCGTCGCCATCTCGCCGGCCCGTCGAGGACCGGCCAGCCGGCGTCACGCAGTTCGGCGACGGCCGCGGCGAAGCGCTGGCGGGGACCGAACACCGACCGCCAGGCGAAGCGGTTCCACGCCTCGTCGAGCCGGCTCAGCAGTGCGTGCGCCGGCTCGCCCGCGACGTTGCGGGAGATGAGGATCTTCGGCAGCCGGGCGGCGACCAGCCCGGGCTCGCCGGACAGGTCGGCGGCGAGAGTCAGCGACTGCGGTCCGTCCTCGGTCAACCGGATCCACGACGCCAGCCGGCCGGTCTCGTCGCACGTTCCGTCGAGGACGAAGCCGCCGGGCGCGAGCCGGGCCGTCATCTCGGCCCACCATCGCGGCACCTCGTCGACCGGGTACTGGCGCAGCACGTTGAAGGCGCGGACGACGTCCGGCCGCAGCCCGGCGAGCTCGAAGCCGCCGACGGCGAACTCGACGGGGAGATCTGTGTCGACCGCCTGTGCGGCCACGACCCGGGCCGGGTCGACGTCCAATCCCACAAGACGTACGTGCGGATTGACCCGTCGCAAGCGAGTCGCCAAGTCGAACGTCGTCACCGGCAACGCGCCGAAGCCCAGGTCGGCGACGAGCGGAACGGGCGCGGATCGCAGCGCCGGCCAGTTCGCGACCAGCCACCGGTCGGCCCGCCGCAGCCGCCGCGGCGCGGTCGTCCCCCGAGTCACCGAGCCGAGCGGGCGCACGGCCTTCGTCACCGGTGCGCCCGCGCGCTCGCGTACAAGCACACCGCCACCGACGCCGCGAGGTTGAGGCTCTCCGCGCCGCCGTACATCGGGATCCGTACCCGCCGATCCGCAGCGGCCGCGATCGCCGGGTCGAGCCCGCGCGCCTCGCTGCCGAACACCCATGCGGTGGGGCCGGCCAGCACGCCGGCGTCGATCAGCGCGTCGAGATCCTCGCCGGCGTCGAGGGTCGTCGCGATCGTCGTCCGCGCGCCGCCACCCCCGGCAAGTGCGATCGCGGCGTCCGTCTCGATACCGGTGAGAATCGGTACGGCGAAGACGCTGCCGGCCGAGGCTCGGATGCACTTTCCGTTGTAGGGATCGACCGAGCCCGCGGTCAGGACGACGGCGTCGGCGCCCGCGGCGTCCGCCGTCCGAACGGCCGTACCCGCGTTGCCGGGGTCGTTCACCCGGTCGAGGACGGCGACCAGGCGCGCGCCCGCGAGCACGGCGGCGGCATCGAGGCGGGCGGGGCGGACGACGGCGACGACCCCCTGCGGCGTCACCGTCTCGGCCAGCGTCGCGGCGACCCGGTCGGTCACGACGACGACGGGTACGTCGCCGGCCGCCGCGGTCCGCAGCAGGTCGGTCTCGCGCGCCACCACGGTCTCGGCGACGAACAGTTCCCGGACCTCGTGGCGGGCCGACGTCAGCGCGGCCGCAACCGCGTGCGGACCCTCGGCCAGAAACAGCTGCGCGGCCGCCCGCGCTCTGGGATCCAGGAGCTTGCGGGCGGCCGCGACGCGAGCGTTGTGCGGCGAGCTGATCGGGCCGCTCAGGCGGCGGACTCCGACGAGCCGGTCGACGAGGCGGCGGGCACGGCCGCGCGGGCGACCTCGACCAGTGCGGTGAACGCGGCCGGTTCGCTGACCGCGAGCTCGGCGAGGTTCTTGCGGTCGATCTCGACACCGGCGGCCTTGAGGCCCTGGATGAACCGGTTGTAGGTCATGCCGTTGGCCCGGGCGGCTGCGTTGATCCGCTGGATCCACAGCGACCGGAAGTCGCCCTTGCGGGCCCGGCGGTCGCGGTAGGCGTAGCCGAGCGAGTGGAGCATCTGCTCCTTGGCCTTGCGATACAGCCGGGACCGCTGGCCGCGGTAGCCGCTGGCGCGTTCGAGGACGACGCGGCGTTTCTTGTGGGCGTTGACCGCCCGCTTCACGCGTGCCACGGGAAAACTCCTTGCCGGTAGGACCGAGTGGGTCGACGAGTGGGGATTAGCGGCCGAGCAACCTGGTCATTCGCTTGCGATCGGCCTTCGCGACCTCGACCTCGCCTTGCAAACGGTTGTGCTTCGTACGGCTGCCGGTGGTCGGCGCGGAGGCGAACGCAGCCCCGGATTTGCGGCCCGCGCGCAGGCGCATCAGCTTGCCGCTACTGGTCACCTTGATGTTCTTCTTGGCGCTGCGGTGCGGCTTCATCTTGGGCACGGCTGTCTCGTCTCCTCTATTCGGTGCCGGTCGGCGCTGACGGTTCGGGCTCAGCGCGCCGGTGGTGCTGCTGCTGTTGCTTGCGGTGCGGCGCCATGACCATGATCATGTTGCGGCCGTCCTGCTTGGGCTCGAACTCGACGTAGCCGAGTTCCTGGACGTCCTCCGCGAGCCGCTTGAGCAACCGGAAGCCCAACTCGGGCCGCGACTGCTCACGACCGCGGAACATGATCGTGATCTTGACCTTGTCCCCCGCTTTGAGGAACCGCACGACGTGACCCTTCTTGGTCTCGTAGTCGTGCGGGTCGATCTTCGGCCGGAGCTTCATCTCCTTGATGACCGTGTGCACCTGGTTGCGGCGTGCCTCACGGGCCTTCTGCGCGGTCTCGTACTTGTACTTCCCGTAGTCCATGAGCTTGGCCACCGGCGGGCGCGCGGTCGGCGCCACCTCGACGAGGT
>JAICXQ010000115.1 GCA_025980325.1 Frankiales bacterium
ATCGGCGTACCCGATTCGCGCAGCGCCTCGAGAACCACCGCGGCAGCGGGCGCGGGGACCGCCAGCATCGTCGGTGGGGCCAGCCGCGCGGCCTCGACGACGCCGTCCGGATCCGCGCCGGGGAACAGCGCCGGCGCGCCGGCCCCGAGCGCGGCGTAGTGCAACGCCGCCTGCTCGACCGATCCGTGCGGCAGCGCCGCGATCAGCGCATCGTCCGCGCTCGCGCCGACCACCGACCACAGCCGGGCCCCGACCCGAGCCAGTACGTCGAGGTCGCCGCGGGTCGAGGCGAGCGGGTAGCGGAACCCGAGGCCGCTCCAGACGTACGACGTCGCGCGAGTCTCGCGCGCGACGATGCGCGGGTAGTCGCGCGAGCGGGCCACCTTCTTGCGCAGCGCGCGGCGCAACGTCGGTCCGGCCGTATGCATCGCGAAGTGCCGTTCGCCGCCGTGCAGCACGAGCGCCGCCATCGCGGCCGGGTCGCCGGTCGGGCTCACGTCGCGTTCGCCGACCGCGGGCACCGACGCGAGCTTGTCGACCGACGTCACGCTCGCCGGCGGCCGCGCGATGTCGGCGAACCGCTGCTTCCAGTACGCCGATCCGGCCGCGACCGCGCGGACCTGTTCGCGCACGAGCTGGTCCTGCAGCCGCTGCCGCGCCTTGTCGCCGAGCCGGTCCCACGCCACGCAGAGACCTTACGACGAGTGGCGCTTTTCGATGTCGTCGGTGAGTTGCGGGACGACGTTGAACAGGTCGCCGACGATGCCGAAGTCGACCAGCTCGAAGATCGGCGCTTCCGGATCCTTGTTGATCGCGACGATCGTCTTCGAGGTCTGCATCCCGGCCCGGTGCTGGATCGCGCCGGAGATACCGATCGCCATGTAGAGCTGCGGCGAGACGGTCTTGCCGGTCTGCCCGACCTGGTTCGTGTGCGGGTACCAGCCCGCGTCGGTCGCCGCGCGCGACGCACCGACGGCCGCACCCAACGAGTCGGCGAGCTTCTCGATCAGCGCGAAGTTCGAGCCGTCGCCGAGCCCGCGACCACCCGAGACGACGATCGCGGCCTCGGTGAGCTCGGGCCGGCCGCCCTTCTTCTCGGTGACGCGATCGAGCACCTTGGCCTGCTTCGCGGTGTCCGGCAGCGTCACGCTGACCTGCTCTTCCGCGCCGGCCGCGGGCGAAGGCTCCGGCGCGGTCGAGTTCGGCCGGACCGTGATGATCGGCGTGCCTCTGCTCACCGTCGACGACACGTTGAACGCGCCACCGAAGATGCTCTGCCGCGCGGTGAAACCGTCGTCCACGCCGACCGCGTCGGTGATGACACCGGAGTCCAGCTTGACCGCGAGCCGGCCCGCGACCTCCTTGCCCTCCGGCGTGCTCGGGATCAACACCGCCGCCGGCGAGGACGACGCCACGATCTGCGCGAGCACCTCGGCCTTGGGCGCGACGAGATACGACTCGAGCTCACTGTCGCCCGCGACGTAGATCTTCGCCGCGCCGTACTCGGCCAGCTTCGCCTTCGCATTGTCCGCGCCCCCGTTCCCGGCGGCAGAGCCGACGAAGACCGCGGACGGTTCACCCAGCGAGCGCGCCAACGTGAGCAGTTCGAGCGTGACCTTCTTGACCGCGCCGTCGACGTGCTCGACGAGTACGAGTACTTCAGCCATGTGTCTCCCCGCCCCTCAGATGAACTTCTGCGACGCGAGGAACTCGGCGAGCTTCGTGCCACCGTCGCCCTCGTCCTTGACGATCTGGCCGGCCTGCTTCGGCGGCCGCGCGGCGACGTCGCCGACCGTGGTCGCGGATCCGCCGAGACCGACCTTGTCCGCCTCGATGCCGGCGTCGGCGAGCGTGAGTGTCGTGAGCGGCTTCTTCTTCGCCGCCATGATCCCCTTGAACGACGGGTAGCGCGGCTCGTTGATCTTCTCGACGACCGAGACGACGGCCGGCGTCGACGCCTCGACGACGTCGTACCCGGTGTCGGTCAGCCGCTCGATCTTCACCGTGCCGCCGCCGACCTCGACCTTGCGCGCGAACGTCAGCTGCGCCGCGCCGAGCCGCTCGGCGAGCATCGCCGGTACGACGCTCATCCGCGCGTCGGTCGACTCGACGCCGAGGATGACGAGGTCGTGCTCGATCGTGCCGATCGCCTTCGCCAGCGCGTACGACGTCGCCAGCGCGTCCGAGCCGTGCAGGCCGTCGTCGACGAGGTGCACCGCCTTGTCCGCACCCATCGACAACGCCTTGCGGATCGTCTCGACCGACTTGTCCGGTCCCATCGTGAGGACGGTGACCTCGCCGCCGCTCGCCTCGGCGATCCGCAGCGCTTCCTCGACGGCGTACTCGTCGAGCTCGTTCATCACGCCGTCGACGCTCTCGCGGTCGACGGTCTTGTCGGTGGCGCTGAGCTTCTTCTCAGCCCACGTATCGGGAACCTGCTTCACGCAGACGACGATGTTCATGGCCGGCGGCCGACCTCCCTTGTCGCGGTAGCGCCTATGTTACCCGCCAGTACCCCGACTCATGCGTTCGGCAATCGCGTCGAGGTAGGTCTCTGCGGTTGCGAGTTCACGGACGATATCCGCGGCACTGCGCGGCGCGGTCACCAGCCCGGCCGCCTGGCCGGCCCAGACCGCCGGCTGGTCCATCGGTTCGGGGTCCGCCCGCAACTCGTCCTCGCGGCCGTGCCACTTCTCGGCGTACGGGTGGCGCAGCGCCCGGCCGCCGTACTCGCTCGGCCACGGGATGCCGCGCCCGATGTCGAGGACGGTCGTGTAGGTCGTGTCGGTCAGGCCCGCGGCGGTGATCGCGCGCTTCGCCTCCGCGGCGGTCGTGGCCTCGGTCGCGACCGTGAACGCGGTCCCGACCCACGCGCCGGCCGCACCGGCCGCGAGCACGGCGGCGAGGCCTCGACCGGTCCCGATGCCACCGGCGGCGAGCACCGGTACGTCGACCGCGTCGAGGACCGCTTGCAGCAGCGGCAACGTCGCGACGTCGTTGCGGCCATGGCCGCCGCCTTCACCGCCACGCGCGACGATGAGATCGACACCGATCGCGAGTGCCGCGCGCGCGTCGTCGACCGTGCCGACCTGTGTCGCGACGAGCTTGCCGGCGGCTTGCAGCTGCTCGACGTAGGGCGCGTACGGCCCGAACGACAGCGAGATCAGCGCCGCGTCGGATTCGACGACGACGTCGAGCAATGCCTCGTTGCCGGGCAGCAACCAGGCGAGCAGGCCGACGCCGTACGCCTTGCCCGCAGCCGTCGTCCGCGCGGTCTCGAGCTCGGCGTGCAACTGCTCCGGGCGGCCGGCCGCGAACCCGACCAAGCCGAGGCCGCCCGCGGCGCTCACCGCCCCGGCGAGCGCGCCGCCGGATACGCCGGCCATCGGCGCCGACACGACCGGGACGGCGAGACCGAATGTGTTGGTGAGCCAGGTATGAATCACGTCCCGGATCCTGGCGCGTCGGGAAAACAGGTGCGGCAGCGACCCGCCCAGCTGGGTCGCCGCCGCACGTCTAGTCCGCCGCTGCCTCCGTCACGCAGCGGCGGATGCCAACGTGTGCCGCGCGGTGCCGAGGTCCTGCCCGCAGCACGTCGTCGTCACGAAACTCTGGTTGTCGCACCCGTCGCCGACACAGCCGCTCGCGCCGCAGCCGGCGCAGTCGAACAGGTCGTTGTTGCAGGCGCTTCCGTCGAACAGTCGTCCGTCACAGTGGCGCATGTGTCCGTGCCCCTTCGACCTAGTGGAACGGTTCACTGGTTCCCTTCGCCTGGCGGCTCAGTGGAACTGCTCTTCTTCGGTGCTGCCCTTGAGCGCGAGCGTCTCTGCTTGCGGATCGATGGCGGTGGCGACGAGGTCGAAGTAGCCGGCGCCGACCTCACGCTGATGCTTGGTCGCGGTGTAGCCGGCCTGCTCCGCCGCGAACTCCTTCTCCTGCAACTCGACGTACGCGCTCATGCCGCCCTCGGCGTAACCGCTGGCGAGTTCGAACATCGAGTAGTTGAGCGCGTGGAAGCCGGCGAGGGTGATGAACTGGAACTTGTAGCCCATCGCGCCGAGCTCGCGCTGGAACTTCGCGATCGTGTCGTCGTCGAGCGAGGCCTTCCAGTTGAACGACGGCGAGCAGTTGTACGCGAGCAACTGATCCGGGAACTCCTTCTTGACCGCCTCGGCGAACTGCCGCGCGATCTCGAGGTCCGGCTTCGACGTCTCCATCCAGATGAGGTCGGCGTACGGCGCGTAGGCGAGTGCGCGGGTGATGCACGGGTCGATCCCGTTGGTCACGCGATAGAAGCCCTCGGCCGTGCGCTCGCCGGTGACGTACTGCTGGTCGCGCTCGTCGACATCGCTGGTGATGAGGGTCGCCGCCTGCGCGTCGGTGCGAGCGACGATGATGCTCGGCACGCCTTCGACGTCGGCGGCGAGCCGCGCGGCGTTCAGCGTCTTGACATGCTGGTTGGTCGGGATGAGCACCTTGCCGCCGAGGTGACCGCACTTCTTGGCCGAG
>JAICXQ010000001.1 GCA_025980325.1 Frankiales bacterium
AAGGGCGCTCGCTCCGCTCGCGTCGCTACGCGACCGCCTGCGGCGGCCCTTGACCCCGGAGCCTCTGCGGCCCCTAACGGTCCGGGAGTGCGGGCAGGGGCAGGCCCCAGCCCGCTGGACGCGCGGCCCGCGACGCTCTGATGTCGGGAAGCGGGGGATCAGAGTTGATCACACTTCGGTGCCGTGCAGCCAGGCGAGGAGTCTGACCCGTGGCACAAGCAACCGACGCCCGACTCGGATTGCAGGCAGATCGCCGCGGTGGATTGCGTCGAAGGCAAGCGCCCGGCTGATCCTGAGGTATCGCGCTGTCTCGTCCACCGTGAGGACATCCGGAAGGTCGTCGAGGTTCATGCCGCTACTTCGCCGTAGTCGAACCATTCGGGCCAGATTTGGCACGGGTGGCAGCCGAGGGCAACGGCGACGTGATCCGCGGCATCCCATCGCAGCCGATCGCGGGTGAAGAGCCGCTGGATCGTCGAGCGATCCACTCTGATGTTGTCGGCGAGGACGGAGACGCTGCTCTCCGTCTCGGCCGTGAGCCGGCGCAACGCGCGCCGCGCCGGCTCGGCGGGGAAGTAGCTCGTCATCAGATGAGCCGGGTGTAGGCGTGGGTGTGGGGGATTCCGGGGTGGTCGCCGGCGACGAACACGGCGGAGACCTTGACGCCGCGGAAGCCCGCCAAGGTCTCGATGTGGACAACGACATTCGTCCGGCCGCAGCGGAGGCTGACCGCGTCCGGAGCGAACTGACGACCTGACGTGCAGCGCGCGAGGTGGCCCGAGTCGTCGCTTGCGTTGCGCAGCACGTCGCTCCCGACGGCGGCCGCGGCGTTGTTGAGGTCAACCGTGGCGCGCTCGACGTAAGCCATCTCGCCGAGTGCCGCGCTCCAGTCGCCATCCCGTAGGTCGTTGAGGTAGCGGATCGCGAGCTGGACTGGAGTGCCGGTCGGGTCGCCGTCGTTCGTGCTGTCTGTGTCGATCGGGTCGACGAAGGGGAGCGGCGCTGGATCTCCGGTCGGTGACGTCGTCGGTGTCGGCGTTGGAGCGACGCTGATGACGGTTGTTGGCTGTCGAGTCGTTGCCGAGCAGCCGGTCGTCACGAGTCCAGCGGCGAGCGCCGTGAGGGCGGCGGTACGGGTGACGTTCATGTAGTGCTCCTCTCGCGAGCCGCCCCGAGCGGGCGGCGAGGAGAGCACGGTCGTTCGGTGACTTCACCGAAGGTTCACGGCGCAGTTACCGCCGCGGTGATGTCGTCGTGAAGTTTTCGTAACCGGTCGTGAGGTGTTCATGAAGCTCGCTACGGAGGGCCGGAGGTACGGCAGTGGGGGGCGCCGCGGGCGCGACGAGCGGTCTCGGCGACGGCGCGACGCCGGCCGCCGAGGCGTGGCGGTCAAGACCGGCCGCGCGGCCTGGACTGCCATGACGGGGTCGGCCTCCATCCCGGCGCGGAAGCACCGGTGGAGGCGCCAGTGTGCGCGGACCGGGCGGTGGTGCTGCTCCACCTGGCTGACCTGCCGTTTCTCCTCGTCCGGGGCCGGTCGCGGCACTTGTTCGGGGCTGCTCCGCAACCGCACTCCGCACCCCCGAACAAGTGCCACTCCCTCGACACGCACTTCGGAGAAGGGAGAGGCAGGTCAGCCAGGTGGAGCAGCAGGCAGCAGCAACAGCAATAAGAGAGGTAGAGATGAAGGTCAAGAACAAAGAACAACAGCGGGAAGATGAGCGGCGGGGGATGGGTTCGGCGGTCGCGGCGGGGTTTCGTGGCCGCGGTGGTCGTCGTCATGGTTGGGACGTCGAACGCATGGGCGGCTTCCGGTGACGGCGGGATGCCTCAGGTCAAGTCGTTCGCGGATCATCTCGCCAACTACGTCACCGCCATCGCCGGGACCGTGGAGAGCGCCCGTGGGCTTGTGGACGGTGGCTCGGCCCGCCACCCTGTCCACACATCGCGTAAAGGGTCTTGCCGTGGCACCTACCGGCAGCGATATTTCAACGATGGTTGAATCTCAGACGACGCGATCCAGGTCGATTACGAGAGCCTCGGGTTTCACGCCGAGTGCGCGGCTGAGCTGGATGAGGACGGCGAGCGTCGGATTCCGCATGCCCCGCTCAATGTCCGAGATGTACGTCAGGCTGACACCTGCGCGATCTGCCAGCACGGTCTGGGTCAGCCCGAGCCCGCGTCGGATTTCCCGCACGCGCGCGCCGAACACGAGGCGTAAACGCCTGGCACGCGCATCGTCCGGCACGGCCGGATCGTACGGAGGTCACCACCGGTGACGTCCGCTCGGTATCCATTCACCCACGTCCGGGAGGGCACATGACCGATTTCAGTCTCGATGAGAACGGTGGCAGGTTCCTCGTGCTAAGGGTTGCCACAGGCACGGACGAATCCGGCGGAGACGCCGCCGGCGCAAGGTGGTGCGCACACATCTGCGACCTGACTAGCCCGCTCGCGGGTCTGCACGCATTCGGCGTCTCCCTCGAAGAGGCGAGCGACGCCGTTGCGGTTCTCGCCTGGGCTGCGGTGACCAAGGGCGAGTTGGAGCCGCTCGGTTACACCGCGCTCAACCTCGCGGGCGTCCACATCGCGCCGGCAAGCACCAGGACGTACGACGCGGCGTGGCTGACAGCCGTCGTGGACAACCCGCAAGACGTCGGAGCCGTCCATTGACCGCAACTGCGGAGGGCCGCGAGCGCATCGACGAACTGGCGGCGCGACCTCGACCGAAGCCGCCGAGGGCGTCTGCTCGAGTCGGTGCGTGGGCAAAGTTCGCGGACTGCATCGGCCGGCCGGAACCGTTCGACGACTTTCGGCGTGCGGGGGAGGCGTTGCGCATGTGCGCAACGTGCCCGGTGGTTCGCCACTGCCGGGACTGGGCGCTGCGCAACGCGGTCTACGGCGTCGCTGGCGGCATGCAGCCGTCCGCGCGTGCGCGGTGGCGCCGCACGCACCGGATACCGGAGCCGGTCGTGACGATCGCAGATTTCCTTCCGCAGTGGGTCGTCGAGCGGAACGAGGCGGCTCATCTGCTCGGGGGAGACGCCGCGTTTCCGGCTGTCCCGGAGGCTGTGACGGACGACGACGTCTGGGCAGGAGCTGTTCGCCAAGGTTGGTGAGGTTCCAAGCGCATCATGACCCGGCTGGCCGTCCAACCGGCGTCCGCAGCGGGGAGCTGAAGGTCAACTGCTCCTGTGCGATCACGCAGGCTGGTCACGACGCTCGCGCGGAACGTGGCGGTGAAGCCTTCACGTTCGAGGGGCGGCCCGAGAAGGCGACCACGCGCTCCGGGCGAGTGACCTGGCGCTGAACGGTCGAAGAACTACATGATCCAACTTGCGTGAGATGCGAGGGCGACGCCGACCAGACGGTGCTGTACATGCCGATGATCCCGGCACCGTGCTTCCGGGCGTGTCTCTAGCCCGTCAGCGACGTGATCGGTGCCCCTGCTCGCTAGTGGCGTCCTCGGTCATCGCTATACGAAGCACCGCCGTGGCCGAACGCCTCGCGAGCCGTCTCTGGGTGTCGGGACGTTGCCGCGCTACAACCCGGCCAGCCCACGCAAGGTCCGATACGCACCAGTGGTGTCGAGTGCACGGCGAGCGTAGTCCTCGGCCAGGAGTTCCTCCGACAGCCAATGGTCGTACTTTTGGCTGGCCTTGTTCGCGATTGTTTTCGCAAGCGTGACAGGACCGGCCGGCCCGTCAGCGACGAGCTCAGCGAGCACGGAGAACGTGTCGTCGATGCCAGTCTTCGCAACGATGATCGTCAGACCATCGTTTCCGGCTTGGAGACCTGCGGCGTTGAGCTGCGCAGCGATCGTCGCGGTGACGCGGCTTCCCGCCCACGGCAGCAGTACGGTATTCGGTCCGGAAGCAAGCACTTGATTTCGGTCTAACTTGTAGCGACGGTAGGTGTCCCGGCCTTCGGAGAGCAGCTCTCTGGCTGGCTCCGATAAGTATGGCGGGTGCTCACGTACAGCGAGGACGCCGCGCATCGTTTCGACAACGTGGTTGTGCACGGAGACGGCGCCCCCGGCGAACCGGGGCGGCCGGCCGCCTGCAGCGGGCGCTAGGTCAACCGTCTTGCGGCGGTCATCGACGCCGACGACCTTCCACCGACGTCCGGCGAATGTCAGTAGCAGCCCGTCGTAGAGAGGGAAATCGACGGGCAGCGCTCCAAGCGGCCGGCCATCGACGAACAACCGGTACTCCTCCGGCGTGATGAACGCGGTGTAGAAGCTGTAGTGGTTGACGGTCCGGTCGCCGACGGGGCCGAGCAGCAGGGTGCCGTCGCCGGCTTGGGTGAGTACATCGAGCGAGCCGAGACTGCGTAGAAGAGCAGCGAACATCGGCGCAGGTACCGCGGTGAACGGGCTCCCAGGGCCGCAAAGGCCTCTGTAGGCATCGGCGGGGGAGACTCCGCCGTGTTGCGCAACCAGAGACAGGACCTGTTGGCAGAGGGTGGACAGGTGCAGCGCGTGAGCCTCCGGGGGTTCGCACCAGCCACCGAGGAGCAACTGCAGCATCGCGATCGTCTGGACGAGTTCGGCGCGCAGCTGATCTGCGAGGGCCGTGCGCGGGTCGAGCTCGTCCTCAGTGATGTAGACGCGCAGGACGGCAGCCTCACCACGCCGGCCGGAGCGGCCGAGGCGCTGGCGAAGCGACGCCACTGAGGGCGGCGCATCGATCTGGGCGATGGAGTGGACACTGCCGATGTCGATCCCCATCTCGAGCGTCGTGGTCGCGACGGCAGTCGCCGGCTGTGTCTGGCTCTTGAGCGCGGCTTCGACGTCCTCGCGCAGCTCTTTAGACAGGCTGCCGTGGTGCGGGAAGAACTCGTTTGGCACACGCTCTTGCTCGGATCGCTCCCGTAGCGCGGCGGCGTAGGTTTCGACGGCGGTACGCGCGTTGGCGAAGACGAGGTTGTCGTGGCCGCGCAGAACGCGGTACAGGTCCGCTGTTATCTGGCCGCGAACCGTCGCCTCGCCATTTTCGTCCGCTTCGTCATTGCCAACCGCGGCGTGGTCGGGTGCCGCTTGGACATAACCACGAACCTGCACGGCGAGTTCCTGGCCGCCTTCGGCGGACACAACGGTGCGCACGGCGGATGCTCCGCCCGGTCGAAGCGCATCCGCTGCCAGCGCCATGTCGCCGAGCGTGGCGGACAGCCCGACGCGGGGTATCCGACGCCGCGTCGCGAGCTCGACCCGGTGCAGCAAGCTCCGCAGTTGCGCGCCGCGTTCAGTGCCCAGAAATGAATGCAGCTCATCGACGACCACGTAGCGCAGGTTCGCAAACAACAGCGGCACGCTCGTTCCGCGTAGCACGAATATCGCCTCGAGCGACTCCGGCGTGATGAGCAAGATGCCGTCAGGGCGGTTGAGGACGGCGGACTTCCGCGAGCCGGGCACGTCGCCATGCCAGCTATGTACGGGGGTGCCGAGTCGATCGCACAGGTCGGTTAGCCGCTGGTGCTGGTCGTTGATCAGCGCCTTGAGTGGCGCCACGTACAGCACGCGGATGCCCGGTCCGGTCACGGGCTCCGTCGCAAGGCGTGAGCAGATCGGCAGGAACGCCGCCTCGGTCTTCCCGGCGGCGGTCGCGGCGGCGATGATCAGGTCAACGTCGCCCGCGAGGACGAGTGGGATCGCCATTTCCTGGGCGTCCCGCAGCCCGGTCCACTGCTGGTCGTACACCCATCGCCGCACCGCAGGTGCGAGCAGCTCGAACGCGCTGCTAGCGCCTGGCGGCGCGGTGTCAGAGCTGGAAGGAGGTGAGGTCATCGTCACCGACGTCGCCGGTCGGGTGCAGCGGCGTCACGGACGCAAGCGGTCCCGCAGCAGTGTCTTCCGGGAGTGGCTCGAGGTCTGGGTTCGTCTCGGCCGCCAGCTCGATTTGCCCGAGCGGGTCGCGCCAGTCGATGTCCGGGTTCTGCTCGAGCACGGCGAGCAGCGAGAGGAACTCCTTGATAGTGGTGCGCGGGGTGCGGAAGTAGGCGTCGCCGATCCGGTGCGAACAGTGCTCCATGAACGCGGTCAGCGCTTCATCCGGGACGAGGTACTCGTTCGGGTCGCCGCCGGCGTACACGTGACGGAGCTTCGTCAGCAGCACGTACATGTCTTCCGGCGTCAGGTTCGCCAGGCGCAGCACCGGTGCGGTGTAGTCCACCAGTCCGCCGACCGCGAAGCTGTTCTCTGCAAGCCGGCTGCGCAGGGCGTCGTAGCTGTAAAGGCCGCGGCGAGTATCCATCAGCAGGTCCGGGGTGCCCCCGAAGCAGACACCGAGTCCGATGGCGTGTCCTTGCAGGCAGTCGTTCACGATGCGCAGCACCTGCTCGTAGTTGCTGTTTCGTGCCTGCGTGTTCGCGAGCTTGTACAGGTTGACCATCTCGTCGAGGCACACGACCAGTCCCGTGAACCCGGCCAGTCGCACGAACTGCGCGAACAGCTTCAGCGTGTCGTACACGTTCGCGTCGTCTACGATGGTGCGCACGCCGAGTGCGTGTCGTGCGTCTGTCTTCGTGGTGAACTCGCCACGTAGCCAGCGGACTGCGTCGGCCTTGAGCTGGTCGTTGCCCGTGTCGTGACCCTGCCAGTACTTGGCGATGACCTGCGCGAAGTCGTATCCGCCGACCATCTGCGACAGGTCGTCGAGACGTTCGTGAATCACTGCTTCGGCGCTGACGCCTCGCTCACGCGCCTCGCTCAGTGCGGTGGTGATGAACCGCTCCACCACGCCGGGAAGCGCACCGCCGTCCGGGGTCGCGCGGGTGGCCAGGTTGCGCATAAGTTCCGCATACAGTGCCCGCGCCTGCCCGCCCGTGGCTTGCAGTCGACGGTCGGGGGTGAAGTCTGCGGACGCGATCACGAGTTTCTTCTCAGCCGCCATCGACGCGACCAGGTTGAGGAAGAACGTCTTGCCAGCGCCGTACTCGCCGATGACGAACCGGACCATCGAGCCGCCGTCAGCGACCCGATCCAGGTCACGGGCGAGCGCAGCGACCTCGTCGGCTCGACCGACCTGGATGTGCGCGAATCCGCTGTGGGGGACGACGCCGGCGCGCAGCGAGTTGATGATCGCGTCCCGGTCGCGCGGGCGCAGCCGCAACGGTGTGACGGGGGCGGCCTCGGTCATCGCAGCATCTCCTCGAAGGCGTAGTTGTTGATCTCGATCGGGTCGGATCCTTCGCATACGGGTTCGCCGGCGGCGTCGACGGCGGCCTCGTTCAGCATGTCCAGCGCGCCGTCTGGCAGCAGCCCCAGTTCGGCGGTGAGCGACTCGAACTCGGCGCGCACCCACTCCGGCCGTTCCGCAAGGCGGTGTAGCAACGCCGTGTGGGAGGCGTCCAGGCCGGCGACGCTGATGCCCGTCGTGACCGGTTGCTTAGGCACTGGCGGCGCGGCGGGTGCCGGGTCGTCGTCGGTGAAGATCTCGGCCAGGTATGTGGCGGCGCGTGCCGAGTCAGCGAGCCGGGCCGCGACCAGCTTGGGGTCGAGTGCGACCGCTCTGCGTTCTGGGGCATCGGCGCCGGGCTTCGGTGGCAGCGCGAAGGTCCCTGCCGACTCGCCCGCGGTCCGCATCGGCGTGAGCTCGTCCCCGGTCGTGGCGAGTGCGTGCACGTCGCGGTACACCGAGGTCGGATCCAGGCCGAGCGCAGTGAACAGCCGTGTGAGCGCGTCGATCTCGTCCGGGGTGACGACACCGTCGGCGACCGCGACCGCGATCAGCAACTGCCCGGCGTCGCGGCGTTGCTGGTCCGTAAGAGCGGCGGCACGCTTGCGCAGCGCGGCCGGAGTGAGCGGGTGTGCGAGCACGTGCGCGAGTAGAGCTCGCAACCGGTACTGCTCGTCCTCGACGAGATCGAAGGCCGAGGTGAGGTGTGCAGTGACGGCGTTGGTCTCCACGTCGGCGGCGACGCCGTCGGCGAGGGCCACGACGGCGGCCAGTTGCGTGATTGCGGCGGCAGCCGTGTACTCGGCACTGGGAGTGCTCACTGGGTGCGCGGCGCGGCGGAAGAGCACTAGGCGCGTCGCCGCGGTAGGCGGTGTGCCGCCGAAACGGACGTCTGGCTCGAGGCCGAGACCTTCCCGTTCGAGGAGCTGCGCCAGCAGGACCGCTTCGGGCTTCGGCAGGCGCCCGTCCTCGGCGGTCGGCCACCGGGCGATCAGCTCGGCGCCGCCGATATCGGCGCGGTCGGAGTCGCCGATGGTGTCGCGAGCCCAAGTGAGCAGCGTCTGGGCGGCGGCACCGGCTGGCCGGGCGATGCCAGAGGGCAGGAGCGCTAGCGCGGGTACGCTCCCGGCCGCGTTCGGGTGCCGACCGAGGTAGCGGCTGTAGGCGTCCAGGTCGGCGCACGCCTGTTCGCCGAGCTCGCGCAGCTTCGCGACCGGGGCGGTCAGCGTCGCGACGTCGGGGAGGTTGCTGGTGATCCTCGCGATCTGTCCGGCGAACCCTGCGCTGGCGGGGACATAGCTGCCGCCGAGCATCGTGCGGTTCGGTTTGACGACCATGCCCTCGGCGTACGCGTTCCGGTACAGCTGCGCGAATACCTCAGCGAACTCCTCGGGGCAGCGGGTCGCCGGGGTCCGCAGCCGAGCCTCAGGATGCAGCCGTAACCAAGCGAGCGCCCACTCGGCAGGGATCGCCTTCCCGTCCGCGACGAGTTGACCGAGCCCAAGCCGCAGGTCGAACGGCAGCTCCCAACTGCGCTGAACCTGCGGCGGCGGTGAGCTGTACCGCGGGGTGTCTCCGTGCGGCATCGCGACCGCTAGGAGGCGCTCTGCGTAGTTGCGGAACGAATGGTTGTACGCGTAGATCCCGAGCAGCCGCTGCACCTCGGCGATCAGCGACGGGTACTCCGCTTGCGCCGCGGTCGAGTGCTGAGCATCGACAAGCAGACGACGCTCCAGCCCGTAGAAGTACAAGAAAACGTAGCCGATGTAGGCGTCGGCGGCGTACCGTCCGTCGGCCAACCAGTGTAGGTATGCCGCGCGGCACACGGGCTTGATGTCGCTGTACGAGGGCCAGTACCCCATGTACGCGCCGGCGTAGTCGGGGCGGCGCGTGTCTACGGGCAGTTGGGGGTTGATCAGCGCGGGGTCGGCGCTTCGCGTCGCGGCCCCCGTCAGACCATCACCGACATACAGCATGCCCCCGTTCATGGTGAAGCCGCTGATGGTCACCGACTGCCCGGCCGGAACCCAGGCGGCGTCGCCGGCCGAGGCGAGGGCCATTGCGTCATGCGCGACCGGCGCTGTAATCGGCGGTCGGTACGAGGGTCGCGACAGGGTTGGCTGGGTCAATCGCGGCGTAGTCGGCCCTGTCGCGCTGGCACGGGACGGCGGCCGGGAGGACGTTGTCCGTCGCGGCGCCGCGGGGCGCGTCTTGCCTTTGCGGCTGGAGGTGATCGCGAAGATGGCGATCACAATGACGAGGAGGACAACGAACCCCATCTGCCCACCCAATTGTGTCATCGGGGCCGCACGGCGCCGATGGATTGGCTGCATACGGGAGTGCATGCAGTCCTGGGGCGGAGGTTAGCTGCGGATTCCGCCATCTGGTGGCAAGTTCGCCGGATTGACTCTTTCGGTTGGTATTTGCCTTGTCCGAGGGGACGGAGATTCCCGCGTCCCCGGATGGCCGATTTGTCGAATGTCAGGAAAACCGTCCGGTACGTTCCTAGACTCCCAGCAGACCTCTTTCAGACCTGGTGGGTACAACGTGACCGAACTGCCTGGCGCGCCAGCCGACGACGTGTCTTTCTCGCCGCCGACGGCATCCGCGTCGCCGAACGGTCTCGTACAGCAGGCGTCGACCGGCCAACAGGTCGGTTTGGTGATCGGCACCATAGCCGCGACGCCGCTGCAGTTTTCGGTCGGGCTCGCGTCAGATCAGTACCTCCAGCTCGACGACGTCGTCGTCACAAGCCGAGACGTTCCCGGTCAGCCGCCGGTGCAGATCGCCGGGGTCGTAACAAATGTCGAGGCGGCACACGAAGGTGCCCGGTTCGCCTCCGACGTCTTCCTCATCGAGGCCGGCGCGCTGCCAGCGGAGGTGAGCGAGGTCGCCGAGGTCACCGTGACTCGCGTCGAGCCAGAGGTATATGTGCCTCCACGGCCCGGAGCCGCGGTTTCACGCGCGACGGGCGCGCAGCGTGACTCCGCGCTGTACTTCGACGAGATGGGCACTCAGAAGGTGCCGGTCGGGCTCGGGCGCGACGGACACCCGGTGTTCGTGAACTTCGAATTCGTCGACGGCACCCGCGGCGGACACGTCTCTATCTCGGGTGTCTCCGGCATCGCGACGAAGACGTCGTTTGCGACGTTCCTGCTGCACTCGATCTTCAACTGCGGAGTCCTGGCCGGCGAGGCGCACAACACGAAGGCGCTGATCTTCAGCGTCAAGGGCGAGGACCTGCTGTTCCTCGACTACACCAACGCCAAGCTCACCGACGACCAGCGGGCCGCGTACGTGAAGCTCGGTCTGCCGGCGACCCCGTTTGGCAATGTGCAGGTGTTCGCTCCGCCACGGCCTGGCGACTCGTCCGGCACACCCAACGTCTCCGCCCGGGACAAGGCAGTCAGCCCGTTCTACTGGACGCTCGCGGAGTTCGCCGAGCAGGAGCTGTTGCCGTTCGTGTTTGCTGACGCCGAGGACGAGCGCGCCCAGTACACGATGCTGATCGGACAGGTCGCCGCGCGGCTGCGCCGGGACGCGACGAAGGTCGGGGACGACGGCGCAATCAAGGTCGCGAATGTCGACCCGGCGAACGACGAAGTGCTCCGAACCTTCGACGACCTCGTCACGCTGCTTGAAGCCGAACTCGGTGACGATGCGCTGCGCGGTAACTGGGTCGCCGGCAGCAGCGCGACCGGGAGCGTGAACGCGTTCCTGCGGCGGCTGCGCTCGGCGGTCAAACCGGTGTCGGTGATTGTTCGCGGCGACCTCGCACATCGTGGTGAGCGGTCGGTCACGACGTCGAAGGCGCAGGTGACGGTCGTCGACCTGCACAACCTGCCCGATCGGGCGCAACGGTTCGTCGTCGGCGTGACGCTCAGGCAGGAGTTCGCACACAAAGAGCGCACCGGTAGCGCTCGGCCGTTGATGTTCGTTGTGCTCGACGAACTGAACAAGTACGCGCCGCGCGAAGGGGACTCCCCGATCAAGCAGATCCTGCTCGACGTCGCCGAACGCGGCCGGTCGCTTGGCGTCATCCTGATCGGCGCGCAGCAGACGGCCAGCGAGGTCGAGCGGCGCATCGTCGCGAACTGCTCGATCCGGGTTGCGGGCCGGCTCGACGCCGCCGAGGCCACGAGGCCGGAGTACGGGTATCTGCCGCCGTCGCAGCGGGCGCGGGCGACGCTGGCGAAGCCGGGCACGATGTTCGTCGCTCAGCCCGATATCCCTGTTCCGCTCGTTGTCGAGTTCCCGTTCCCGGCGTGGGCGACGCGCCCCAGCGAGAAGGGGACCTGGGTCGGCGTCGACACCGGGCCGAAGGTGCCGGCCGATCCGTTCGCGACCATTCCCGGTGCTGACGGCAGCGACCCCGCGCCGTTCTAACCGCCAGAGCCCTTTACGCCTACGGGGGAAAGCCCGATGAAGCTCCTACATACGGCCGACTGGCACGTCGGCAAGGTGCTCAAAGGTCAGTCGCGTCACGACGAGCACGTGGCCGTACTACGACACCTCGTCGAACTGGCGGACATCGAGGATGTGGACGCCGTCGTCATCCCGGGCGACCTCTTCGACTCCGCGGCGCCGAACCCGGTCGCGCAGGGACTCGTCATCCAAACGTTGCTCGCGTTGCGCGGTGACGGGCGACATGTCGTCGCACTCGCGGGCAACCACGACAACGGCCACCTGCTCGACGCGGTGTACCGGCCGGTGCTGGGCGAGCTCGGAATCCACCTACTCGGCACACCCAAGCGACCTGACGCGGGCGGCTTGACGACTTTCGAGACCCGCAGCGGTGAAACGGTCAACGTTGCAGTCTTGCCCTTTCTTTCCCATCGGTATGCGGTTCGCGCTGCAGAGACGCTGTTACGGGAGACCTCCGAGCACACGCCGGCGTACACCCGCCAGGTGGGTGAAATTGTCGCCGGGCTCACTGCCGGATTTACCCCAGATGCCGTGAACATTGTGATGACGCACGCCACGCTGCTCGGAGGCCGTCGTGGTGGCGGCGAGCGAGACGTGCAGACCAGCTTCGACTACGAACTGCCCGCAACTGTATTTCCTACGAGCGCGCATTACACCGCGCTCGGCCACCTGCACCGCTGCCAGGACATTGATGGGTCATGCCCGATCTCGTATTCGGGCTCGCCCCTTGCTGTCGACTTCGGCGAGGAGGACAACGAGTCCGTCGCGCTGGTGGTAAGCGCTACTCCGGATACCCGGGCCGCCACCCGTCGCATTCCCGTCATCGGCGGCCGAACGCTGCTAACACTGCGTGGCACCCTCGACGAGGTCATCGCTGCCGGTGAACAGTCCGGCGATGCGTGGCTGCGTGTTGTGCTTGCCGAACCCGCCCGGGCAGGACTTGGCGACCTGGTTCGGGAGAAGTTACCGAACGCGCTCGAGGTCCAGCTCGATGAGGAGCACAAGGTGCGACCCGGTCGAGCCCGGTCCGACCGGCCCAACCGGGCCGATCGGACACCGCAGGAGCTTTTCGCTGACTATCTCACCGAGTGCAACATCGACGATGCGCGGCTGCCGAAGTTATTCGCCCAGCTGCTCGACGAAGTCACCGCGGCGCCCGACGCACCGGCAGAAGCGATCGTGCCCGTACAGGTGCCGGCGGCGGAGAAATCTGAGGCGCCGAAGCCACGACGGCGGCGCAAAGCCGACGTCGAATCCCAACCGGTACCGGCTGAGGAGAACTGATGCGGCCGCTTCGCCTGATGCTCGAGGGATTCGGTAGCTACCGAGAGCCGACCGATATCGACTTTAACGATGTGAACTTCTTCGCCCTCGTGGGTCCGACGGGGTCCGGGAAGAGCACCGTAATCGATGGATTGTGCTTCGCCCTGTACGGCACCGTGCCCCGTTGGGGCAAGGAGAACGTCGTGAAATACGCGCTCGCCCCCTCGGCGAATTCGTGCCGAGTTTGCCTCGTGTTCGAAGTCGGTGGTGCGCGCTACGCCGCAGCGCGGTTGCTCACTCGCGACGGCAAAGGCGTTGTGCATACGAAGGAAGCCCGGCTAGATCGCATTGACACGGCCGTGCCGGCCGCCGGTGATTTGACGGCCGTACTTGAAGCCAGCGTCGAACAATTGGCGGAGGGCGACCAGGTGACTTCTGCCGTTCGGACTCTGCTGGGTTTGAGCTATGAGCACTTCACGCAGTGCGTGCTCCTGCCGCAAGGGAAGTTTGCTGAGTTCCTACAGGCCAGTCCCGGTGACCGTCAGAACCTGCTCGTTCAGCTGCTCGCGTTCGGGGTTTACGAGCAGATCGGCCAGCTTGCCCGGCAACGCGCCCAGCTCGCCGAGAACAACCGCAAGCTTCTCGCGAATCAACGCGATGAACTTGCCGATGCGACCGCCGAAGCCGAAGATCTCGTCCGGGCGCGGGTCGACGAGATCACCGAACTGGCGGGAACGGTTGAGACGCAGCTGGCGGGTCTTGACGCCGCTCGCGTAAAGGCGCTAGACGCCGCGACCTCGGCGGGCGCCAACCGCACAGCAAGCACGCAACTTGGCGGCGTTCGCATTCCGAAAGGCGTTTCTGACCTGGCTGTCCGTATAAAGGGCGCCGACGAACAGTTGGTAGCTACACGAGCTCGGCGGGACACGGCGGAAACTGTTGAGGAGGAAGCTCGACTGGCTCGGGTCGAGCTGGGGGACGTCGAGCGATACCAGCGATGGCAAGCGGCGTACGCCGGGCGCGCCGAGGCGGAGCAGACGCTGGGAGTCCAGCAGGAGACGGTCGAGCATCTCCGTGGCGCTGAAGACCGGCTTCGGGAGAACGTCACTGCAGCCGAGGCAGCAGTCATCGACACGGAAACCGCGTTAGCTGCCGCTCAGACCGCACACGCAGCTGCCGCAGTCGCGGCAACGCTGAACGTCGGGGACGACTGCCCCGTGTGCGAGCAGAAGGTGATCACTCTTCCGCATCGCGAACCTCCCACCGATCTGAAGATGGCAGCGGCGGCCGTGACTGCGGAGAAGGCCGAGCTGAAGAAGGCCAATACTGCAGCGCAGCACGCCGCTGTGAAGGTGGCGGCAGCTCAGACCGCGGTCGACGTGACAAGTGCTGCTCTTGCCGCACATCTTGCAGCTCTAGATGGCGCGCCGTCGAGAGCGGATATAGACGTGGCGTTGGCCGCAATCGCGGCAGCCGATGCGGCGTTGTTGGCGGCTGGTGAGGACGCCCGCCGCGCTCGCTCGGCCGTGTCCGCAGCTGAGACCGCGCGCTCGAAGCTCGATCGCGCCGAGCAAGACTCTCGTGTCGAGCTCAACGCCGCCCGGGATGCTCTCGCTGCTCTCAGACCGCCGGCGCTTGCCGGCACCAATCTGGCCAATGACTGGGACGTCCTGCTCACATGGGCGGCTGAGGAACGCAGCCGCCGCGAAGCGGCGCAGCCTGAGCTCGATGGAATCGCGACCGCGGCAGGGAGGGAGGTCGCCGGGATCGAAGACGTCGTCATCGACCTACTCGCCGAGCATGGCATCAACGACGTTGCGGACGTCGCTGCAGCTCCTGTTGCGTTGGCGACGTTACGAGCGCGTGCCGAAGCCGACCTCGCGAGCGTCAAGGCGAGCCGGGCGCGGGCGGCGCAGTTGGACCGCCGCATCACCGCGGCTGCGGACGAAGCCACAGTTGCGCGCATGGTGGGCGATCTGCTCAAGGCCTCCCAGTTCGAGCGGTGGCTGTGCGGTGAGGCGCTCGACTCACTTGTTACCGAAGCGTCGGCCACGCTGATGGAATTGTCCGGCGGACAGTACGAGCTCGACCGCACCGACCGCAACGAGTTCGTCGTCATCGACTACAACGATGCGGGCACGCAGCGTCCAGTCCACACGCTCTCGGGCGGCGAAACTTTCCAGGCGTCGCTCGCGCTTGCCCTCGCGTTGTCCCGGCAGGTTGTTGGACTCTCGGCTGGGATGAGAGACCTCGATTCGATGTTCCTCGACGAGGGGTTCGGGACCCTCGACGAAACCACACTCGACACCGTAGCCAGCACCCTCGAGCGCCTGGCTGCGGACAAGGACAGAATGGTTGGCGTCATCACACATGTGCCCGCGCTCGCTGAACGCGTACCGGTGCAGTTCGTGGTCAGTCGCGACGGAACTTCCTCGCACGTGCGCAGGGTCCAGGTGTGACGGCCCAGGCGGCGCCGCCTAGCGGATTCTCCGTAGACCCGTGGGACCCGGGGTACGGCCTGGCGTTCAGCAGTGACCTCGATGGCGGTGCGTTGGAGGAATCGAGCGCGCAGCTCAACCTCGCGGTGGAAATGCCGGCAGACGCGTGGGCTCCCGTCGATCCTGACCCGACCGTCGCGGTGCCGGACACGATCCTGTTCCTCGACGGCGTGCGCCGCATCGACGCTCGGGTCTGGGTCTACGGGAGTGACCCGCAGCCGGCGCCCGGCATCGCAGCGTCTTTCGCGGCGGGACTCGTCTGCTGCGACGGCGCGGCTCGCATTGTGGACGTTAGGGTCGGCCGCGGCCTCTTCACCGCCGCATCCGTGGCCGACATCGTTACCCGACAGGCGACTTATCCCGTTCGCGCCGCAACCGGAGGCAGTCTTGACGAGTTGTCGCTAGCCCTACAGCAGCGGCTTGCCGAGGCAGAAGTTGGGCTCGCGCTCGACTTTCGCGCTACCCACGCCATCGGTGACGACCTGCTCGTCGTAGACGGTCCGTTACGCGGACGGACGCACCTGCCTCGCACAGTCGGCTACGTCAAGACTCACCACACTGCCTACCTACCTGCGACACAAGCGGCAGTAGTAGCCGAGCTCGCGCCCGGTCAGCGGACCCCAGTGTTTTCAATGGGCACATCCTGGATCCGAAATTCTTGGTATCTGAGACTGCCCGGCGCATCGGGTGCCCCGTGGTCCGGGGTCGTCCGCGTCGAGTGTTCTGCCGACCTCTCGCCAGTCGAGGCGGTACGGCTCGCTGCGGTCACCGCCACTGTCCTGCCGCCGCTAGCCAGCGCACCGCACAAGGACCCACGCGCGCCGCAGAACCTCGTGCCGATTGGCGGACTCGAGCGTGAGTTGCGGCATCGGCTGGGTGACACGCGACTGCTTTATCGAGCGTTGCGAGCCGCGGCAGCAGGCTAGTGCCCCCGCGGAGCTCGGCACGCGGCGTGACAATCCCCGCCGGCGCGCGAGGCAAGGAATTGTGGACCGCACTGCGCCTTCGGCTCCGCTTCCGCCCCAGATGGGGGACGTCGCGAGCAAATTGTCAGTGGTGCGGCCGATACTCGCGTGCATGTTGACCGGCAATCAGCCACGGCCGCGGTGGACTCGGCTGGATGCCGCGCTGGCGCCGTTCGACGCGCTCTCGGTCG
This sequence comes from Frankiales bacterium, assembly GCA_025980325.1. Classification (GTDB taxonomy): domain Bacteria; phylum Actinomycetota; class Actinomycetes; order JAFAQI01; family JAFAQI01; genus BP-197. The sequence goes on from JAICXQ010000001.1 coordinate 16,518, forward strand.
AGGTCTTGGCGCGGGCCGCGCTCGACTCGCCGTCGGCATCGCACTGGGCTGCCGCAACGGGCCTCGTGTGGGCGCGAGCGCTGGCACGGTCACCGCGCGGCATAGTCGTCGCCTCCGCTGAGGATCTGCCGAAGCTGGTCGGCGCGGGGGTAGCTGCATGGCCGGAAGCGCGCAACATGTCTGACTGGTGGCCTTCGGATCCCCGACTGGTCGTGAGTGCGCGAGTGCGGAACGGTCGGGTCAGGCTTCACCCCGGTCGGGTTGTTGAACCCCTGCGATTAGTACGTCGGTTGGAAAGAATCGCCTTTGCAACCGATGACGCGGTCTACGCGCGTCACGGGTTTCGGACCTCAGACCTGGTAGAGGTGGGGCTGCGCCTCGCGGATCTGCAAGTGACGGGGCTTGCGCCCGCGTGGTCACAAACGGCGCTACCCGAGCCGCCCTTGTTACGTATCCCGCGAGCGTCACCCTTCGACGTAGCGGAGCAGGTGCGCGCAATCCCGCCTTCGGTCACAAGTGAGGAGATCACGGCTGCCGCGCGGTTGCGGGAGCGCGACCTCGTCGCCGATGCCTCGGCACTATGCACGGACCCGACGGCCGCCGGGGCTGCGTGTGAGTGGGCGACAACGGCGGTCCGTCAAGCGCATCAACCCGGCTGTTTAGCTGTCACCACCGATGCTGGCTTGGTGCCGGTTCCGGCGTCGCTAGTGCTGGAAGCGCTTGGAATAGCAACGGGCCGCCTGGCTATCGAGGCGGCGGGCGAGCCGTGGGTGCGTGAAAGATGGGCATACGCCAGCACGGCGGACCTCTGGGAAGTGCTCGGCTTGCCGTTCGTGGATGACGAGACTCCCATCCCAGTCGGCGGGATGCTGCGGATCGCGGAACGGCATCTCGCGAGCATCGACGTGGTCGCCGAACTTGCACCCGCCTCTGTACAGCCGGCTGCGGAGAACGCCGTTCATCGAGCGGCGTCGCGTGCAACCACGGAAGTGGCCGACGCAACAGGTGTTGCGGCGGACATGTCCGCCGACATGCTTCGGCTTGTGCTGATCGACGCGGCCGGTCGACTAGAACGGCTGAGTGGGGGAGCGGTCGTCGCAGTCACAGCCGACGAATTCACACGAGTCTTGTCGGAGGCTGCAGACGGCCCAAACGGTCAAGATGAAGCGTGGGACTTCCTCCTTGATCTGCAGCGCGTTCCGCGAACCGTCGAGCTACATCCACCGGATCTCGTAGATGCGTGGCGGCATTGGCGTGAACATGGGTGGCTAGTCCCTCCCGAGCTAGACGTAGACGCCGTACCTGATGCCGCGGTCATGTTCGCCTGGCTCGCGCACGACCCGTCGTGGCCCGCGGCTGCGCAATGGGATGCGACCGAGCGAATCCTTGATGCAGCAAGACTGCCGCCGAAGGTCGCCTTCTGGGCACGGGATCTCGACGATCGTGGCGTTGTGACATTGTGGGCTCCGCCCGCGATGACAGGCGGCCGGCCGACTTGTTACGCGCTGCATCCGGACGGGCTCGTCATCGGTGCGACTGGTGATCTGCCCGGTGCTGGAATCCCCGACGGTGCCGGAGCTCTTCCGATCGTCGTCGCCACAGCTCTGCGCGATGCGCTGTTCGCCCGTCCTGCAGCGGTCGCAGCACTGAATCTTGACCCTTTGACACCGAAGCGAGTCCTGGTGGGCGTCGACCTCGACGAAGGTGACGGCATCGCAGTCGCGACCGCGGACGGGCTGCCCCCACTGATCCTTCTCGGGCCGATGCTGCTCGCTGCAACGGCAGCCGATCCCATGGCGATGCACCATACGCTCGGTGCCGCGCTCTCAACTGCCCTGCGCCTCGGCTGCGGAGACGTCGATATGGACGCATTTTCTGCAGCGTGGAACGCCGGCCCCGTTGCGCTGGTAGCGGGAGTGCGCGCGGGCCCCGTCGACCGGTCTCCGCGGCGAGAGTTGCCACGCACGCGCGCCGCGCGGATGCGGGCGCACCAGGCGCATGCAGCCGCAGTGCGTGCCGCCGGTGGGGACGTGCCACCGGGTGAGCTGACGGGCGACGAGGCCGCCGAAATATGTCAGCGTCTGCTGATCCCTGCTGCAGACCGAGCACTACGGGACGCAATCGCTAGGTTCGATCGCGATCTGCTCCTCCGCGCAGCGGCGACATGGGCCGATGAGGCACACGCTCACCGTGCGCAGTTGCGAGACAGGCTCGATCTAGCGCTTGCTGCGCCTTGGCGTGACGAGGTGCTAGCCGACCCGAGCGACTACGAGGACGACCCGGACCAAACAAGGCCGTTGCATGTGCTTATTGAAACCGCAATCGCGGCGAATCCGGCTCCCGAATCCGCGGGTATCGCTCCAGATCGCATTGACCTGGCTCGACTTGCCGAACAGGCGCGACTTGTCGCGTGGGTCGGCGCAGCATCAGACGGGTACCGCCGTGGTCTCAACACGCTAACTGTCACGGTGGGACCAGGTGCCCTCACCGGCGTGTCCATGCCGGCATCGGACCCAAGCATCGAGGCAACCGTTGATATGGCTGCATACGTTGCCGCTTCTAATGTCGATGCGCTCGCCGCTGCGGCCGATGAAGCTCGCCTGCAGGATCCGGACGAGGTTGAGCGACTCCTCGCGGAGGCGGACGGAACTGAACGGCCTTTCGAGCGGTTCACCGACTTGCCGGACCTGCCTGGGTCGCTACGAAGTCTTGACCAAACGATGCGAGTCACTCTCGGCGCTGGGTTCGGCGCCATCTCGGCAGTTCTTCGGACCTGTATCGATATGGCGCCGCCACCGATCGGCGTGCTATCAGAGCCCATTCCCGTCGCAACACTTCGCGACGACATCGCGGGGTGGTCAAGACTGCCGCCGGAGGAAATCACGGCCGCGATTCGACTACTCACTGTCGACAGCGACCTCGCTCGTGGCGATCGCACCGGTGCGTGGGAGGTCGAACGGCGCGACGCGAGGCTCAATGCACGGCCCCTCATTGCTGTCACCGGCGGGCTGCTCGTCCTGCCGCACCTGTGCACGACCGCTCGCGACATCTTCCTCGGCCGACTTGCTGACGGCCGACTTCCCTGGCCCGTCCGTGACGAACGTCTGCGGCTCGCGGTCGACGCGTTTCGCCGCCATGTCACCGCGCAGCTCGAGCGCACGGTCGGCGAGAAACTCTCTGAGCTCGGCTTGCCGCATGTGATGAACGTCAAGGAGAACCGAGCCGCTGCTCTTGGGATCCCCAATCTGCCCGGCGAGATCGACGCACTCGCCGTCGAGGCCGCCTCGGAAACGCTTTGGGTGATCGAGGTCAAGCATGCCCGTCGTGCCGTGAGCGCGAGCGAGATCCGCGAACGGGTGAGGAAATTCATCGAGCCAAACGGTTACATAGACGTACTGCTCCGCAAGACAGCTGTCATCGCTCCGCATGCCTCAGCGGCTGCCGCACTGGCCGGCGCCATCGAAGAGCGACCTTGGCGGGTCGTTCCGCTCATGGTCACCGCAGCCGTCGAGCCCGCTGCGTTCGCGTCGTCGCGGCGCGTGCAATTCGCGACACCGAGAACATTGGCGGTCGCGCTGCAAGCGACCTGACAGGCGAAGGAGCACTTGGAATGACGGCGCGCCGCTAGATGCATCCAGAGAAGTCCTCGGCGGAATCAGCAGTCGCCTTCGCCGTTGACGATTCAACGTCGCGCCTAGTCGAATGCTGCCTAGCCCAACGTTCGCGGGACGGGGAGCGTTAGCTGAGTCCGGCCGCAGAGGACCCATGAATGTGCCCCGCGGTGGGGGCCTGGCTGGCTGGCGAGACAATCCGCCGGTTGGTGCAGTCTCTCGGGCAGAACCCAGGCGAACCCGCTCGACCTCCGGCGCGGGCGGCGATTGGATCGCGTCTATGGACATGACGTTCGCTGCGTATCTCGCTGAGGCTCCGACTCACGAAGGTGGTGAAGTGGTCCCTGACCAAGTGCACTGGTTGCGGTATGTAGAGGCCGTGCTCGAGGTCATCGACGAATACGTCAGGGACACCGGAGTGTCAGAGCACCACGCCCGACTGCAGTTTGCGGAATTCTTCGTCGGTGAGTTTCTCGGCGACGCGTGGATCCAGAGGCATTTCCGCTCATATGCCGGCTCGACCGCCAAGGACCACACGCTCTTCAAGTATCGCCTATGGCACTTGGCCGCCTGCTCTTCACGCTCCAGAGCTACCCATGGTTTGAGCAACTCCTCGACAATCTATCCAATCGCAGTCTCCCGGGGGCTCAGTTCGAGGCTGAGGTGGTGCACCTGCTCATGCACTCGCCCATTCGGGCGAATCTTCGTGCACCGACGGGCACTAAGGGTCAAGATTATGACATCGACTTGGGCGCCGAACCGTTGCTCATCGCGGTTGAAGTCAAGGCGAAGCAGGACTCGACCCCCTTCTCTGTCTCGACGGTGCAGTCGACGTTGAGGACGGCGCGCAAGCAGCTACCTCCGCATGGTCGAGGGCTCGTGTTTCTGCGTGTGCCCTCCAGCTGGCTTGAGGACTCCTCCTACCGAGAGGAGATTGAGCCGATCCTTACGAACTGGTTACGGAACACGAGTCGCGTTCAAGCCGTCATCTTTGTTTGGGATGAAATGACGGTGACCTCCGAGGCGAAGCATCATTATGAGCCGCGACAACGGATCGTTCGCGCGAACTCGGTCGATTCCGATGTCAGTCAGTTGCTTGACTTGCTCGATGCGGTTTGGGCGAGCAACTTTGATCTCGTGGCTCCTGCATCCGCTCTATGACCGCCCTACGCCCAACCAGATCGATGTCACGGGCTTGCGGTGGTTAGCGCGCGAGGTCGAGCAGCGCTGTGCCGGGCGAACGGACCCCACGCGTCACAACGACGGCTAGGCGATCAAGCTGTGCAATCAAATCGCAGCCCCCGACTCTGTGCGGATGGATTGCCCATCGTCCGATGGCGCCAAGGAGGTGAAGTAGAGAGGCCGAGGACCCACGATGTCGGCGCGGAAGTGGCGATACCGGGGTGTTGGGCCGCGCTATTTTGCGGGGCCGCCCCTCCGGCCTCAAGGGCGCTCGCTTCGCTCGCGTCGCTGCGCGACCGCCTTCGGCGGCCCTTGACCCCGGAGCCTCTGCGGCCCCTACCGGTCAGGGAGTGCGGGCCGGGGCGAGCCCCTGCCCGCAGGACGCGCGGCCCGCGACGTGTAAGTCAATGGAAAGTGTCCCGGTCTGCCATGCGATCGCGCCGGGCGAGCCGTTTCTACTGTGCGACCGCCCCGGCATAAGGTTGTCGAGGACAGCCGCAGTTTCCTGCAGGTGCTCCGGAAACAGGTGGCCGTAGGTGTCCATCGTCTCGACGATGGACTTGTGGCCGAGCCGGGCCTGGATGACCTTTGGGTGGAGCCCGGCGGCGATTAGGGACGACGCGTAGGTGTGCCGCAGCGCGTGCATGCCGTACTCCTGCGGGAGGCCGGCGCGGCGTAGTGCGGGTTTCCAGACAGAGTCGTTGAACGACCCGCGGCGCCAGACTTCGCCGCGCGGGTTGGTGAACAGCAGGCCGTCCTCGCCAGTGCCGTACCGCTCGATGTGTGCGGCGAGGGCGTCGACGACGAACTTCGGCAACGGCAGCAATCGGCGCGACGACGGGGTCTTGAGCCGGTCGCTGATGACAGGAACCCCGCCGCCCATCGGTGTCTTGGCCTGCGCCTCGACCCACAGCTCGCGGCGCAGGAAGTTGACCGCTCGCAGCCGCACTCCGAGCAGCTCGCCCTGGCGCATGCCGGTGCCGACGCCGAGCGCAAGGATCGCGTAGTGGTCCGGCCGGGCCTCGAGCAGCAAGGACCCGACCTGCTCCGGCGTGAGGATCGACAGCTTCGACGGCGGGATTGCAGGCAGGTTGATCTTGAAGCACGGCGTCGTCGTGAGCAGCCGGTCATACACCGCCGAGCGCAGCATCATCGCGAGCAGCGCGTAGATGTGCCGGACCGTGCGCGGCGCGAGTCCCTTGCCGACGAGCGTGCCGACGAACGCGTTGATGTCCGTGCGCCGCAGCGACGACATCGCGCGGCCGCCGAGGTGGGGGAGGACCTGGCACTTCAAGTAGGTGTTGTAGCCGGCGAGGGTGGACGGCTCGACCCGCAGCGACGCGAGCCACGCCGGTGCGTACTCGGCGATGGTTATCCGCGCGTCGCCGCGGAACACGTACGTGCCGTCGATCGCGGCGACCTGCGCGCGGGCGAGCGCCTGCTCGGCGAGCTTCAGAGTGGAGAACCGCTTGCGGACCATCCGGCCCTCGACGCGGTAGGTGATCTCGTAGGAGAAGCCGCGCCCGTGGGTGATCTTGCGGGGTCGAGCCATGACGCCTCCGGGTGTGACATCGGTGTGACACCGGATGTCAGCTGGTCCCGGAAAGTACCTCTGACCTGCGGCAACTCCCGCCGCCCGAAGCCGGCATAACGCCCCGGCTTACAGGCCGACTCGTCCGCCGCCTCGCTTTGGTCCGCACACACTTGCGCGGTTCCGCCGCTCCGGACCCCACCTCGGCAAAGCGGGGCGGATCTGACATGCGTGGGTGGTCCGGAAGGATTAGCTCGATCTCTCACGAGTCGCAGTGTTCTGATCACGTTCGGTTCGTCTCATGCGATAGCTCGGCGATCTTCTCCGATATGCCGCAGTTGTATGAGCGGAACAGATCAGATCTTCAATAGCTAGGGACTAGCTCCATCGGGCCATTTCTTTGCCGCGTATCTGTTGGCGGTTCCAAAGGTCTAGTCAAGGGGTGTTGCTGGTCGTACCTTCAGTCCGCTGGGCCGAGAGATTAACGCTGGTAGCCACTTTTTCGCGGCAAACCGGGTCGACCCAGGTCGTACGCCGGGGGGCGTAGCACGCAAGACGGACGATGCCCGGATGCGTGTCGAGTGCGTAGTGAAGCGGCGGTCGACACCGCACGAGCGGCTCGGCGGGACCGATGGTCTTCAGGGGGGATGTTCTCGTGATCCGGTCGAGGAAACCGCATTCACGTACAGTCGCGAATCGCGCCGTCGCACAGGCGATCGGCAAGACTCTTTTGGCCTTCACCGTCGGCGTGTCGGCGACGGTCGTGTCGGCACCGCTCGCCGCCGCGTCCATCCCGACCACGGTCCCGCAACTGCAGCCGGTCGACGGCGAATCGCTGGCGGACACGAATAGCGGCGCGGATGCTATCGCTGCATCCGCCACGTCGTCCGGGTTGACCGAACGGCCGGACACGTGGATGCAGACGAGTCGCACCTTCACCGCCGCAAATGGAATTAACACGACGGTGATCGGTCTCACTCCGCTCAACTACCAGGACGCGGGCGCCACGTGGCAGCCGATCGACGACGAGCTCACTGCGGACACGACGACGGGCTATGCGTGGCGTAACACCGCCGACGCCTACAGCGTCGAGTTCCCGGCGAACCTTCTGTCCGGGCCGATAAGGGTCAGCAACAACGGCGGTTGGGTCGCGTTCCAGATCGCCGGTGCGACCGGCGCAGGTGTGGTGAGCGGCAACACAATCACGTATGCGAACGCGCTGCCGGGTGTGTCACTGACTTACGCGGCGACTCCGCTCGGGTTGAAGGAGACGATGACGCTGGCGGACGCGTCGGCCTTGTCCGCGTTTACCGTCGTCGTGACCAGCAGCGACGGGCTGACGACCGCGACCCAGGTCGACGGGAGCACCGGCTTCGTCAACGCGACCGGCGATCTGATCGCGTCACTCGCGAAGCCGTGGATCACCGACGCGAACCAGGACATGAGCGGCCTCGACGACGCACTCTCGTCGTCGTTGACGCCGGACGGGACGAACGCGTGGCTGGACGCGCTCACGGTGTCCGCGACCTGGTTGACCGCACCGAGCCGCTCGTGGCCGGTCACCATCGACCCCACGCTGAAGACCGAGCAGGACTTCTCGACCGACTGCCTGATGTTCTCCGGTCACCCGACGAGTGGTGTGTGCGCTCAGAATCCGGCCGGCGTGGGTTACCACGCCGACGATTCGCTCATCCGCCGCGACGTCATGGAGTTCTCGGTGTCGTCGATCCCGTCCTCCGCCACGGTCACGGACTCGGAGCTCGAGCTCGACGAGGGGCTCACCGCCTATGGCCCGGTCGAGCTCCAGATCTACCGGAACGATCAGAGCTTCAGTGCGGTGAACGCCACCTGGGACGACGCCGATGCGCATACGGGAACGGCCTGGATCTCGACCGGGCGTGGCGGCGACCCGGTCGGCAGCGCTTTGATATCGACTCCGTTCGGGTGCGACCCCACCGGCCCGAGTTGCGCCGGCGTGAAGACGTTCAACATCGCCGGCGCGACCCAGAACTGGGTGAACGGGACGTGGGCGAATACCGGCATCCTCTTGCGCGAACAGGTCGAGACCAATGACGGCGTCGTGCAGTTCAACGGCAGCAATTCCCCGACCGGCCCGCCGAACATCGTGGTGACGTGGGATCGCAACCCTGACCAGCCGACCCTCGTATCGCCCGCCTCGGGTGCGACCGGCCTGTCGCCGAGCCCATCGCTGCAGGCGAACGTCACCGACCCGGATGGCGGCGACCTGTACGCGAGGTTCTTCGTCCGCACGCACGGATCGAGCACCTGGGACATTGCGAACGGCGTCATCATGCCGGCACCGAACGCCGACGACTCGAACGGCGTGGCCTCCGGCGCGACCGTGACGTACTCGCCGTCCCTCTCGCCCGGCGTGACCTACGACTGGACCGCACAGACGTGGGACGGGACGCTGTTCTCGACGACACCGACGGCGCAGTCGTTCACGGTCGCGCCGCTGCCGCCGCAGCCGACCGTGTCGAGCTCGACTCATCCGAGCCCCGGCACCTGGTACACCGCTCGTAACGCGACGTTGAACTGGAGCGCGGGCAGCGGGATGACGGGATACTCCTACGTTCTCGATCAGCCCGGGTCCGGATCGACCACGTGTCCGAGCACGACACCGGATACGACATCGGAAGGCACCGCGACCACTGTTTCGTACGCGAACCTCGCCGACGGCATCTACTGCTTCCATGTGCGCGCCCAGAACATCTCCGGTTGGGGGCCGGCGTCCAACACCTTCGAGATCGACATCGACGGCACGACACCGGGCGCGCCGAGCGCAGTGACCTCGACCCCGGCACCGAACAGCAACGGATGGATCACCTCCGGCAACTTCACAATGAACTGGTCCGTGCCGACGCAGACGCAGGTCTCGGGGATCGCCGGCTACTCGTACGTCCTCGACCAGCCGGCGATCGGCAACACCTGCCCGCCGACGATTCCCGACACGACATCGGAAGGCGCCGCCGCGTCCGTGAGCTACACGGGCAAGGCAGACGGTGCGTGGTGCTTCCACGTCCGCGCCGAGAGCGGCGCCGGGCTGTGGGGCCCGGCGGCGCACTACACGGTCAGCATCGACGCAACGCCGCTCACGGCACCGCAAAACCTCACCTCGAACCCGGCGCCGAACGCGACCGGATGGCTGACGATGAACAGCCCCACCATGACCTGGTCGGCTCCGGCCAGCACCTCGGGGGTCACCGGTTACTCGTACGGCCCGCTCGATCATCCCGCGTCCGGTTCGACCACCTGTCCGACCACGGCTCCCGATACGACATCGGAGGGCACGGCCACCAGCGTTTCGTACAGCAATCTCGCCGACGGCATCTCGTGCTTCCACGTCCGCGCAGAGAACGCGGCAGGTGTCTGGGGTGACACCGCGCACTACACGTTGCGCATCGACAGCGTCGCCCCGACATCGCCGGCGAACCTGACGACGACTCCGTCCGCGGACGGGCTGTCCCACGCGACCCGCACCATCGCCGCATCGTGGAGCGCGGGAACCGATGCCACGTCCGGCGTGGCCGGTTACTACTACACGTTCGACAACGTCGCGACCCGTCCCGCCAACACGCCGTTGTCTGCGGACACGTTCACGGCGACGACGACGGCGACGCTGTCGAACTCGACGGACGGTGTGTGGTACGTCCATGTGCGCACGATCGACGCGGCCGGCAACCTCAGCGGTTACGCCAACTACGGCCCGGTGATTCTCAACAACGTCAGTCCGATCATCAACAAGACGCTCAACACAGCGGCGGCGAACGGCTACTACGGGCGCGGCCAGTACCTCCAATACACGGTGACGGTGACCAACCCGTCGACCCTTGCGCCGTCGACGATCACTGGCTTCAGCGACACTCTCCAGCCGGGTCAGCTCCTGATCGGCACGGACATCCTGCTCAGCCGCTCCGACGACGGAAGTACCGCGGCGCGCCACTGCCTGCGGATCACCGGATCCGAGCAGTGCACGATCAGCACCGATGGGACGACGATCACGCTGCCGAACTTCACCCTTCCGGCCGGCGTCTCGCTGCAGCTCGTCTACACCACGCTCGCGACCGGGGTGGAGAACGGCTGCATGATCACGTCGAACACCGCGACCGCAGCCGATGCCGCGGGCAGCGCGACCACGAACCCGGTTTCCGCCACCATCTGTGACACCGGTCTCGGAATCGAGCCCTGGTGGAGCTATGTCTCGACCGCGGTCGGGCCTCAGTCGACCGCGCAGGTCAACGTCGCCAACGGCAACCTCGTCGTGCAGGCGACCGACTCCACCCCGATCAACGCGCACGGTCGCCTCGGTTACGTGATCCGCCGTACGTACAACAGCCAGGACACGACCGCGCTCACGCTGCCCGGAAGCCTCGGCGCGGGCTGGCAACTCAACGTCGGCGCGACCGACGATCTCGCCGGCGCCGGCGTGACGCCGACGAGCCTGTCGGTCCCGACCGCCAACAGCGTCGCGGCACCGCTGGGGATCACACTTATCGACCGTGACGGCACCAGGCACGTCTTCACCTACCGCAGCGCGAGCGTCGCGATCACGTCGCCGGTCGACGTGACCTCACTCGCCGGCGGATCGCCGATCCATCAACTCGTGCCGGTGAACCCGCTGCTGCGTCCGTCGAGCCTGAGCGGGTCGGCAGCCTTCGCCCACGTGTGCGTCGACGCGACCTACCAAGCACCTGCGGGCGTACACCTCGCATTGTGGCGTTACGTCGGCACCAACGGCAGCACCTGCTCCGCTGCGCTCAATGATTCGAACGCGCGGATCCTCGGCTTCACGACGATGCGCCCGGACCGGCTGCGCTCCGAGTTCGACGCCGCCGGTCACCTGCTCGACCTCGTCGACGGTTCCGGCGTCGACCTCCGCTACGCGTACGGCACGACCGGCGAGCTCAGGTCGATCAGCGAAGCACGTGACTGCACCGGCGCGGTCGGCACCGCGACGTGTCGTGGCGTCGTCGTCACGTACTCGAGCGACCAGACGAACGCGTGCCCCATTCCGGCCGGCGCGGCGAGCAGCGAGTGCGTCATCGATCCGGCCGGCCGTCGCACGATTTACGCGTTCGACAACGCCGTTCCGAAGCATCTGGTCGAGGTCGACAACCCGGACGACAACCCGTCCGGCACCCGGGACCGCTTCCAGTACGCCTATCAGGGTTTCGGGGCGAGCTGTGGCGCCGCCGCGGCCGGTCAGCTGTGCACCGTCGTCGAACCGCGCTTTGACCCGAAGACCGGTGCTGTGATCAGCACGACGTTCGGATACACCGCGCAGAGCCCGCTCGGCCTGCCACGCGTCACGTCCATCACCGACCGCCGCCATGTGATGACGACGCTGGCCTACACCGGCGCGCCGTCGACCGCTACGACCGTGGACGACAACGGTGAACGGACGAGTTACCTGTCGATCGACTCCAGCGGCCGGGTCGGCGAGGTCGACCAGGGGGCCACCACCGCGAGCCCGCTGAGCATCACCCGCTACACCTGGGACACCGCAGCCAATCCCTGCACGTACGTCTCCGGCACGGTGCAAGGCACACACACGGCGTGGGCCAGGCCGGACAACAACCTGTGCCGGGTGACGAGAGCGCACATCAGCGGGGCGTCGGACGAAACCACGTCGTTCGCCTATACCCCGGAAGGGATGCTGCTCACGTCCCGGCAGGTCATGTCGTCCGGGCCGGACCTCTACCGCACCTACGCTTACGCGACGCAGTATGTCCGCAACGGAAGCGCCACGATCACCGCGACGGACTCGGTGTCCGGCAGCGGCGACGTCGCCGTCGGCAACCGGTCGAGCGCCATCGGCGACGGTGGCTCGGTGGCCGGCGACTCCTCGGTCGTCTATGCACTGACCGACCTCGTCGCAAGCTTGTCACCGCGCGGCAACGTTGCCGGTGCGACGGTTGCCAACTTCCGCACGGATTACACGGTCGCGGACAGCACTGCTGCCGAACCCGACGTGAACCCCGGCGGCAACGCCTGCACGGCACGCAACAGCGGCTCGGTCTGCACCGTGTCCGCGCCGTACTCCGGATCCTCCAAGAGCATCACGCAGTACGACTACGACAGCTTCGGGCAGAAGGTCAGCGCGACAGTTCCCAAGCTCTCCTACGAAACCCCGCCGAGCGGGCAGACCTACCAGTACACCTACACCTACTACGCCGACAGCTCGACCGACCACGAGACGCACAAGACCAGCATGGGCGGATGGCTGGAAGCCGTCACCGACCCGGCCGGCCACTACGTGTTCTTCACCTATGACGCGGCCGGCGATCGCACCCGCACGTGGGACCGCAACGCAACCACGGCGAGCGGCGATTCGCTTTCGGCGATGGAGGCGGCGGTCGCGACCGGTTCCGGGCCGGTCGGCGCTTCGGTGACCTTGTACGCAAACCCGTTCAACTCGATGCCGTGGCGCTACCTGCTCCTCACCGAGGAACCCGTCGGCCCGCTCACGACCTATGCGGTCGATGTCGACGGCAACGTGACGGCAATTACGACGAACGCGGGCCACACGACGACACAGACGTTCGACGAAGCGGGCAACCTGCTCACTCGTACGACGCCGGCGGAGCCGGGACACCCGACGACGAACACCTACGATGCGTTCGGGAACCTCGCCACGACCACGAGCCCGAACAACGTCGTCACTGCGTACCGCTACGACGCACTCAACCGTCGGGTGACGACGTACACCGACCGGGGTAGCGCAAGCAGCGGCACGTCCAACCCGGGCGGCGGCTGCTTCGTGACCGACACCGGTGCGAACGCGGTCCCCGAGTACGCGGTGAACGAGGTCGTCTGCGCCGCTCGTGCGAGCTACGACGAGTTCGGCAACATGGTCTCGAGCACCGACGGCGCGAACCACACCACGACGTACACGTACGACACCGCGAACCGTCGGGTCGACACGTTGACGCCGCGGACCGACACAGTCAGCTACACCACGCGCACGCTCTACGACGCCGACGGCGACGCGATCGACACGTGCCCGCCACGCCAGTTCACCGACGGCGGGGCGTCGACGTGCTCCGACACCAGCCCCGGCGTCTACAGCACCCATCGAAGCTTCAGTGAAGCGGACCGGTTGCTGACGACGACGACATATCGCGCGCGGCCGACCTCCGTGCACGGCGACCCGGCGAACACGCCGGCAACGAGCACCGACACCACGACGTACACGTACGACGCCGACGGCAACCGGACCAGCGTCGCCGACCCCAACAATCATGTGACGACGGACGTGTACGACTTCCTCGACCGCAAGACCAGCGAGCTGACGCCGCGGACGAGTGGAGTCAACAAGCGCACGGTGTACACGTACGACGCGAACGGCAACGTGCTCAGCACGACCGCGTCGGGCCTCGCGCCGGTGAACGTCGGGGGCACCCCGCTCAATGTCGGCAGCCCGTACTCCGCGTCGAACCCCTATCCGCTGCCGGCCGACGTGACGACCTACAGCTCGATCACACTGACCGGCGGCGCCTGGATCACCGTGCCGGCGAACAGCGCGCCGGCCGCGATCAGCATCACCGTCTCGTCGACCCTGTCGATCTGCAGCACCTGCGGCATCACTCTCGACGGTGACGGCTGGGCCGGCGGCACCCCGGCGGCAAGCGCCCTGACAACGGACGGATTCACGGTGAGCGGGAGTGGCAGCGGGCCCGGCGCCGGCGCGGGCGGTACCAGCGCGGCGACGGCCGGCGGTGGCGGCGGAGGCGCCGGCTACTCGGCGGCGGGGACCGACGGCTTCGGTGGCGGCAGCCCCCTCGGCGGCGCGGGTGGCAACGCCGGCTCGCCGTACGGCGACGCGACCATCGGCGGTGAGACGTCCACTCAAGCCGGCTCGGGCGGCGGCGCGGGCGGCACGATCGAGCCGTCGACGCTCGGAGGCGTGGGTGGTGCCGGCGGCGGCATCCTGCACGTGACGGCGAACCAGATCATCCTCGACGGTTCGATAACGGCACGCGGCGCGAACGGTGCGGACGGCCAGGTCGTCCAAGGCGCGCTCGGTGCGGGTGGCGGCGGTGGCGGCTCGGGTGGCGCGATCTGGCTGAGCGCCCCGCAGATCATCACCGACTCCGGCTCGATCGGTCACGTCGACGTCAGCGGCGGTGCCGGTGGCAGCGGCACTCCGGGTGGCACTGACGGCTCGGGCGGCGCGGGTGCGCCGGGTCGGGTCCGGTTCGACACCGACGAGCTCAGCAGCAGCATCGTGACGACCGCCGGGTCGACGCAACGGACGACGTTCGGGCGGACCACCGCGTACAGCTACGACTTCGACAACCGGCTCGTCGACACTGTGATCGGCGCGTCGTCGCCGAACGCGGCGGCCGACGGTCCGACCGGCAGCGACGGCGGGTCCAACGTGCGCACCCGACTCGTCTACGACGACGAGGGGAACGTCGTGGGCCGCTTCGACCCGCGTGCCTTTGCGGCGTCGGTGACGAGCCCGGACGTGCGGTACGAGTCGGTTGCGGTCTACGACGCCGACCATCGGCTGACCGACGTCTACCAGCCGTACAGCGACTCGAGTGGCGCGTCCGATCCGAACGGTGCCCCGTCGCAGTGTCCGGACGCGGCCAGTCTCGGGATCAGCGCCTATCAAGGCCTGACCGGTGTGCACGTCTGTCGTCTGCACTACGGGTACGACCACGACGGCAACCGCACACTGACGCAGCTGCCGACGTACGACAGCAGCGACACGACCCGGGTGTACACGGCTGCTTACACTCCGGACGACCTGCTCGCGTCGACGAGTGTGCCGGACCCGTCGGTGACGAGTCATGCGGCTGCACTCCGTGCGGAGGCATACACCTATGACGGTGCCGGCCGCCGCCTGACCGACCAGGAGTTGCCGGACACCGGTGGCCCGACGACCACGACGACGTACACCGCTGACGGCTTGGTCGCCACGGTGACGCCGCCGACGGGCGGCGCGAGCCATCTGACGACGTACGGGTACGACCCGAACGGCGCGCAGGTGAGTGTGACGATGCAACAGGACGCGTCGACCACCCGGACGAGCTTCACCGACTACAACAGCGACGGCAGCGTCTATGCGAACGTCGACCCGGCCGGAAATACGACGAGCTACACCTATGACGCGGCGGGCAACCAGATCGCGGTCTATGGCCCGTCGGCGAATGCCGGCGATGCGACCAACCCGAACCACCTGCCGACGGTGTATTCGTACTTCGACGACAACTTGCTCGCGACGACCTCGACGCCGACGGTGTCCAGTGGTGCGACTCGCCGCCTGACGACGTACGGCTACAACCTGGGCGGCGACAAGACCAGCGTCGACGTCGACTACACCAACGCGAGCGGGACAGTGACGACCGACGGTGCTCCGCAGCGTTTCGGGTACTACCCGGACGGGCGGATTGAGTCGTCAACCGGCCGCAGCGGCGGGTCGCAGGCGTTCAGCTACGACGCGGCCGGGCACCCGTTGTCGAGCAGCGACACGGCGAACGGCGACACGGTCACGACCGCCGCGACGTATTACCTGGACAACGCCATCCGCACGGTGAGCGAGTCGGGGACTGTGGTTCCGACGTCGTCGACGACGTACAGCTACGACGCGGCCGGCTCGGTCGATCTGCGGCAAAGCCAGGTGGGGACATCGACGACCTCGACGTCGTTTGCGTACACGGACAACGAGCAATTGGCGAATGTGGCCGGCGGTGTGACCGGCACGACGATCACGCTTGTGTATGACTCGCAGGGTCGGCCAACGACGACGAACTACGCGTCGGGTGTGGCGTTGACGCGGACATGGAACGCCGACGACACACTCGCGAGCCAATCGTTGGCGACCAACGGCAATTCGAGCAACTGGGCGTACGCGTATGACGGGATGTCCCGCGTGACGGCGGCGGACAACACCTCCGGCGCGACGAGCACGGATTGCACCGCTGCGACTCTGCCGAACGGTTTGCAGTGCTTCACCTACGACGCGGCCGGCCGGTTGCATTCGTTTGCCGACAGCCAGGCGAGCCGGACGGCGACTTACGACGCGGACGGAAACCGGTTGAGCTATGGCGACGCGGCGCACCCGTCGGTCGCGCCGGTGGTGACGGCGAACTACAACCCGGACGACTCGATTCACGACCAGAAGGTCGGGTCGGGGACGGACAACGTGTATGTGTACGCGCTGCCGTTCGGTGGGGTGACATCGGACGGGTGCAGCACGTATGCGTACGACGGGTTCGGCCGGCTCTCGTCGGTGACCGGTTCCGGCGGGAGCGGCTGTACGTCGAACGTGTCGTACACCTATGACGCCCTGGATCGGCAGGTGCAACGCAACGAGACCGGCTCGAACGCGGTCCGTGGTGGCGTGACGAACCTGGCGTATGACGGATTGGCCATGACGTTGACGAGCGAGTCGCTGCCGTCGAGTGGCGGGCTGACGCGTTACACGTTGGACGGCGCGGGTGCGGCGTGGGCGGTGACGAACAGCTCGACGAACGGGCAGACGCAGTACCTCGCCGACGACGGGCAGGGCAACGTGACTAACCCAGTCACGGCCAGCAGCGGCAACCTCGCGTGCGGGTTCCGCTACGACCCGTGGGGCAGCGCGCTGACGACGAGCCTCAGCGTCACACCCACGTGCACGTCGGGCAACACGCCGACCGACCTGCAGTACCGCGGCGAGGCAAAGGATCCGACGACCGGCACTTACCAGCTTGGGTCCCGCACCTACGACCCGGCGAAGACCGGCTTCCTCAATCCAGACAGTTACCGCAATGCGCCGTCGTCGGGCGACCTCAGCATCGGCACCGATCCGCTCACCCGCGACAGCTACAACTACGTCAACGGCGACCCGATCAACCTGATCGATCCGAGCGGCCACATGAACGAAGCGGAGGGTGGCGGCGGCTGCGGGAATCTGCGGATGCGGACGTGTCGCTTGGTGGAGCAGTACAACTACTACCTGGTTGAGAAGGAGCTGATCCGCCAGCACGATGCGTACTACGCGGCGGTCGGGGAGCGTAAGCAGTGCGTTGAGCATCGCTGCGGCGGGGTCAACGACCCGAGTGCCGCGGCTGCGTACTCGAAGTCGATGCTGGAGATCCTCAACGGTGCTGCTTATCAGGGCGATATCAACAGTCCGTGGGTCAAGACCCTCGATCCGCTAGTCCAGTCGTTCTGGCAGCAAGCCAAACCCAGCTTCGAAGGCGTCGTTACCGAGGACGACACGGTTCAAGGGATCATCGACACCATCGCCACGCTCGGCATCGCCGCACCCGAAGAAGCCGCCGTCAGCGCCGGCGAGACCGCAGCTAAAGAGGTCACTGAGCAAGCGGTGAAGGCCGCCGCGCGAGTAACCGTCGATGACGCCGCCCCACAAGCAGCGCGAGACGCCGTAAGCATGGAAGAGGACCTGGTTGCCTCCGGTCGTAGCTTCGGGCCCGGCGCTGCCCACGTTGATGACCCGGCGTTCTCCCCGGCCTTCTACCGAGGAGCGCCGCCCGGCGAGAATCCAAGCTTCACTCTGAAGCCGGGCGAGTATCGAGTCACTGGGGCCAGCCAAGTTCGAGGGTTGTCTGTCTTCAACAACCCCGAAGCCGTCGCGTCAAGGGGTATGGTCCCGTTTGAGGTCGACCAGTCGACCGTCTCTGATGCTCTGAGCATCGAGCAGCGCGGCGGCAACCTGGAGCACTTCGAGATCGTGCCGGCCGGGGGCGCATTTCCGCCGCAGAACGAGTTCCAATCACTACTCGATGAGATCGAAGTGTTCGGTGGAGGTGAATGATGGTCGGCGAGACGGTCTATGTGACTGCTAAAGCTGTCCGATGGGTCAGCGATGACCCCGTCCCGGGCATCGTTGAGGTCCAGGTCGTAGATGGGCACGGCAAGGCTTGGTCCTTTATAGACAAGGCACCGATGTTCGAGGAGGGCAACAAACTCACTCGTACGACCGCGTATCCCACGGAGATCGAGTTGGCGTGCACCGTCGTCGGATCCAACAGCGACGGGATCGTTGTCTCGACCGCAAGGCCCTGGGGGATCGAAACAATCGATGGGGTGTCTCAGTTTACGTTGGCCCCCGCGCAAGTTCATGGTCGAGCCGCTATGTGAATCCCTGACGCGGTGATCGATCGCCAGGCGTCTTGCCGCGTACTCACGGCGTCCCGCCTCGGGTTCCGCGGACGGCCGGTGACGACGAACTACCGGACCGGCGTCACACTGGACCCTGATGTGGAAACAGGGAGGTCCATTTCATCGAAGGCTTGAAGGGAACACTTGCACTTCGAAATGACTGAGCCGAATTCTTAGCAGCGCGGGACCAAGTTCTGCGCGGTGCGCCGATCTTCAAGGGCGGCAACGTTAACAGCCTGCCGCCCGAGCAGTCGCAATTCGTTACATTCGAGAGTCCGGACGGACGCGGAAGCGCCAATTGAGGCGATAATGCGGGGGCCTGGTTCAGTTGCACGGCTGGTGCGCACCCGAGGCCCGGCTACGACGGGAGTGACGTTCGCTTCCGTGTAGCCATGGCACGAGGTCGCGACATGACACTGCGTACACGCTTGCGGTATTCCGGGTGCCTACGCGAGCGGGATGGCGTCCTACGATCGGACCGGAACCGGTCGCGCCAGCTCGCTCTTGTGATCGACGCTCACCGGTTCGAGCAATTTTGGCGTACGCCTACGACGGCGTGTTCAGCGCAACGGTGGCGGAGAACACCTCGGGTCGCGACGAGTGCGGATTACCCGTCCGGCGGGCCCGCCGGACGGGTTGGAATGCTTCAGCTAGGACGCGGTGGGACGAGTGCACACGTTTACCAGCGGTGGGCGCCCTGGACGGTGTCGTATGACGCGGAGCGGAACTGGTTGCTCTCGACCAAGTGAGCTAACTTACGCACCAACCGGCAACGAGCACGGCGCCCATCCGCCTCAACTCGGGCGAGTCTTAGGCCCACTCGGGTGCAGAGGAAGCGGCGTTGCAGTCAGGAGTCGTACGTCCAATACCTTGATGCCTTCGACCAACTGCGAGCGGTGGGAAGAATTAGTGCCTCCTAACCATGAAGCCCCCCGCATCGAAATGATCGATGGTCTTGACGCGACCCGACGTCTCGAAGAGTGGTATTTCGGTATAGGCGGGTTCTCGCCCGAACGCGCTGTGGAGTTCATCCGTGAGGAGGCGGCGCTGTGCGGTGTAGGTGAGATTCGCGTCACACGTCGAGGAGCATGGTGGGTGATCGATTCGGAGGAAGATTGGCTTCCACGAGCCAATGACGGACTAGATGCGTTCCACGCTCTACTCCGTTACCCGGAAGGCGGCGTCAACGGTGCGCGAACCGAAGCGCTGCTAACCGCGTTTGCGACGGTACTTATCACCGCCAAGCGTGACAGGTCATGGGTCATCGTCGAATCTCGGGATCGTGCATGCCGCTGGATTCGTCGTCACGGTGACGAAATGTCGATGCATGCGCGAACCATCGCATTCGCCACGATCTAGCGCTAGCTGTCCTGACCAAGGACGTTGCTGGCCGTGGTCATGCGGCGGGCCGGGTGATCTCGAGGCGGGCCGAGCACCTCGAAGGACGGTCCGCATTGACCTTGTGGACGCTCTCGAATCCAACCCCAACACTAACGGCCCGAAATGAATGAGCGTAGTTAGCAGAGGCCCCGGCGATGACGGTTCTAGGACTGGCTCAACGACCTCACGATACGCGACCTGATTGTTGCGCGCGAACCGCGATTTGGCCCCTTAGGAGCGTTCTGATCTTCGTCGTTCGGATGCCGAGTTTATGTACTCTGATCCAAGGAGCCACCGACCAGGCTTGCCCTGAACGTGATGAGTGAGTCGCTGCAACATCGGTACCGACCCACTGACCCGCGACACCTATAACTACGTCAACGGCGACTCGATTAACCTCACCGATCGCAGCGGGCACGCGGGTCGACGTGCATCTCAGACGGATGTTGACAGCATGTGCGCCGGCTACTCGGGCGCTGGCCCAAAGGCACACCTTGAAGCGCGTCGCGGCCATCGTCGACGAAATCACAGACGTTCTCGTATACGGGCCACAAGTCGAGCGGCTCCTGAAAGGAAAGTCACGTCGTCCTGCTGATAAGGCGAAACTAAGTGCCATCGGTTACTGCATGTGTCTTCCCGCAGATTTTTGGACCCCTAATTGGTCGTGGCAGATGCGGCTGGCGTACCTCGACGACCCGAACCAACTCACCGACGAGAACATCCTCTTCGCGGCCGGCGAGCGAGACGCGGTGGACCCGCATGCCGTCGCGCACGTGCTCGAAACCGGGTTCTTGGCTCTTGCGGCCGTCGCGGCGGACGATCCAGAAGAAGGCGCGACGACGGTCGACCCATTCACTGACGACGCCAAGCTAGTCGACGCCGATCTTGCTGCCGCCGAACGCCACCTGGCGATGATTCCTGACGCGCTCCAGTACGGTCCGAACAAGGCGATGCTTGTCAGCATCCGGTCTACAAATGCGGCCGACGATGCCTTGTCGGCTGCGCAGCGCACCTTCCTCGATCACGAGTTGCTTGAGGCCGCATTGGTGCGTGGCGGACTATCACAAGAGGAGGCGCACCAAGCTGTCGTAACCGTCTTTCCGCACGGCTCGAACTATTCTCCCGATGTGATCCGTCAGTTCTCTACGTACTTCAGCGATACGTACTTCAAGTACTGGGGGATGACTAGATGACAGGCAAGCTGTCCATCGGAGCCTGGGCGGTCGGATGGTCTAACGAGATCGGGCCCTTTCGGGTCGAATCGAGCGCCGAGCCTCTAGAGTACGTCTGCGCGGCAAGCACTCATGTTGAGGCGGATTCTGCGTCTGTCGCGATCGAGCTTGTACATCGAATCTCGGGCATGCGGCCGCACGCATTGCTTGCCGCAACGTACCAGCCGAGCCAAGACGGCCGCCTGGTCGTTCGGGTCGTTCGGGGAGTCGAATTCGATCCTGCAAAAGCGATAGTCACGAGCCCTCTCGGGCTGAAACTCGCAACCGCCTTGCCGCCGAATCTGGGCGAGGCAGCGGCTGCGGCGTTTCGGTCGGATGAATCCACCGACCTCAACGTGGGTGGCGTGGTGAATATCGTTGGCGGAGGCATCGATCACGACTCATCGCCGATGGTATTCATGCGATGTGGCGAGATTCTATGCCGTTTTCTCATGGCGGTCGCCGTGCGACAGAACCCGCGTGTCGCGATTCAATCCCTTGTAAAGTCTTGGGCGTAACGCAGGTTGATCGGGTCCCCTTGACGTGTCCACCAGGTGCGCGCTGGTCAACGGCTATTCCCGATCAGTGAGAAGGCGCGGCATGACCAAGCACGATTCATTGTCCGGCTCACACGGCGACGAGATCTTGAGTGCGTGGCGATCGGCCGTTGAGAGATTAGCTAGCGATGGCATGGATGACGGGTTCTGCGACTGGCTCAACGACCTGACGTACGGGACCAGATTGCCAGACAGGAAATGTAGTTCACCGCCAAGGTGCGTTTGCAACTCCGGCGGCTGGACGTCCTGTTCGGCGAATTGACGAACGAGGTTTCCACATCTGTTGATCCTCTTAATGAGAGTCCGCGTTGGTGGTGGTTCCGTGTCCCGAGAGGGATGACAGCTGACTTCCGCGAAGAGATCAGAACCAGAGGTATATCTGAGATACCAAAAAAGCCCGGATGATCGGTAGAGGCCTCTACAACCATGCTGCGATGGCCCGCAGTGGTTGTCGAGATCGGGGACGAGCTAATTCGACCGATAGCGTCGACGTAAAGTTTAGTCGTGGCTCACATCGCGTGTCTCTGTGGCCATCAGATCGACATCGGCCACCTTCCGTCGCCGAATGTTTACCACGGGGTGAGCGACTCGTGGTTTAACTTGGTCACGAATCGACTCGACAGAGCAGACAACTTGTCAAAGGACGATTTCCTCGATGCGCTTGCCTTCGACCTGTTTGGTTCCCGAGGCAAGAGGGCCTTCAGGCTGTATCCGTGCCGTCAGTGTGGTCGCGTAACAGTCGAAGCGCATGGATTTCGAATCTCTCTCCGAGCGGAGAAGGGCGACGTGCTCGGGTGGATACACGACATGGACCTGGACGTGGCGGAGTTTCGCGAGGCCGAGGAAGGCGGCTGAGATCAAAGTGGATGCCTGGGATTGGCGCCTGCAGGTCCAAACGACTACGGAGACAAGCCGCGTGACCAGGCCGACATCCCCCAGCTGTCATTTGGGGCCGGCATGACGGCGAGTGACATGAGTCTCTTTGGAGAACATTCGGCTTACCGGCGGACTCCGTCCGCGGCCTTGCTCGGATCCGCGCTCACGGAGCGTTTCCGGCGCGGCTGACCGGCCACTTTCGGGTCCCCTTCCCGATCGAACCCGGCCAGCGCTGGTCGTCGGGCGCCACGGAATCGGGCGGGAAACTTCGGTCCGGACGCTGAAGGCGCCGTCACGCAAACCCGCGAGGCTCGCCGCTGACGCCCTCAGCACGACAGGAGCAGGGATGACGATCGACATCGAACACTGGCGGCAGCGGCTGGCCCTGCTCGCCGACAAGCACGGCGTCCCCGGCGCCTCGCTGGCCATCCTCAACGACGGCGACGTCGCGGACGCGGCGTACGGCGTCCTGAACCTAAGAACCCGCACCAACACAACGACGGACTCGCTGTTCCAGATCGGCTCGATCACCAAAGTCTGGACCGCAACGCTCGTCATGCAACTCGTCGACGACGGACTGCTCGATCTCGACGCACCGCTCGTCACGTACCTCCCGAAATTCAGAGTCGAAGATCCCGACGTCACAACAAGCGTCACCACCCGGCACCTGCTCGCGCACACCAGCGGTATCGACGGCGACCTGTTTCTCGACACCGGCCGCGGCGACGATTGCATCGAGCGTCACGTCGACGCCTGCGCGACACTCGGCCAGAACCATCCACTCGGCGCCACGATGTCCTACTGCAACGCCGGCTACACGATGCTCGGCCGGCTCATCGAAGTCTTGCGCGGCGCTACCTGGGACGACGTGCTAAGGGAGCGGCTGCTCACGCCACTTCGCGCACGCACCGCCGGCACCCTGCCGGAAGAAGCCTTGCTGCACAGCGCCGCCGTCGGCCACATCACCCCGCCCGGCAAGGAAATCACCGTTGCTCCGCGATGGGGCATCTTCCGCTCCGCCGGCCCGGCCGGCCTCATCCACGCCACCGCCCGCGATGTGCTGACCTTCGCGCAACTGCACCTCGACGACGGTGCAACACGAGACGGCACGAGAGTGCTCTCGAAACAGAGCGCGCAACGAATGCGCGAGCCACAGGTCGCCGTGCCGGACACCTACACTCTCGGCTCGCATTGGGGCCTCGGCTGGATCCTGATCAATTGGAGCGGCCAAGACGTGTACGGCCACGACGGCAACACCATCGGCCAGAGCGCCTACTTGCGCATCGTCCCGGACAAGGGCGTCGCCGTCTGCCTGCTTACCAACGGCGGGCATGCAGCCGACCTGTTCCGCGACCTGTTCAACGAAGTGTTAGGCGAGCTCGCCGGCGTCCTACTCCCACCACGCCTCGAACCACCGGCGCAGCCACCCGACGTCGACCTCAACGCGTACGCCGGCCGCTACGCGCGGCAGAGCTTCGAGATCACGTTCGAGACCGCCGGCGACCATCTCCTCGCGCAGCCGAAGACGAGCGGCGAGCTGGCGGCAGCAATCAGCGCCGAACCACTGCCGCCGTACGAGGTCTATCCCGTGCAGGAAGACGTCTTCGTCGGCCGCAACGAGGACGGCGCGTCGTGGACGCCGTTCGTGTTCTTCACCCTCGACGGCGGCGCGCGTTACCTGCACATGGGTGCCCGCGCGACCCCAAAGGTCGGCTGAAAGAAACGGAGCTCACAGCGACGGGATCTGGAACGAGTTCCCGACGTACTTCGTGCACGTGCAGCTGTTGTCCCACTTGAAGTTCCAGCCGACCTGTACACCGTCGTGGCGGCTCGGCCCGTAGTACTCCTGCAGGAAACCCACGGACGGGTAGTTCAGCCCTGTGTTCTGCAGCGCCGCCGTGACCGTGTTGCGGGTGATCGACGGTCCGGCGTGCTCGACTCCCCACTTGAGCAGATACAGCGTGTCGCAATACCCGATCGCGATTCCAGCCGCGTTGGGCTGGCTGGCGAGCGACTGACCTGTCCGCTTGTCGATCATGTCGAGGCACGCCTTCATCCGCGGCGGCTCATACTTTGCCGCGTTCGACGGGGTCAGGTCGATGTCGGGGCTCCACCCGAATCCGACCGCGCCGTTGAGCTGTGACGCGTCGACGTCTCCGCCCGACTCGACCGTCTGAGTACCGGATCCGGACTCCAGCCCGTAGCGCGGGTGATACTGCTGGCCCTGGGCGGCCCGGCTGAAGAAGATGAGCAGGATCCCGTTCGCATCCAACAGGATCACGTGGTTCACACCGTCCTGGCGGAACTTCAGCTCGGCGTTGCCGACCGCGCTGACGACGCCCTGCTCGTCGGACGTGCTGTTGGGCCACGCCACCTTGATGACGTCGCCGGGATCCACCGGATGGCCCTGCGCGTTCAACCCGGCGAGCAGCCGGTTGAGCGGGCGGTTCCACTCCGGCTTGTCGTAGGTGAGCACGCCGATCTTCGTCGTCGCCGCCGGCGACGCCTGGCCGAGGTTCGCGTCCCAGCCGCTGTAGTAACCCATCGTCGCGAGGCTGCGGGGGAGTTGCTGGAACAGCCGGTCGGTCGTCAGCGTGCCGGCCTCGAAGTAGTACGGGAACTGCTGCAGCACGCCCTGATCCGGATAGAGGATCGTGCCGGAGTTGAAGTTCATCGCGCCGGCGTTTTCCATGCACGCGAGGAAGTTGTCGGTGAGTCCCTTGTCCATTGCCGCGAAGACGTGGTTGTCCTGCGTATAGGTCGCGCACGCCTGCTGATCCATGTCCGAGTACGTGTCCGACGACGCGGCGTTGAGCGCGTGCCAGACCGGCACCAGCGTGCGCCCCGCGACCCCGCCGTGGGCGTTGATGTCGTCGACGACCGCCTTGGCGTCGGCCTGCGGATCTCCTTGCGAGATGCCGGTCGCGCCAATGGCCGCGTTCGCGGCGTCACCGTTGGTCTCGTAAGTGATGCCGACGTAGATCTTGGTGGGTGTGACGCCGACGCCTTCCGGAACGCCGTTGACGAGATGCGTCCCCGGCGGCTGTCCCGCCGGCACGCCCGCACTACCGGTCGGCGTGAAGCCGCCCGGACCGGTGCCGGGCACCGACCCGGGCGCGGTCCCGCCCGGCCCGACGCCGGGCGCGCCGCCGTTCGGGCCGGTGGTCGGGACGCTGAGTCCCTGACTGTTGTTGGCAGATCCCTGCGGCGCACCGTTCGCGCCCAGGCCTTGCACGGTCGAGCCGCATCCGGCGAGCAGTACGACGGCGGCGACCGCGAGCAGCGGTCCTCGTGCGTGCGGTGGTTTCATCCGGCTCGGCCTCATTCCGGGTTACGCCTCGACCAGCGAGTCCGCGACTCTCGACGCCAGCCGACCTCCGAGATGTACCCCGGCCACGTGCCCGGATGCGTCGCGAGTGAAGTAACCGCGCATCCCCTGCGCGGGACCGTCCGGCACGACGTACGGGTCGCCGTCGCCGGCGATGATCGCGAGCGGGATCGGCGGCTGCTCGTCGGGAACGTCCTCGCCCTGCTCGCGCAGGACCGCCGCCATCGCCGGCTTGATCGTGACCTTGGCCGACAGGCGGCCGCCCTCGACGGTGATGTCGACCGTCGCGGCGATCGTCTCGAAGCTGCCGGCGTACTGCGCCAACGCGTCCTCGCCGAGCGAGAGCTGTTCCGGCTCGACACCGACGACGCCGAGGAAGTGTTCGAGCGCCCACTTCTCCAGCTGGTCGTTGAGCTGGTGGCCGTTCGGGCCGCAGTTCGTCATCGAGATGTAGGCGAACCCGCGTTCCGGCACCATCGTGAAGTTCGAGTACTGGCCGTTCGTCGTGCCGCCATGCCCGACGAGCCGTACGCCGGCGACGTCCTTCAGCAGCCAGCTGATCCCGACGTAGTCGCCGAGGGCACTGCCCTGCATCGACATCGTCGGCTGCTTCATCAGGTCGAGCAGCTCCGTCGACAGCAGCCGGGTGCCGTCCGGCGCGGTGCCGTCGCCCAAGTGGAACTTCGCCCACGCGATCTGGTCGCGTGCGTTCGCCGACATCCCGCCCGCGGGTGCGTTGCCGCGCGGCAGCGCCCACGGCCTGGCGATGGTGATGCTGCCGTCGTCCTCGTCGCGGCGGTGCCCGACGGCGAAGCGGCGGGTCATGATCTCGTTCGGGAAGAAGAACGTGTGGTCCATCCCGAGCGGCTCGAGCAGCAGGTCGCGGATCGCTTTCTCGTATGTCGTTCCTTGGATCCGCGCGATGATGTGGCCGGCCACGGACAGCGACGCGTTGTTGTACGACACGGTCGCGCCGAGCGGGGTGACCTGTTGCAGCCGCGCCATCTGCGCGACGTACTTCTCGAGCGCGTCGTCACCGTTGCCGGTGTCGTCCATCATGTCGCCTTCCCAACCAGCGGTGTGGTTGAGCAGCTGCAGCACGGTGACCTTCGCGGCGACGTCCTCGTCGCGCAGCGTGAACTCCGGCAGGTACGTGCGCACCGGCTCGTCGAGGGCGAGCTTGCCCTGATCCACGAGTCGCATGACGGCGGTCGCGGTGTACGTCTTGCCCGTCGAGCCGAACTGGAACAACGTCGTCTCGTCGACCGGCAACGGGTTCTCGACGCTGGTGACGCCGTGGAACGCGTAGTGCTCCTCGCCGTCGACGAGGACACCGACCGAGACGCCGGGGACGTCGAGCTCGGTGGCGAGCTCGGTGAGTTTGCGTTGCAGCTCTTCGGTGCTCATCGGTCTGTCCTCTCAGGCGCCGCGGCGCAGCCGCCGGCCGGGTCGTTCGGATGTGACTTCGTTGTCGCGTACGACGACCCTGCCGTTGACGACGACATGCCGCATGCCGGCCGCGTACCGGTGCGGGTTCTCGTACGTCGCCCGGTCGATGACCTCGTCCGGGTCGAAGACCGCGATGTCGGCGAACCGGCCGGGCTCCAGCTGGCCGCGATCGACGAGGCCGAAGTTGTCGGCGGGCAGGCTCGTCATCCGCCGTACGGCGTCGGGCAGCGGGACGAGACCCTCGTCGCGGCAGTAGTGGCCGAGGAATCTGGCGAACGTGCCGTAGGTGCGCGGGTGCGTCGCGGCGTCGGTGAACGGCGGCTCGGCCGGATGCGCCTCCGCATCCGAGCCGATCGACACCCACGGCTGGGACAGGCCGAGCCGGACGTTGTCCTCGTCCATCAGGAAGTAGAGCGCGCCCTGGCCGGGATCGCGTGCGACCAGTTCGAGCAACGCATCCGCGGGGTCGAGGTCGAGCTCGGCGGCGACCTCGTCGAGCCGCTTGCCGGCCGCGCGCGTGCCGTCGGCGAGGTCGGTGACGAACATGATCCCGTGGCCAAAGCCGGCGCCGTAGAAGAGGTTCTCGAACTCGTCCGACGGCTCGCGCATCGCCGCTGCCATCTGGATGCGTAGCTGCGGATCGCGGAGTCGCTCGACCAGCGCGGCCGGCCCGCCGACGTGGAACTGCGGCGGGATGGACGCCGCCAGCGCAGTCCCGCCGGCGGTGTACGGGTACATGTTCGCGGCGACCGGCTGCCCCGCCGCACGCGCTTGATCGATGCGCTCGATCGCGAGCTTCATCTTCGGCCAGTTGTCCTGCCCCGCCGCCTTGAGATGCCAGACCTCGGTACGGCACGCCGCCTCGATGCCGATCGTCAGCAGTTCTTCGAGGCACTCGAGGAACTGGTCGCCCTCGCTGCGCATGTGCGAGATGTACGTGCCGCCATGACGGCCGACGACGGTCGAGAGCGCGATCAGCTCGTCGGTCCGGGCGAACCGGCCGGGTGGGTAGATCAGCGCGGTGCCGATGCCGAGCGCGCCGTCGGCCATCTCCTCGTCGACGAGCGCGCGCAACCGGTCGAGCTCGGCTCGTTCGAGTGGCCGGTCGTCGAAGCCGGCGCCGATGACGCGCAGGTTCACGCCGCCGATGAAGCTGGCCACGTTCGGCGCGACGCCGAGCCGTTCGAGATGGTCGAGACCCTCCGACAGCCGGTCGAACTCGACCTGCGCGCTCTCGCCGAGCCCGGCCCACGGCCGCATCGCCTCGGTCAGCCGGCCGTCGGACGGGCCGAGCGAGAACGACTCGCCGAACACCTCCGTGGTGACGCCCTGAATGAGCTCGGAGGCGCCGCTGCCGTCTCGTTGCAGGCTTCCCCACGCGTGACTCAGCACGTTGACGAAGCCCGGCGCGACGACCAGGCCGGTGGCGTCGAGCTCGACCGCATCGACCGTGCCCTCGATCGCGCCGACGGTGACGATGCGGTCGCCGTCGACCGCGACGTCTGCTTGCCGCGCCGGCACCCCCGTGCCGTCGACGACCGTGCCGCCGCGGATGACGAGGGTGGCGGGCATGCCGCCAGTCTCCGTTCAGTCCGCCCCGCGCGGCATGGTGCAGGCGGCACAACGCCGGGCCGCCGGATTGTGGTCGCCGACATCGCCGGTCGGATACTGCGTTACGCCCGCCTCAGCGCCGGCGCGCGAGCGTCGCGCGCCCGTTGCGGATGTCCTCGCTGAGGGCGATGGCATCGCGGACGAGCGTCTCGACCGCGTCGCGATGCTCGGCATCCCAGCGGCGGCCGAGGTGGATGCTCCACCCGCCGACGGCCATGCCGATCACGGCGAGACCGAGCAGCCCGCCCGAGACGAACCACGGCAGCTGCAACGGCACGTACGGCGTGCCCGCCGCGCCATGCCAGCCGACGCCGAGCATGACGAACCCGCCGGCCGCGAGCGCGACGAGGACCACGACGGCCTGGACGCCCGCGTCCCGCAACGCGATCCGCAACGCGCGAAGACGCCGTCTCATCGCAAGGTCCGCCGCAACTCGCCCAACGCCTCGGACAGCGCCTCCGTCTGCCGGGCCCGCGCCGCCGCGTCCTGCCGCCGCGCGCTGACGTTGACGATCACGAGGCCCGTCATCACGAGGCCGAGGCCGGGCAAGCCGGCGGAGAGCAGGTACGGCATCTGCTGCCAGACCTCGGTGAGCCCGGCCACCTTCGCCCACCCGATGCCCATGAGCGTGAAGCCGATCGCCGCGACGGCGACGCCGATCAGCGTCGGCAGCAGCGAGGCGGGGTCGGTGAGCATCCGCCACCGCCCGCGGCGCCCGCCGTCGTCGATCCCGAGGGTGTCGTTCTCGCGCGGCTCCGACATGAGGCTGGCGTTCGTCATGGGGTGTCCTCCAGCAGATCACGTACGAGAGCAGCGACGAGCGCGGCGCGTTGCGCCATCGCGGAGATCGAGGCCCATTCACCTTCCGCGTGCGCGTTGCCGCCGACCGCGCCGAGCCCGTCGAGCGTCGGTACGCCGAGGCCGCCGGTGATGTTGCCGTCCGACCCGCCGCCGACCGCGACGCCGGCGAGCTCATCGAGCCTGGCGCCGGCGGCGAGCCGTTGCGCGCGGGCGAAAAGCTCGGCCGACATCGACCGCTCGAGTGGCTGCCGAGACGATCGGGTCACCAGCTTCAACGACGCACCGGGCAGCTGCGGCGACAGCGATTCGAGCGCCTGCTCGACCCGTTGCATCTCGGCGACCGTCTCGGCCCGTACGTCGATCGCGACGCTCGCGTTCGCCGGAACGGTGTTGACCGTCGTACCGCTCGTGACGACGGTCGGCGTGACGGTGGTGCCGGCATCGGCGCGGCCAAGGCCGGCCGCGGCGAGGATGACGTGCGCGGCCTCGACCGACGCGTTGATGCCGTTGTGCGGCTCGAGGCCGGCGTGCGCCGCGCGGCCGAGTACGTCGATCCGGAACATGCCGACGCCCTTGCGCGCGATCTTCAGCGCGCCGTCTGCGCTCGGTTCGAGGACGAGCACCGCGTTCGCGTCGCGGCAGGTGTCCTCGATCAGCGCCTGCCCGTTCGTCGAGCCGATCTCTTCGTCACTGGTGACGACGATCGCGATCCCGTCACGGTCGGTCAGCGACTGCACCGCGGCGAACAACTGCACGAGGCCGGCCTTCATGTCGAACACGCCCGGGCCGGTCATCGTGTCGCCGTCGACGGCGAACGGCCACCGGGCAAGAGTGCCGATCGGCCACACGGTGTCGAGGTGCCCGAGCAGCACGACGCGCGGCGAGCCCGCCTTGCCGAACTGCCAGAGCAGGTGCGCGCGCCCGTCGATGTCGACCCGTTCGGCGGGCAGCGCCAGCCGGTGTTGCCCGACCTCGGCGACGACGTCGGCACAGCGGGTGACCGCGGCGAGGTCGTCCGACGGCGACTCGCACGCGACGATCGCGGCGACGTCGTCGAGCAGCCCGCCCGCCGACGTCATGACGACGCCTTTCGCGGAGTCGCGTCGCGGGTGAACAGCCGGGCGAAGAAGACGACCCCGGCGAGCAGCGCGAGCGGTGCGAGGAACGCGGCCGGGTTCTGGATCGGACCCGCGAACGCGACCGGTCGCTGCGCAAGCGGTGCTGCCGCCGGCGACTGCGGCGCGACGACCGGTGCGGGCACCGGCGCCGGCGACGCGGATGCCGGCAATGGCACCGGCGGTACGGTCACCGGCGCAGGTTGTGGCGGGACGAAAATCGGTGCGCCGCCCGGTATTCCGAAACCGGCGTCCGGTGCGGGCGCGCGGTAGCTGATCGTCGACGTCACGGGCTTCGCGCCGGACTGCTTGCGACCCTCGATCGTGACGTGCCACGCGTCGGTCTGGCCGACCTCGCTCTGGTTCGGCACGAGGGCGATGCCGAGCTGCTGCTTGCCGGCGTTCCATGCCTGCAGGAACGTCGTGAGGTCGAGGGTGAACGCGGCGCTCTTCGCGTCGTACACCGGCTTCGCCGACGTGGTGCAGTCGGTCGCCGGGGGCTTCGTCGGCGAACCTTGAGTGCCGTCGCTGAACGGTGCGGTGACCAGGCAGGCGAGGATCTTCGTGCTTGCCACCGACAACGAGCCGTCGGTGTTCGCGGTGTCGACGTGCAGCGTCATCGTTCCGCTCAGCAGGGTGGCGCCGAAGGGCAGCCGGCTCAGGTCGGGTTGCAGGTAGCTGCGCGCGGTCTCCTGGCCGCTCGCGACGCCGACGTGCAGGCTGCCGGCGGGGTACGGCGAGGTCGGGACCTGTTGCGGCGGGCAACCGAGTGGGGTCGAGCACACGTCGATCGGGGCCGACGCGTACCACGCCTCGGCGATGTCGCCGACGGTCGCCGACGGGTCGGCGGCGTGCGCGGAGCCGACGAGCAGCCCACCGAGCGGTACGGCGACGGCGACGGCCAGCAGCGCAGCGCGTTGCCCGCTACGCCGCCTGCTCACGCCCGCTGGTTTCGCCATCTGCCCGGGTGGTCCTGCCCTTCGCTCGGGTGCGTCCAGCATCGCGCGCTCATGATCACGCGGCATCGTCGGCCGGTACCAACCGGCGGCGCACGCCTCGTGGCAGCGGATGAGGTTTCCGTCCGCCCGCCGGCACTAGTGTCGCGTCGTGAAGCTGACGGCCGTCGAGCTGCGGCGTATCTCGCTCCCCTTGGTCGCACCGTTCCGTACGTCGTTCGGCACCGAGACGACGAAGGACGCGCTGCTCGTCCGGGCCGTCACTCCGGACGGCGAGGGGTGGGGCGAGTGCGTCGCGATGGGCGCACCGCTCTACTCGTCCGAGTACATCGACGCGGCGGAGGATGTCGTCCGCCGGTTCCTGCTGCCGCGGCTGTTCGCGGCGGGCGACGTGACGGCCGGTCAGGTCGCGCACCTGCTCGCGCCGATCAAAGGCCATCCGATGGCGAAGGCGGCCCTGGAGATGGCGCTGCTCGACGCCGAGTTGCGCGCCGCCGGGCAGTCACTCGCGACATTCTTCGGTGCGGTGCGCGACCGCGTTCCGTCCGGTGTGTCGGTCGGGATCATGGACACGATCGCGCAGCTGCTCGACGTCGTCGGCGGCTACCTCGCGGAGGGCTACGTCCGGATCAAGCTGAAGATCGAGCCGGGCTGGGACGTCGAGCCGGTCCGCGCGGTGCGGGAGCGGTTCGGCGACGAGTTGCTGTTGCAGGTCGACGCGAACACCGCGTACACCCTCGGTGACGCTCGCCGGCTGGCCGAGCTCGATCCGTTCGGCTTGTTGCTGATCGAGCAGCCGTTGGCCGAGGACGACCTGCGCGGGCACGCCGAGCTCGCGAAGCGCATCGCGACTCCGGTGTGTCTCGACGAGTCGGTGACGTCGGCGCGGGCGGCGGCGGACGCGATCGCGCTCGGCGCCTGCCAGATCATCAACGTGAAGCCCGGACGGGTCGGCGGCTACCTGGAGGCGCGCAGGATCGCCGCCGTCGCCGCGGCCAACGGGGTGCCGGTGTGGTGCGGCGGGATGCTCGAGACCGGCATCGGCCGCGGCGCGAACGCCGCGCTGGCGGCCGGCCCGGAGTTCACGCTGCCGGGTGACGTGTCGGCCTCCGGGCGGTTCTATGCGCGCGACATCACCGAGCCGTTCGTCCTCGACGACGGGCACATCCGGGTGCCGACCGGGCCCGGCATCGGGGTGGACGTTCTCGCCGACGTGCTGGCCGACGTGACGACCGCGGTGGAGACGGTCCGGGGTTGACGCGGCCCAGCAGGGTGGCCCGGGCTTCGTGATCATGGCGTTGGACGGCAGCGAACGCCATGATCACGCAGGTGCGGCGGCGCTCGTGTTGTCGGCGAGCACGCGCAGCGCGTTGCGGCCGGTGAGCCTCATCAGGTCGGCGTTTGACCAGCCTCGTTGCGCGAGCTCATCGAGCAATCGCGGGTACGTCGAGACGTCGCCGAGATCCTGCGGCAGGTCGGGGCAGCCGTCGAAGTCGCCGCCGAGACCGACGTGGTCGACGCCGGCGACCTCGCGGACGTGCTCGACGTGGTCGGCGACCTGCCGCACGGTCACGACCGGTTTCGGTCCGGCACCACCCCCGTCGTCCCAGGCCCGGTACGCCTCGTCGACGAACTGCGGCACGAACGCCACCATGCACACGCCGCCGTTGCCGGCGAGCTCGTGCAGGATGTCGTCGGGAACGTTGCGCGGGTGGTCGACCAGCGCGCGGGCACTGGAGTGCGAAAACATCACCGGCTTGCTCGTCGTCTCCAGCGCCGCTGCCATCGTCGCCGGCGACACGTGCGAGAGGTCGACGATGACGCCCAACTCGTTCATCCGGCGTACGACCTCACGACCGAACTCGCTCAGCCCGTTCGTGCGCGGCTCGTCGGTGGCGGCGTCGGCCCATGCGGTGTTGTCGTTGTGGGTGAGGGTGAGGTAGCGCACGCCGAGAGCGTGCAACGCCCAGAGCCCGGACAATGATCCGCCGATGCTGTGCCCGCCCTCGGCGCCGATCAGCGAGGCGATCTTACGGTCGGCCAGCGCCTTCTCGACCTCGTCCGCGTTGCGGGCGAGCACGAGCCGGTCCGGGTGGCGCGCGACCATCCGGTGCACGAGATGCACCTGCTCGATCGTCGTCCGCAGCGCCTCGTCCTCGGGCCGGTCCGACGGTACGTAGACCGACCACCACTGCACCCCGACGCCACCGGCCGCCAGCCGCTCCAAGTCGGTGTGGAACTGCGGGAGCGGACCGGTGAGGTCGGTGGCGTCGAGGTCGGTGCCGGCCAGCCGCATCGCCCAGGGCAGGTCGTTGTGCCCGTCGACGATGGGCGACTCGGCCAGCACCTGGGCTATCCGGTCGGTCATGACACCTGTTCTATCCGAACAGGAAACAGTTGATGTCGGCCTCGAGCAGGATCACGGTGAAGAACTCCTGCGCGCCGATCGCGGCGTTCTCGTTGTTCTCCAGGCAGCCCACGTTCGCGCCGCAGTCCTGCGGGATGAACACCGCGTCGACCTCGACGAAGAACGCGACCAGCAGAACCGTGTCGGCCGTGTCGAGGGCGCACTGCACCGGGCAGCAGATCGCCGCCGCGGAGGTGGGCCGCATCGTCGTGAGCGCATGTGCCACGACGGCCGCGTCGTTGGCCAGCTGGCGTTGCGCGGTGCCGACCTCGCCGTTCGCGACGAGCGCGTTCCAGCGGCTCGCGGTCTGCCGCGCCGTACCGGACAATCCGGCGACGGACACCGCGGCGAACCGGACCTGTCGGGTGTCGTTGACGACGGCCGCGGCAGAGACGCCCTCGGTTGCGGTGCCGCTGACCTGCGCGGCCGACGCGATCCGCTGCATGACGATGCCGTGATCGACGGTCGCCGCCGCCTTCATCACGTCGGCCGTGTGCACGACGGCCTGGCGGTCGGTCGTGTCTGCGGTCGTCCCCGTGCTCGCGGCGGCGGTGGCCGTCGATGCGCCGACGACGGCGGCAACGACGAGTAGCCCGATATTGCGGTGCATGATGTCTCCTGTCCTGCGACGGCGTTGGCTTCGGCGCGCGGGACGTTATCGACGGTCGCGACAAGCAGTCTTTGTCGGGCCGGAACAATCCGTACCGGTCACTTGTCGATCCGGACAAGAGGCGACGTGACGTCCGCGTCGTCCAGCGCGGCCCGGATCCGCCGGGCGAGCTCCGGCCCGACGCCGGGCACGCGTTGCAGGTCGTCGACGCTCGCCTGGTGCAGCGCGCCGTTGCCGCCGAACGTCGCCACCAACGTGCGCGCTTTGGTCTTGCCGAGCCCGCGGACGCCGCGCAGCAGGTTCTCGATGTCGGTCCCCGCGTTCGCCGTCACTTGCACGCCGGAACGTCCGATCGCGTCGACGCTGCCGCCGAGGTACGCGTCGACGACGGCGGGGTCGCGGCGGACGACGTCCGGTGTCCCTTCGGCGATGACGACGCCGTCGGCCATCGCGATGATGCGATCCGAGATGCCCATCACGAGTGGGATGTCGTGCTCGATGACGACGAGCGTGAGGTCGAGTTGCCGCTTGAGATCGACGAGCAGCTGACCGAGCGCTTCGCTCTCCCGTTGCGCGATCCCCGACGACGGTTCGTCGAGCAGCAGGCAGACGGGATCGAGCGCGACAAGGCAGGCGATCTCGGCGATGCGCCGGGTGCCCGTCGACAGCTCCTGGATCTGCTTGTCGCGGTACGCATCGAGACCGAGGACGGAGATGAGGTCGTCGGCGCGGCGTGCCTTCGCCCGCTCGCCGACGGTGACGCCCAGTGTCGAGGCGAGGAAGCGCGTCGGCCGTACCCGCTCCGACGCGAGCATCACGGTCTCGCGGACCGTCATCGTCGGGAACAGCGCCGCGTCCTGGAACGACCGGATCAGACCCAGCTTCGCGCGATCCTCGGGCCCGAGCGCCGACACGTCGCGACGGTCGAACATGACCCGGCCGGTGTCGGCCCGGGTGAAGCCGCCGAGCAACTCGAACGTCGTCGTCTTGCCGGCTCCGTTCGGTCCGATCAGGCCGACGGTCTCACCTGCGCGGACCCGAAGCGAGACGTCGTGCACGGCGACGACGCCGCCGAAGCGCTTGCTGAGGTGACGGGCTTCGAGCAGCGTCGTACCGAGCGCCGGCCGCCGTTGCGCCGGTTCGCCGGCGCGATCGCGGGCACGTAGGTCCACGAGCGACACCTGCGCCGTAGCGCCGGTTTCGGGCTCGGCCGCGAGCGGTTCGGCCGGATCGAAGTCGACGCCGTGGCGCCGGGCCAAGGCACGGATCACGCGCAACCGCAACGGATCGATCGCCTGGACGAGACCGCCCGGCCACATGAGGATCACGATGAGCACGCCCGCGTTCGACGCGAACAACCCGATGTTGCCGATGTCGAGCTGCGGCAGCCCGAGGATCCAGACCGCGCCGATCACCGGCCCGATCAGCACCGACACGCCGCCGAGCACGGTCATCACGACGACCTCGATGCTGGCGGTCGGCGGGAAGGTCGAGACGTCGATGCTCGACAGCGAGTGCCCGACCGTGGCGCCGCCGATGCCCGCGATGAATCCCGCGAGCAGGTACCCCTGCATCTTGACGACGCTCGCCCGGATCGTGAACGCGCGGGCGTTGTCCTCGTTGTCGCGGATGGCGACGAGCAGCCGCCCGAACCCGCTGCGCCGTACGTTGAGCGCCAGCAGCAGCGAGAGCACGAACAGCGCGAGCGCGAAGTAGTAGTAACTGTGGCCCGTGTCGAGCGGGCCGCCGAACGGCCATCCGGTCGGCCGGCCCGGGTTGCGGCCGCTGCCGAGCATCCACGACTGGCTGAGCAGCCATGCCGACGTCGCGAGCGCGAAGCCGAGCGTGGTGACCGTCAGCATCAGCCCGCGGATGCGCAGCGCGGGCAGCCCGATGACGACGGACACGACGCCGGCGCCGAGACCGGCGTAGAGCAACGCGAGCGGGAACTCGCCGATCCGGCTCGACACCTTGTACGAGATGACCGCGCCGATCGCCGCCACCGCGAACTGGCCCAGCGTCAGTTGCCCGCCGAGCCCGGTGAGGACGCCGATCGACAGCCCGACGATCGCGAACCCGATCCAGCCCGTGAACGTCACCGCCAGGCTGTTCGTGATGAACAGCGGCAGCAGCGCGAGGAACGCCAGCGCCGAAACGGCGAGGGCCGGCGCGAGCGCGCGCACCGCGCGCAGTTGCTGCACCTGGCGCGGTAGCGGTCGCAGTGCTTGTACGGCGGCCCAACTTCCCTTCTCCTCGTCCCGGCCGCTTCGCTGGCGTTGCACCAACAGTGCGCAGAGGATCACGGCGAATAGCGCGACCTCGACGAGGCCGGGCGAGCGCGGATAGTTCCACAGCAGGACGTGCTCGACGATCCCCAGTGCGACGCCGCCGGCGAGCGCGACCGGCAGGTTCTGCATCCGGCCGATCACGGCCGCGGCCATCGCGCGCAGCAACAACTCCGGACCGAAGCTGTCGCCGGTGACATAGCCGGCGGTGGGTGCGGTGAGCATCGCCGTGAACGCCGACAGCGCGCCGGCGATCGCCCACGCGAACGACGACATCCGGCTGGCGAAGATGCCGGACATGCGCGCCGCTTCGGGGTTCGCCGCGGCGGCGCGGATCGCGAGGCCGAAGCGGCTGCGCTTGAAGAAGACCGCGAGGCCGAGGACGACGAGCGGCGAGAGGATGAGCATGCCGGAGTACGCCGGCGTCACCCGCAACGCGCCGACGGTGAACACCGGCAGCCCGGCAGGCTGCGGGTAGGTCGAACCGGCGGTGGACTGCGGGTTGATCAGCACCGCGAACACGACGAGCACCTGACCCACGCCGAGGCTCGCGACGACGCTCATGAGCCGCGGTGCCGATCGGAGCCGCCGTACGACGCCGGTCTCGGCCGCGGCGCCGGTTGTTGCTGCAACGAAGAGCGCCAGGACGAACGCGATCCAGTACGGGATGTGCCACCTGACCGCGGCGAGGCCGAAGAACGCCGCACCGAACGCGCCGATCTGCCCGTGCGCGAAGTTGATGATGCGGTTCGTCCGGTAGATGAGGACGAGGCCGACCGCGAGCAGCCCGTACGTGAGCCCGACGATCGTGCCGAGCACGACGACCGGCAACGGTGTCGACGCGTGGATGACACCCTGCGCATCGAGCACGGCGGTGGCGAGCTTCGCCGCGACGACGGCCGCGACGAACAGGGCCAGCTGCACGACGATGCGCCGCGGCGGCAACCAAGCGCGGCTGCGGAATGAGTCGGCGACGGCGGTCATCCGGCCGCAGCAGCACCGTGGAGGAAGACGGCACGGAGCAGGTCGTCGCGTTCGAGCAGCTGCGCGGCCGGACCGTCGAAGCGCATCTCGCCCTTCTCCATGAAGTACGCATGCTCGACGAGGTTGAGCGCGATGTTCACGGACTGCTCGACCAGCACGACCGCGGTGCCGTCGTCGTTGATGCGGCGCACCATGTCGAGCAACTGACCGACGATCACCGGTGCCAGGCCGAGTGAGAGCTCGTCGATGAGCAGCAGCCGCGGCCGCAGCATGAGCGCCTTGGACAAGCCGAGCATCTGCTGCTCGCCGCCCGACAGCGTGGCCGCCGTCGAGTTGCGCCGTTCGGCGAGACGAGGGAACGCGTCGAAGCAGGTGTCGATCGCCCGCTCCACCGCGCGCCGGTTGCCGGCCATCGAGTAGCCGTAGCTGCGCAGGTTTTCGACGACCGTCATCGGGCCGAAGACGGCGCGCCCGCCCGGCACCTGCGTGATGCCGAGGCGCAGCCGGCGTTCCGCGTCGAGGTAGGTGATCTCCTGCCCGCGATAGCGGATGGTGCCGCGAGTGGGCAGGCCGATGCCGGAGATCACTTTCAGCAGCGTCGACTTGCCGGCGCCGTTCACGCCGAGCAGCGCCACCATCTCGCCGTCGTCGACGGTGAAGTCGACGCCGAAGAGCACCTGCAACTGCCCGTACGAGAAGTCGATCGAGCGGGTGGCGAGCATCGGCAGCGGGCGGCCGGCGGAACGCAACCGCCTGATCTCCTCGTCCTCGAGCACCTCGTCGATCATCCGATCGAGGTCGCGATCGATCAGCTTGCCGGCACTGCCGATGATCGCAGCGCCGATGACGCCCGGGATCGCGATCGAGATCATCGTGCCGACGACGCCGAACTGCGCCTGCACGCTGCCGAGCAGCAGCGCCCCGATGACACCACCGACCGCCTGGAAGATCGCGGCGAGCGCCTGCGCGTGTGGTCGCGCGTTCGCCGGCACGATCGAGAGCAGGCACACGTAGAGCAACGGCGTCAGCAGGCCGATGGCCGCGCCGGCGACGCCGAAGCAGGCGATCATCGGCCAGAACCACGGCATCGCGCCGCCGACCGCGATGAGCACCACACCGAAGCCGAGCAGGACACCGCACCCGCGCATCACGAATCGCGGTGACGCGCGGAACTGCTTCTCGCCGCGACCGCCGTACCCGAGCAGGGCGACGACGCTGCAGCCGGAATAGAAGGCGAAGAATACGCCGCGGCCGCCGGCACCGAGGTTCCAGCGCTGGTCGAGGAAGAACGAGATGAACACGTTGAGCGGCACGATGAGCAGGCCGAGGACCGCGACGCCCGCCATCAGCCGGCGGTTCGTAGGGATGAGCATGATCCGCCGGCAGATCTCCCAGAATCCCAGCGCGACCTCGTCGCTCCTGAGTACGTCGGCCGGTTCGCCGTGGACCTCGCGGACACTCGCGCGCAGCCGCTCGGTGTCCCACTTGCCGAAGCCGGGATCGCGCAGGCCGATCGCGAACAACGTGATGACGACCGAGGTCGCGCCCATGACGAGGAACACGCCGCGCCAGGTGAAGCCGAGCACGCCGGCGAGCAAGGCGACGAACAGCGGCGACGCGAACAGGCCGAACGAGCCGATCGCGTTGTACGCCGACACCGCACGGACTCGCGTCTCCGGGTGATAGCTGTCCATCACGAGCGGTGTGTGCAGCGCGAGCACCGATCCGGTGGTGAGGCCGTCGAGCATGAGGATGCCCAACAGACCGAGCAGCGACGTGACGAAGCCGGTGAACAACGTGATGAAGCTCCACCCGATCCCGGTGACGATGCAGAGCATCGCGCGCCGGGCCCGTCGTTGCGACAGCCACGCGACCGGCAACGGGGCGATCCCGATCGCGATCCGGTGCAACGAGAACGACGCGCCGATGACGGCGATCGAGATGCCCAACGCCCGGCTGATGTCGGGCGCGAGGACGGTGAATGCGTAGACCTGGAACGAGTCCGTCATGTAGAGCAGGCCGAGCGCGATGAGCGGGTAGTACGACAGCCCGTAGCGACGGACCAGCTGGTGGAACGACGCCGTCCGCTCGTCACCGATCACGCCGAGCGTCGCGCGCGCCTGCTCCCGCAACGCGTCGCGCGTCTGCTCGATGTCCCGGATGGCCTCCCGGTCGGCGACGCTCATCCGCCGATCCTCGGCAGTCGCAGGTCGAGCTCCCACGCGCTCTCGCCGATCCGGTGGCCGGCGGTGTCGAGCAGCACGACGATGAACGTGTGCAGCTGCACGCTGTCCTTGCTGCCGGGCAGGTTCGGGATGCGGTCGAGCGTCACGCTGTCGCTGGTCGTCGGGAAGACGAGTTGACCTTGCAGGTAGGCGATCGTGGGGCAGGCCGCGTCGCCGCGCTCGAACGGGTCGGCCTTGCAGATCGCCTTCATCGTCTGCCCCGGCTGGATCGGCGACCGGTCGACGAACAGCGCGAAGTAGCCGGCGTCGCGGCGTGGCGCGGCCGACCCGGCAGCCGCGACCGTGAAGCCGTGCATGCGCCACCGGATCGTGAGCGGCAGCTGCACCTTCGATCGGTCTTTCGGCGTGACGAAGTGCAGCCGGTCGTCCACGCGGAAGTTCAGGTCCTGCAGGTGCCCGAGGCCGCAGCCGGCGGTCAGCGTGAGCGCGGCGGTCGCGGCGGCGACGCTCCGTGCCGCGCGCGCGAGCCGCACCTGCGCCTCCTTGCCGGTCCGACCGGTCGCCTGCCTGGGCTTCATCGTCTGCCGCGGCGGCGTACGGCGTCGTCGTCCGCGGTCACCAACTGCCGGCCCGATCGCTGTGCGCGTGGCACAGCGATCATCGTCTCTACGGCGCATCGAGAAAGCGCAGCTGCAGCTCGGCGACCAGCCGCTCGTCGGGGTCGTCGAGGTCGAGCCCGAACAGGTCGGTGATCCGGCGCAGCCGGTAGCGGAACGTGTTGGGGTGCACGTTGACCTCGGCGGCTGCGGCGGCCATGTCGCCGTACGCGTCGAAGTACGCGCGCAGGGTCTGCACCCACGACGTGCCCTTGGCCGCGTCCTGCTCCGCGAGCGCGGCCACTCGGCCGATCGCGAGTTCGGGGTGCGCGGCCGCGACCGCGCGCAGCCGGTACAGGATGACCGGCGCCCGCACCGCGTCGATCGTGCCGACGTCCATGCCGGTGCGTGCGGCGAGCACTTCGAGTACTTCGTCCGCCTCTCGGCGCGAGGCCGCCACGCCGTCGAGCCCGGCGACCCGGCTGCCGACTCCCGCCCGCACGTCCAGCCGCAGCGCCTGCCGCGCGCGGTCCACGACCGCGGTCGCCAACCCGACCGCGGCATCGACGTCGCGAGCGCTGTCACCGGGCACCAGCGCGTAGACGCGGCCGCGGTCGACGGCGCACAGCGACGTACGGCGGTAGGACTCGCAGTAGACCGCGACGAGATCGGCGAGCCGTTGTGCCGCCACGACGGCGGTCGCGTCGCCGGCGTCGCCGGCGTCAAACCCGATCACGACCACCGGATGGTCGACGTCGACGCCGAGCAGGTCGCGCGCGACGTCGCCCTGCTCGGTGCCCTGGAGCAGGCCGACCAGAGCGGTGGATCGGCGCGCCCGGTCGACGTCGGTCGCCGCGCGGTGCCGTAACAGGTGCAGCGCGGCGATGTCGGCGGCGTCGCGCAGCGCCCGGACCGCGTCGTCGCCGAGCGGCTGATCGCCTTCGATGACCCACATGCTGCCGAGCAGTTCCCCGCCGGCGCGGACCGCGACCGCGATCCGCGGGAGGTACTCCGTGTCGGCCGCGGTGAAGTCGGCGATCCGCACGACCTCGTCGGTGTGCCACAGGCGGCGGAACACGCCGGCGTCGTGCAGCCGCTGGATCCAGTCGGCGGGGACCTCGCGGCCGAGGATCGTCTCTTGCCGCGCGGGGTCGATCGCATGGCCGAGGTTGGAGTAGGCGAGCACCCGGTTGGACGGGTCCTCGATCGTCGTCGCCCCGCCGACGGCCGCGGCGATGGCGTCGGCCAGCGCGAACAGGTCGCCGAGCGGCGCCTCGGTGACCGCCGCCGTCACCGCCGGCACCGTCCGCGCCGCGGTCAGCAGCAGGGTGTAGAGCTGGCCCCACGACAACGCGCGCGGGGCCACGAGCAGCGCGACGTTGCTGTCGGCGGCGGCGTCGCGAACGCTCTCGTCGAGCGGGCCGGCGTGCTTGATGACCGCGGCCGCGGCGCCGGTCTCGGCCAGCCGGCGCAGCAGATCCACCCGCGCGAGGTCGGAGTCGACGCCGACGGCGAGGACCACGCTGTTCGGGCCGGCCTCCAACGGCTCGGCCGGGTCGAGCACCACCGGATCCCCGGATTCGATGTCGAGGCCGCGCGGCGCCGCCGCGATGTCGAGCACCGCCGGATGCAAGCGCTCGATCAGCAGCCGCAGCGTCGGTCGCGCGGACTCCTCGACGGGCGGCGGCGTCGTACTGGCCACGCCGAGCATCGTCGCGGACCCTGCCTTGCGCGGCGAAGGCAACCCGGTCATACTCCGAATGGAATCTATACGGAGTACGAACGGAGCACCGGTGGAGACCGAGAAGGTGTGCGTCAACCTCCCGGCGGCCGAGCTCGGCAAGATCGACGTGCTGGTCGCCGAGGGTCTCTACGCCAGCCGCACCGACGTCATCCGCAGCGGGATCCGCCTGGTCCTCGACGCGCACCCGGATTCGGTGGCGCGGGTCATGCCGGGCTCGCGCGTCGGCTACCAGCTGCTGATGAAGTCCGAGCTCGACGCGGCCCGCCGGACGAATACGCGCCTGACGTTGTTCGTCATCGGCGTCCTGCGAATCCAGGGCAGCGTCACGCCGGAGCTTGCCGACCAGACGATCGAGCGGATCCGCATCTTCGGCGCCGTCCGGGGCCCGGACGACGTGCTTCGCCGCCTCGACGACCGGATCATCCGCGGCGGCGCCAACCTGGAGCGATGAGATGCCGATGCTGGCGATCGATCACGTGACGAAGACCTACCGCGGTGGCGTCCTCGCCAACGACGACATCACCCTCGACGCGGCCGCCGGCGAGGTGTTCGGCCTGCTCGGCCCGAACGGCGCCGGCAAGACGACGCTCGTGAGCCAGGTGCTCGCGCTGCTCATGCCCGACTCGGGAACCATCACGATCGACGGCATCGACGTCGTACGGCGGGCGGACGAGGCGCGGCGGCTGTGCAGCTTCCAGCCGCAGGCGGCTGCGCCGGTCGAGGGTCTGACCGCTCGGCAGGCCGTCGAGATCGTGGGTTGCGTACGCGGCGGCCGCCGCGACGCCGTACGCCGCCGGGCCGCCGAGCTGCTCGACGCGCTCGATCTCGGCGAGGTCGCCGACCGGACCGTGCGGATGTCCGGCGGCATGGCCCGGCTGACCGGCTTCTGCATGGCCGCGGTCGTACCCGGCCGGGTCGTCGTGCTCGACGAGCCGACCAACGACGTCGATCCGATGCGCCGCCGGGCGTTGTGGCAACAGATCCGCCGGCTCGCCGACGACGGGGCCGCGGTGCTGCTCGTCACGCACAACGTGCTGGAGGCCGAGCGGTGCGTGGACCGGCTCGCCATCGTCGCCGGCGGGCGGGTCCGGGCGATCGGCGCGCCGGGCACGCTGAAGGCGGAGCTCGCGGCACCGTTACGGCTGGAGTGCACGCTCGATCCGGATCGGCCGGCGCCCGACCTGCCGGCGTCGGCGACGTTGATGGCGACGACGGGCCGGCGGCTGCTCGCCCAAGTGCAGCTCGCCGACGTGGGTCATGCGGTGACGTGGGCGCAGCGCGCGCAAGACCTGGGCGTCAT
Organism: Frankiales bacterium; assembly: GCA_025980325.1. Lineage (GTDB taxonomy): Bacteria > Actinomycetota > Actinomycetes > JAFAQI01 > JAFAQI01 > BP-197. The sequence goes on from JAICXQ010000001.1 coordinate 60,376, forward strand.
CACCGAGTTCAGCGTTGCCGCCGCGTCGCTCGAGGACGTCTACGCCAACTGGGTGCAGGCCGAAGTGGCGTCCGCATGAGCGGCCAAGGCTGGTGTGCCTGCGTGCTGTTGTTCCGCTGGCAGATGCTGCGCAACCGCCAGCTGTTCGTACTGCTCGTGACGATCCAGATCGCGCTGGGCGTCGGCGTGATCTACGGGTTCAGCTATCTGGTGCCGCACGTCGACGCCGAGGTCGCGTTGTTCTTCGCTACCGGCGCGCCGACGCTCACGTTGATCCTCATGGGGCTCACGCTCGTGCCGCAGGAAACCGCGCTGGCACGGGTCAACGGCCGCTACGACTACGTGTCCGCGCTTCCGGTGCCGCGGCTCGCGCCGATGGTCGCCGACGTCTCGTACTGGCTGCTCGTGCAACTGCCGGGCACGTTGGTGACGCTGCTGCTCGCGGCCTGGCGGTTTCATTTGCATTTCCACGTCGACGGTCTCGTGATCCCGGCCATCGTGCTCGTCTCGTTGACCGCGGCGGCGGTCGGCTACGGCGTCGCGCTGACATTCCCGCCGACGGCGACGACGCAGGTCACGCAATTCCTGTCGATCGCGTTGCTCCTGTTCTCGCCGATCGAGTTCCCGCTCAGCCGGCTGCCGGAGTGGCTGCAGGACGTGCACCGCGTGTTGCCGGTGACGTATATGGCCGACGTCATTCGCGGTGGCCTCACCGGTCACTACGGCGTGAGCAAGTCGCTCGCGTTCGCGGTGCTCGGGGCTTACTGCGTCGCCGGCCTGGCGCTGTCGGCTCGGGCCGCGAACCGGCGCGGCTGAGGCCTCGCCGATTCAGGCCGGTGGCCGGCCGACGACGTACCAGCCGTCGTGGTCGACGCCGATGACTTCGAGGCCGTCGGCGAACGCGGCGACGAGCACCTCGCGCAACGCGAGCCGCCATTCGCGGGCGAGCGCGGGATCGCGACGGCGGAGCTCGACGACGTCGACTGGGACCTGGACGAGCCGGACATCGGCCGCGCCGACCTGCACCTCGGGACCTCCGGCCGCATCGCGCCGCAGCGTCTCGACCGCTCCGCCGGCGCGGGCCGCACGAAGATCGGCCGTGGTGAACACACCGGCAGCGGCCGCGGTGGCTCGCGACGACGTCGTGCGCCACGTGACGAGGCACCGATCGGTTTCGTCGCCGGTGTTGATGCCGTCGTCCATCGGCCCGTAGAAGTCGACGTAGTAGTGCGTGAGTGAAGCGCCGAGCTTGACCACGTTGAAGTAGCAGTTGCGCGCGACGAGCGGATCGAACGTCCAGGTCACCCGGTCGAGGTTGTGCGCCATCGCCCAGGACCGTTGATGTTGCTTGAGCCGGTAGCCGACGCCGTGTCCCTGCCAGCCGGGCAATACTCCCATGATGTGGCTGTGCAGCAGCGGCGCATGCCCGTCGTCGCCGCGGAACCCGATCGCCGCGCCGACCGCGTGGCCGTCCCGGCGCGCCAGCGCGACGTAGTTGCCGGAGTGCGCGAACGCCCAGGCCAGCTCGGGCGGCAATGGCTCGCCGCCGTCCGCGCGCGACCACACCTGCGCGAGGACGTCGACCGCGGCGCGCGCGTCCTGCTCGGACCGGGCGAGGTCGATCGTGACGGCCGGGTCACCGAGGTTGGGCGCGGCGACGCCGGCGTTCGGTCGGGACGCGTCGGTCTGCGTCATGGCTTCGAAGGTACGAAGGACCGGAGCCATTCGGCGACGTTGAATCGCACGAGAGGCGCGGGGTCGGCTCGTTCACCCGCACGAAGCGCGATCGGGCTCGCGCGGCGCCGGCACCGATCTGTTCGGGAGCGGCGACGTGAGGCGCATCGGCGCTGATGCGGATGACGCTGATGCGGATGATGCCGATGGACCCTGGCGGGTGCGGTGGGCGCGGTTGCACCTGTCTCTGGACCCCCAACCACTACGAGGCTTAACGTCAAGCCGCCAGCGGGTTGGGTCCGGACAACATGTACCCGGTCGTCCTCACGCATAGAGTGACCAGCCAGGACAGTGAGCGCGGGCTAGGGGCAGGTGGTCGCGCCCGCCGGCTGCAATGTCTCGTCGTCCACAATGCGGAGCACTCGGGTCTGGGCTTCGGCCGAGTCGACCCCCGCCGGCTTCGGCTCCGCCGTGTAGATCAGCCACAAGCGGCGCGACCCGTGCGGCAACGCGACCTTCGCGGCGATCGGCAGCACCGCCGTGACCGCGTCAACTCGCAACACCTTGGCGCCGGACACAAGCCGTAGCGCGGCGATCGCCTCGTCCGTCGAGTGCCGCATCGCGGCTCGCTCCAGCGTGCGGTCGACGTGCACCCAGCCGCAGGCCGGCACCGGCGGCAAGGTCGCGTGGGTCACCGACGACGTACACGCGGTCGCGGCCGCGCAGACACAGGCGCAAACCCCGCTACGCACACATAAAGGATAGCGGGTATCTCTACGTGACCCGCAGTAGGATGACGATCACGCTGACCACCGTCACGACGGTCCAGCCCGCGACCATGAGCCCGTTGCCGACCTTCGACCACCGCTTCACGACCACGAAATCACGGCCGGCGCCGGAAGACCGCGAGCCACGCGTCGACCGAGTCGGCCTGCGGCACCGGATTGATCTCGAACGTCGCCGGCTCGATCCGCTCCACCGACCACCCGTCCGCGAACGACGCGCGCAACTCCGCTTCGGTCACCCGCCGCGGCCCCCATTCGCCCGGCTGCCGCTCGCTGAAGCACATGAGGTACAGCACCGCACCCGGCCGCGCGACACCGGTGAGCACCTCGACGTAACGCGCCCGCCCGGCGTCGTCGAACGAGTGGAACACACCACTGTCCAGCACCGTGTCGAAGGCCGCCGCCGGCAGCGACATCGTCAGCAGGTCACCCGAGTCGAACCGCGCGTCCAAACCGCGCGAGACCGCCTTCGCCCGTGCTCGCTCGATCGCGGTCGGCGACAGATCCACGCCGTACGCCGTCACGCCGCGGGCAGCCGCGAGCAACGTGTGCTCGCCGGTGCCACAGCCGGCGTCGAGCAACGACCCGGACAGCAACCCGGCCTCGGCAAGCTCGGCAAAGGCGGCCTGGGGGCGGCCGATGTCCCACGGTGGCGGCGCATCCTTGCGGTACGCGTCGTCCCATTCACCGGGCGATTCGATGGGCGTCGTCATCTCGCCGCCCATCATGCCGCATCTACAGCGGCAGGTACTTGTACGCGCAGTTCGCGAGCAGCCCCCGGACCGCCGCCGTGCAGACGTGGTAGCGGCCGCGGCCGAGGTGGAAGCTCATCGTCCGGCTCTTCAGGTACGTCTTCACGAGCGTGTGCCAGCCGGTCGACGTCAGCACCTGCAGTCGCATCAGCTGCCCGCGCACCGGCGCGAACGACGCGGTCAGCCGCCAGCCGCCGGTCGTCGCTCGGGCGACGGCTATGCCGATCGCGGTCTTGACCAGCATCGTCTTCGCCGGGCTCGACGACGCGGCCAGCGCGGACGTGCCCGGGAACACCAGCCACCACGTCGTCGCGACCGTCGGGCGCACGACGACGTGCACCGCGCCGTACGAGTCGGTCAGCATCGACGTACAGGATCCGGTGCTCTGCAATGCGGTGCGATGGCACAGGAACACGCCGGCGCCGGCCACCGCGGTGCCGGTGACGGGATCGGAGAGATGGCCGGTCACGGCGCCCGAGTACCCGGCGAGGACCGTCGTGGTCGTCGCGATCGCCGTCGCGGACGGATCTTGCGAACCGGTCGGGGGAGTCGACGTGCCCGGTGGCATGGTCGCGGCCGACGTGTGCGCCACGACCGTCGCCCACGACAGCACGAACGCGGGGTACGTACCCGAGCCGGCGACGAAGATCTGCGCGATCGACGTCCACTGCGACTGCGCGGCGCTGGCTGTTCCGGTGATCAGTTCCTCGCCGCCGTACGACGACAGGATGTTGTGCCGGTGGCCCCAGCAGCCGGCCGCGCCGGGACCGGTGCAGTCCATGTTGAAGCTGCCGTTGGTGCCCCAGCCGTCGGCGTACATCCAGTCGTAGTCGGCCGCGAGCGCGTTCAGGTCGCCGGCCCAGTTGCTGCCCCAGCGGTTCGCGTTGAACGAGCCGATCGTCCACGACGAGAGCGTGGGATCGGCATCGTTGTTCGCAGCGGTCTGCGCCGAGCTGTCGAGAGTCGAGACCATGCCCGCCGCCGGTTGCAGCCCGCGGTCGACGCGCTCGAGGTTGGAGACGACGAAGGTCTGTTGCGCCGGTGTCATCGTGGCGAAGTCAGGCGGCAGTTGCATCGGCCCGACGCCTTCGAGCGAGCGGGCATGGTCGATCGCGGCGAGCACTGCGGACGTGCACGTCGCGGACGTCGCGCCGTCGCTCGTGCACGTCGGCCAGTAGTCGGGTGACGGGTTCACGTTCGTCGCGGGATCGGAGATCATCGCCGACGCCGGAATTGCCAACGTGACGGACAATCCCGACACCATCGCTGCGACGGCGACGGCAACCGCGCTGAACCGACGCCTGCTCACCCGGAAGTTGTCGGCGTGCGAAGCAGTCGGCTCAACTCGGCCATTCGTGCGATTCGGTCAGGGCAGACTGGGTGGGTGGAAACGCGTCGGTTCGCCGGTCTCATGCCGGTCCGCGCCGTCGCGAGCCTCGTCGTCCTCGCGGCGCTGACGGCCGGATGCAGCCGGCCGGTGCACCGGCCGCAAGCACAGCCGACGCCCACCGTGACCGTGGTCAAGCCCGCGCCGACCAAGACGATCATCCGCTCCGGCCGGGTCGTCCGCGCCGGTACGACCGTGCCGTTCCAGGCGCAGGCCGGCGTCGCGCTCCGGATCCGTGCGTCGCGCCCGAGCGTGTCGACGCACCGGCTGTCGTCGTCGTACGGGTACGCGCCCTCGCACGGCTATTACGTCACGTTCGTGCTGACGCTCGCGAACACCGGCACCAGTTCGGTCGACATCGGGCCGGGCGACTTCTTCGTCCGTGTGAGCCGGCAGGGGAAGGTGACGACGCTCATGGGCAATGCGCCGTACTCCGGCGCGTCGGCGCAACTCGACACCACGCAACTCGACGCCGGTCAGACGGTCAGCGGACCTCTCACGTTCGACGTACGCAGCTCGCACGGCACGTTGGCGTTCGCGCCGGACGGCTCGGCGGCGATCTCCTGGACGTATTAGGTCGTCGCTTAGAGCGTGACGCTCACTCCGGCCGAACGCGCGATCGCGACCGGGTCCGGCGGGGCGAGCGGCGCGGTCACGAAGCAACCGGCGGGACGGCCGACGAGACGCAGCCCGGTCCGGTCACCGCTCTGGTACGACGCGGGGGTGTAACTCCCGAGCACGGGATACATGATCTGGCTGGTCGCGCCGACGTGGTCGAGGCCCACGGAGTGTCCGATTTCGTGCAATAGCAACGATCCCACGGAGGCGCCGGTGGTGAAGCCGGCGCGCAGCGGCACCCCGATCTTGAGCAGCGCGGCGCCTTCGACGACACGCAGTTGCGAGCGCGAGCTGCCGGTCCAGCTGACCGTGCCGACGCCGGCTTCGCGGCCGCTGAACATGTTCGTGCGCGTGCCCGGTACCCAGCCGATGACGAGCTCGGCGTGGGTCGCGGCGCGTTGCTGCGCCGCCTCGAACACCAGCCGGTTGCCGGTGGGGTAGTGCAAGACGGCGTAACGCGGGACGTAGCTCGTCGTGCCGACGTAGCGGAACCGCAGCCCGCTGTCCGCGCTCACCTGCGCGAGTGCGCGCTGCACGAACGTCACCCGGGACAGGTAGCCGCCGGTGTTGACCGCGTACGTGATCGGGTGTGTCGACGTGACGCCGCCGGAAGTGACGCACGGCGTCCAGCGCACGACGACCGAACGGCCCGAGTACGGGTCGGTCGCGTGCGTGACGGCGTACGTCGACGTCGCCGCGGCGGCGGGGTGCGCGCCGATTGTTGCGGTCAGCGCGACGGTGGTGAGCGCCGCGGCGCCGAGGGCAGCAGAGGACAACAGGGACATGGCGGGCACAACACGAGCGTCGACCGCAAGGGTTCCCGAATTGCGCCGATTGGCCGGAAATGCCTCGGAAGGAGTAGATGTCCGCAGTCATTTTTGGCAGGGCGCGCCGGTCGCGTCGGGGGTTTGACGCCGGTCACCGGATCGGGGGTGCTCGGCGCGCCCTGTCGACCTATTTCAACGATTGCGCCTGAACGCTTGCTGAAGAGAAGGCGATCGGCGCGGCGAGGACGACGTCGGGGATGCCGAACGCGTCGACGAGCAACTCGGCGTGCGGGCGCAGTTCGCCGCACAGCGCGTTGACCGTCGCGGTCACCGCCTTCGCCCGCGCCGGCGTCATCCGGCTGTGCTCGAGGAACCAGGCCCGGTCTCGCTCCAGGTGGGAGAGCACATGTAGGTCGCAGACGAGGTCGAGCAGGGCCGCGAGATCCGGATCGTCGCAGCGGTCGATCGCCGCGACGAACGCCTCAAGCACGAGGCGGTCGACGTGGGCGCGGGCCGCGGTGAGCACGTGGTCCTGCGCGGCGTTGAAGACGGCGAACGCGTCGCCGCCCTCGGTGATCCCCTTGCGCAGGCGGCGGGCGAGACCGTCGAGGACGTGGCGTTCCCGCCACTCGAACAGCGACAGCTGGTAACCGCGGTCGCGCAGATCGGTGTCTTCGTCACGACCGGGTACGGCGTCGAGCAGCCGCTGGACGATGTTGCGCGCAGCGGTGCGCTCGATGACCGTCTCCATCACCTGATCGGCGACGAAGCGCACCGTGCCGAGCGCGTCGAGGTCGCCGAAGTCCGCCTGGTAGCGGGTGAGCAGCGTCTTCGCGACGAGTTGCAACAGGATCGTGTTGTCGCCTTCGAACGTCGTGAAGACGTCGGTGTCGGCCTTGAGCTGCGGCAACCGGTTGACCGACAGATAACCGGCACCGCCGCAGGCTTCGCGACACGTCTGAATCGTGTGCGTCGCGTGCCATGTCGTCGTGGCCTTGATGCCCGCCGCGAGCGTCTCCAGCTTGCGACGGTCGAGCTCGTCGTCCTCGCTGGATTCGCTGTCACCGCCGAACACTTCGTGCGCCTGCGCGATCAGTTCCTCCTGCGCGAAGTGCAATGCGTACGTCGTCGCGAGCGCGGGCAGCAACCGGCGCTGGTGCTGCAGGAAATCGAGGATGATGACCTCGTCGTCCCTGCCCGGCGCCTTGAACTGGCGGCGGGCGAGCGCGTGCTTGATCGCGATCGTCAGCGCGACCTTCGAGGCGCTCACCGCGGCGCCGGACACACTGATCCGGCCTTGCACGAGCGTGCCGAGCATCGTAAAGAACCGGCGGCTCTCGTTCTCGATCGGGCTCGTGTACGTGCCGTCCTCGGCGACGCTGCCGTAGCGGTCGAGCAGCGCGGTGCGCGGCACCCGCACGTGGTTGAACGCGAGCCGGCCGTTGTCGACGCCGTTCAGTCCGGCTTTCGGCCCGCAGTCCTCGATGCTGACCCCCGGGCACGGCCGCCCGTCCGCGTCGCGGATCGGCACCAGGATCGCGTGCACGCCGTGGCTCGCGCCGTTCGTTCGCAACTGCGCGAACACGACGGCCATCTGCCCGTCGCGAGCCGCGTTGCCGATGTAGTCCTTGCGCGCGTCGTCGTCCGGCGTGTGTACGACGAGCTCCTGCGTCGTCGCGTCGTACGTCGCGGTCGTGCGAAGGGACTGCACGTCCGAGCCGTGACCGGTCTCGGTCATCGCGAAGCAACCGAGCAGGTCGAGCGACATCACGTCGGGCAAGTAACGCTGGTGGTGTTCGGCCGTGCCGAGGTGCTGGATCGCGCCGCCGAACAGGCCCCACTGCACGCCGCTCTTCACCAGCAGCGACAGGTCACCGAGGGCCTGTGTCTCGAACGCGGTGATGCCGGCGCCGGGTTCCTGCTCGCCGCCGACGTCCTTGCCGAACATCAGCCGCGGGCCGCGCGTCGTCGCGATCCGCCGCGCCTGTTCCAGGACGCGCGCGCGGTGGTCGTCGATCGAGATGTCGTAGACCGGCGCGAACAGCGGGTCGCGGAGCGTCTCGCGTACTTCGTCGCGAACCCACGCCCAGCGACCGTCGAGGAAGGTACGGAGCAGTGCCCCCTGATCGGTCACGCTTCATGGCTACCCATCCGGCGGGCGGCAAACGCGCGGCGGCCGCGCCGAGCGAACGCGAAAACGCCGCCCGGTCGACAGTGACCGGACGGCGTTTTCGGTGTCGGAGGAGCTCAGGCCCCGGGAGTCTGCCCGTTGGGCGGGGGCATGAGCACGTCCTGCGAGGTCACCGATGAAGCGGTAGCGGGCGCCGGGACCTCGATCGGCGGTACCGCTGGTGAGCCAGAGCGGCTGCCGCGGCCACCGGTGGACTTGCGCGCCGTCGTCTTGCGCGCGCCGGTCTTACGAGCGGTCGTCTTGCGAGCGCCGGTCTTGCGGGCCGTCGTCTTCTTGGCGGTGCTCTTGCGCGCAGTCGTCTTGCGTGCAGTGGTCTTGCGCGCGCCGGTCTTGCGCGCAGTCGTCTTCTTCGCGGTGCTCTTGCGCGCGGTGGTCTTCTTTGCCGCGGACTTGCGGGTGGCCTTCTTCGCCGCAGTCTTACGACCGGTGGTCTTCTTCGCGGTCGTCTTGCGCGCCGTCGTCTTCTTTGCCGTGCTCTTGCGTGCAGTCGTCTTCTTCGCGGTCGACTTCTTGGCCGCGGTCTTGCGTGCGGTGGTCTTCTTCGCCGCGGTCTTACGGCCTGTCGTCTTCTTGGCGGTCGACTTCTTCGCCGTTGTCTTACGCGCTGTCGTCCGCTTCGCGGTCGACTTCCTTGCCGCAGTCTTACGACCTGTTGTCTTCTTGGCGGTCGACTTCTTCGCCGCGGTCTTGCGCGCAGTGGTCTTCTTCGCCGCTGCAGGTGCCACGTTGTGCCCCCTAGCCTCTCTAGGATCGGGACGTTGCTGAGCACAACTGTGACACCACCTGCACACGCATTTCCACCATCGCGACGAGTTTGATTGCGCGTGTCGCGCGCGCACACGTTGCGCGTCGCGACGCCGTTCACGTTGTCGATGGCGCGCGCGTGCGCGAAAAGTCGTTGTCTGGCAAGGGTAATTCAGCATCGACGTGCGCGTGTGATGACAACGCAAGCAATGTAGGTGTCGTCGTTACGACGCGAAAAAAAATTTTGCCGAAAGTGCTCGAGGGCGTTGCAAAACGCGGTCGAACGCTATCCGCCGACCTTCGGCAACGGTCCCGGCGTACTGCTCGACGACGGTGACGACGACGGACTCGGTGACGACGAATGCGTCGGAGTCGGCGACGGATTCGCGCTCTTCGTCGGCGACGGCGATGGTTTCGGCGACGACGTCGAGGTCGATGTCGGTGCGACCGCGGCCGGCTTCGGCGATGCGATCGCCGGAGTGACGACAGTGGTCGTGTGATCGCGCAGCGCGCTGATCAGCGTCCGGGTCGCGGCGAGAACGGCTTGCGCACCGGGCGGCTGCTTGCTCAAGAGCAACGCGCGTTCGGCCTGCAGCAGTTGCTCGATCGCATTCGCCTGCGATGGATCGCCGTTGCTCGTCTTGATGAGAGCGACGATCTGCTGGTGCAACTTGTCGGCGGCGGCGATGACCTGTTGCGCACTCGGATCATTGCTGTTGACGACCGACTCGAACTGGCTCAGTGCGTTGTTGTCCTGCACGATCGCGGACGTGCCGTGGTGCCCCGTCGCGGTCGACGTGCCGGGCACCGGCAGCACGCCGGCTGCCGCCGCGGCCGCCATCGTGAGCGCGCCCACCAACGGGATCGCCGGCAGCGCGACCGCAATCCGACGGCGGGTCGCCGACCGGGGCCGGGCCGGCATGGGCACGACGTTGGTCACCGGCTCGCGGTGCGCGGCCTGCTCGAGCTCGCGCAGCCGGTCGTCCGCGACGCGGAAGAACCGGGCGAGCTCGGCCCGATCGGCGTCGAGGATGTCGGCGGCGATGTCGGTCGCGCCGGCCTCGACCGCGCCGGCCGCCGTCGAGAGGTCGGTGACGAAGGTCAGCCGAAGATCCCGAACCTCGCCGAGCAGCGCGTCGAGCGCCTCGTTGCCACTGGCCGAGGCGGCCGGGACGGCGTCTGCGCGCCGTGTCCACCGCCAGTGCCCGGGCATCGAGGGCTCCTTTCCGTCTCGAAGGCTGGGTTCGCCGCCGCGCAGGCTTCTCCTGCCATCCGGTCGGGCGACTTTCGGCCACTCCGACGGCTGTCGCGAGCGCACCTCCGCTGCGGAGGTGGCTCAGGAGCGCCGCCCGCGGCCGAAATCGCCACTTCCGCCACGATTGTGTGCTGGCGGGAGCAATTCCGCCATACCCCGGCTGCCACCATGTCCCCGTGACGACCCTCGGCTTCCTCGGCGGTACCGGCGACCAGGGCCGTGGCCTCGCCCGGCGCTTCGCGCTCGCCGGCCACCCCGTCCTGCTCGGCTCGCGCAGCCCCGAGCGCGCCCGGGCCGCCGCCGACGCGCTGCAGGCCGATCTGCAGGCGGGCGCGAGCGTCGGCGGCGCCGGCAACGCCGAGGTCGCCGAGCGCTGCGAGATCGCCGTCGTCGCGGTCCCGTACGACGGCCACGCGGCGCTGCTGGCCGATCTCGCCGGGCCGCTGCGGGGCAAGATCGTCGTCGACTGCGTCAACCCGCTCGGCTTCGACGGCAAGGGCGCGTACCCGCTCGAGGTCCCGGAGGGCAGCGCGGCCGAGCAGGCGGCGGCGTTGCTGCCGGAGAGCACGGTCGTCGCGGCCTTCCACCACATCTCCGCCGTGCTCCTGCTCGATCCCGCCGTCGCGACCGTCGACACCGACGTACTGGTCCTCGGCGACGACCGCGCGGCGACCGACCTCGTGCAGGAACTGGTCGGCGCGATCGCCGGCATGCGCGGCGTCTACGCCGGCCGGCTGCGCAACGCCCGCCAGGTCGAGGCGCTCACCGCGAACCTCATCTCGATCAACCGGCGGTACAAGGCGCATGCCGGGATCCGTGTCACCGACGTCTGACGACCTCGGTCTTCCGGTCCCGGTCCCGCCGGCCGTCGGCCGGGTCGTGTCGCTGGTCCCGTCGCTGACCGAGAGCGTGGCCGCGACCGCACCGGGCCTGCTCGTCGGCGCGACCGACTGGTGCACGCATCCCGCCGACCTCGACGTCGCCCGCGTCGGCGGCACCAAGAACCCGCGCGTCGCCGACGTCCTCGACCTGCGGCCCGACGTCGTCGTCGCGAACGACGAGGAGAACCGCAGCGCCGACCTCGACGCGTTGCGGGCGGCCGGAGTCGCGGTCTGGGTGACCGCGCCGGCGACGGTCCCGGCCGCGATCGAGTCGCTCGACCGCATGCTGCGCCTCGGCTGCCGGCTCGATCGCCCGCCGTGGCTGGACGAGGCCGCGCAAACATGGTCGCGCACCGACACGACGACAACCCGAACCGCGCTCGTGCCGATCTGGCGCAAGCCGTGGATGGCGCTCGGCCGGGACACGTTCGCCGGCGACGTGCTCGCCCGGCTCGGCGTCGCCAACGTGTTGCGCACGAACGCCGAGCGCTACCCGCGGATCGATCTCGGCGCGTTGCCGCCGTACGACCTCGTGGTGCTGCCCGACGAGCCGTACGCGTTCAGTCCCGACGACGGGCCGGATGCGTTCTCGGGCAAGGAATGGCGGTGCGTCAGCGGCCGGCACCTCACGTGGTACGGCCCGTCGCTCGCCGAAGCGCGCGACGTGCTGCACGAGCAGCTCTACTCGTAGGAGTGCTCGGCCGCCGGGTAGCTGCCGCCGGCCACCTCGTCGGCGTACGCGCGCGCTGCGTCGGCGAGCACGCTGCGCAGGTCGGCGAAGCGCTTGACGAACTTCGGTTTCGGCCCGTTGTTGAGCCCGGCCATGTCCTGCCAGACCATGACCTGCGCGTCGCAGTCGGGTCCGGCGCCGATGCCGATCGTCGGGATGCGCAGTTCTTTCGTCACCTGCGCCGCAACCTCGGCCGGCACCATCTCGAGGACGACCGCGAACGCACCGGCCGACTCCAGCGCGAGCGCGTCGGCGAGCAGCCGTTCGGCCGCGTCGCCGCGGCCCTGCACGCGATAGCCGCCGAGCCCGTGCTCGCTCTGCGGGGTGAAGCCGATGTGCGCCATCACCGGCACGCCGGCCGCGACGATCGCCTGCACCTGCGCAACGACGGACTGCCCGCCTTCGAGCTTGACCGCGTGCGCGTCGCCTTCCTTCATGAACCGCACCGCGGTGTGCAGCGCCTGCCCGGGCGATTCCTGGTACGAGCCGAACGGCAGGTCGGCGACGACGAGTGCGCGCCGGGTCGAGCGGGTGACCGCGCGCACCAGCGGCAGCAACTCGTCGACGGTGACCGGCAGCGTGCTGTCGTAGCCGTAGACGTTGTTCGCCGCCGAGTCGCCGACCAGCAGCACCGGGATGCCGATCTCGTCGAACACCGCCGCGGCGTACTGCTCGTACGCGGTCAGCATCGGCCAGCGTTCGCCGCGTTCCTTCATCGCCTGCAGGTGATGGATGCGGATCCGGCGGATGGCCTCGCCCGGCCGCGGCGATCCGTACGGCGACAAGCCCTCGGCTTCGGTCATGAGAACGTCTCCCGCCTCGCGGCCCGGTCGGGTCCGCGGACCTCTCTAGTGTTGCACCGGATCGCGCCAGGCGTTCGTGATCGGCAGCCGCCGATCGCGGCCGAAGTTCTTCGGCGAGATCTTCGGGCCGGGCGGGTACTGCCTGCGCTTCCACTCGGCAGCGTCGACCATCCGGATCACCTTGGCGACAAGTTCCGCGTCGTAACCGGCCGCGACCAGTTCCTCGTGCCCTTTGTCCTGCTCGACATAGGCGATCAGCACCTCGTCGAGCAGTTCGTAGGGCGGCAGCCGGTCGGTGTCGACCTGGCCGGGAGCGAGCTCCGCGGACGGCGGCTTGGTGATGATCTGCGCGGGGATCGGCTCGACCTCTCCGCGTTCAGCAGCGACGCCGTTGCGCCATCTCGCGAGTTCCCAGACGAGCGTCTTCGGCACGTCTTTGATCGGCGCGAAGCCGCCGGCGGTGTCGCCGTACAGGGTCGAGAAACCGGTGGCGAGCTCGCTCTTGTTGCCGGCGGTGAGCATCAGGTGGCCCTGCAGGTTGGACATCGCCATCCACGCGGTGCCGCGTACCCGCGCCTGCAGGTTCTCCTCGGCGATGCCGTGTAGGCCGCCGATGTCGGCGAACGCCTTCTCGTACGCGTCGACGACGCCGCCGATCGGCAGCAGCGTCCAATGCAAGCCCTGCCGGGTCGCGAGCTCTTCGGCGTCGGCGACGGAATGCTCGGAGGAGTAGCGACTCGGCAGCCCGACGACGTGCACGGCGTCCGCGCCGAGCGCGTCGGCCGCGATCGTCGCGACGACGGCGGAGTCGATCCCGCCGGACAGGCCGAGCAGCACGGAGCCGAAACCGTTCTTGCGGGTGTAGTCGCGCACGCCGGTGACCAGCGCGGCCCACGTCTCGGCGAGGTCGTCGAGTCGCGGCGCGATCTCGCCGGGACGGGCGTCGTACGCCGGGCGCGCATCCGAACTGAGGACGGCGCGGTCGACCCGCATCCGGGTGCCGTCCTCCGCGTCGAGCCAGCCGCCTGTGTCGCTGCGGGCGGCGGGCAGGTCGAGGTCGACGACGAGCAGCTGCTCGCAGAACTGTGCGGCCCGCGCGAGCACGGCGCCGTCGCGGTCGACCACGATAGAGTCGCCGTCGAAGACGAGCTCGTCCTGGCCGCCGACCATGTTCACGTACGCGAGCGTCGCGCCGGCTTCGGCGGCGCGCCGCCGGACCAGCTCGCAGCGCACGTCGTCCTTGTGCCGCTCGTACGGCGATCCGTTGATGTTGACCACGAGTCCGACCTCGGCTTGGCGCGCGACGGCGATCGGGCCGCCCGCCTGCCACAAGTCTTCGCAGATCGTCAGCGCGACGTCGACGCCGTGCAGCCGGACGACCGGCAGCACGTCGCCGGGGACGAAGTACCGGAACTCGTCGAAGACTCCGTAGTTGGGCAGGTGATGCTTCGCGTACGTCGCGACGACGCGGCCGTCGTAGAGGATCGCGGCGGCGTTCTGCGGCTCGCCGGCCGGCCGGCCCACCCGCTCGGCGGGATCCGGGCAGGCGTCGAGGTAGCCGACGACGACCGCGATGTCGCCGTAACCGTCGCCGGCCAGCCGTTCGGCGAGCCGGTGGACGGCGGCCTGCGACGCGCGGACGAACGACCGGCGCAGGACGAGGTCCTCGGGCGGGTAGCCGGTGAGCGCCATCTCCGGAAACGCGACGAGGTGCGCGCCCTCGGCCGCGGCGTGCGCGGTTTCGCGGACGACGCAATCGGCGTTGCCGGTCAGATCGCCGACGGTGACGTCGATCTGGGCCAGCGCGACGCGGAGCTGGGGCACCACTCAATTCTGCCCGAACGGTTGATCGGTCATGTCCGATCAAGCGATGGTCGGTCTTGTCGGACATGGCGCACGCTAGTAGTCGTGGGAGGAGACCCGGTCCTGATGATCGTCGACGACAACGCGGCGGTCAGATCGGCGCTGGGCGCGTACATGTCTCGCGTCGCCGGCTGGACGACGATCATCGTCGCCGAAAACGGTGCGCACGCGCTCGAACTGGTCGCCGATCGCTGCCCCGACGCGATCGTGCTCGACAACTTCATGCCGGTCCGCACCGGCATCGACGTACTGCCCGACCTGCGCCGCGCGTGCCCGCAGGCGCGGATCGTGATGCACACCACCGACGACAGCGCGGAGCTGCGCGACCAGGCGTCCGCTCGCGGCGCCGACGCGGTTGTGCACAAAGGGCGGCCGCTCGACGAGCTCGCGCTGCTGCTCGACGCTGCTTAATCTCGTCGTAACGCGCTCGCCATAAGCTCAGTCGCATGGAGCGGCAGCAGGAGTTCGTCCTGCGCACGATCGAGGAACGCGACATCCGGTTCGTCCGGTTGTGGTTCACCGACGTCCTCGGCTTCCTGAAGTCGGTCGCGGTCGCGCCGGCCGCGCTGGAAGGCGCGTTCGGCGAGGGCATCGGCTTCGACGGCTCGGCGATCGAAGGCTTCGCGCGGGTGCACGAGTCGGACATGCTCGCCCGCCCCGATCCGCAGACGTTCCAAGTGTTGCCGTGGCGCGGTGAGGCACCGGGTACGGCGCGGATGTTCTGCGACATCCTCATGCCGGACGGGTCGCCGTCGTACGCCGATCCGCGGCACGTGTTGCGCCGGGTGATGCAACGCGCGGCCGACTTGGGTTTCACGTTCTACGTGCATCCGGAGGTCGAGTTCTTCCTGCTCCGCGGCCGGCCGTCGGCGGAGGAGTTGTTGCCGGAGCCGATCGACGCGGGCGGGTACTTCGACCAGACGCCGCACGACTTCGGGCACGACTTTCGCCGGCATGCGATCACGATGCTCGAACGCATGGGCATCTCGGTCGAGTTCAGCCATCACGAGGTCGCGCCGGGCCAGCAGGAGATCGACCTGCGCTACGCCGACGCGCTCACGACCGCGGACAACCTGATGACGATGCGCCTCGTGGTCAAAGAGGTCGCGCTGGAGCAAGGGATCTACGCGTCGTTCATGCCGAAGCCGTACACCGCGCAGCCGGGCTCGGCGATGCACACGCACCTGTCGTTGTTCGAAGGCGATCGCAACGCGTTTCACGACGCGAGCGATCCGTTCTCGCTGTCGAAGGTCGGCCGCGCGTTCGTCGCCGGCCTGTTGCGGCATGCGGCGGAGATGACCGCGGTCACCAACCAGTGGGTCAACTCGTACAAGCGGTTGTGGGGCGGTGGCGAGGCGCCGGCGTACGTGTGCTGGGGGCACAACAACCGATCCGCGCTGGTGCGGGTGCCGATGTACAAGCCGCACAAGGGAAACTCGACCCGGGTTGAGATCCGCTCGCCCGACTCGGCCTGCAATCCCTACCTTGCCTTCGCGGTCATGCTCGCCGCCGGGCTGAAGGGGATCGAGGAGGGTTACGAGTTGCCCGACGGCGCCGAAGACGACGTATGGTCGCTCACACCGGGGGAGCGGCGGGCGCTGGGCATCACTCCGTTGCCGGGATCTCTGTCCGATGCGATCGCGACGCTGGAAGGCTCGGAGTTGATGGCGGAGACCCTCGGCGAGCACGTGTTCGACTACTTCCTGCGCAACAAGCGCGCGGAGTGGGACGCCTACCGGCACCAGGTCACGCCGTTCGAATTGACTCGCTACCTGCCGGTTCTCTGACATGGTCCGCTGAGGTGGCGCGCGTCCTGGTCGTCCAACACGCGGCGCACGAAGGCTTGGGCAGCTTGCAGGATTGGCTGCCCGCGGCGGGCGTCGACGTCCATCCGATCCACCCGTACCTCGGCCATCGGGTTCCGCCGTACGTCGAAGGCGACGCGCTGATCGTGCTCGGCGGTCCGATGGGTGCTCTCGACGACGACGTCGCGTCGTGGTTGCCGGCGACTCGCGCGCTGCTCGCGTCCGCGATCGACGACGGCGTGCCGACGCTCGGCATATGTCTGGGCGCGCAGCTGCTGGCTGTTGCGGCCGGGGGAGAGGTACGGCGCGGCGCGCTCGGGCCGGAGTTGGGGCTGGACACGGTGACGGTGTCGCAGCCCGATCTGCTGTTGCCGTCGGGTGAGTGGCCGGTGGTGCAGTGGCACTTCGACACGGTGGTGCGATTGCCGGAGTCGGCGGCGCTGCTCGCGTCGTCGTCGCGCTATGCCGCGCAGGCGTTCCGGGTGGGCGAAGTGGCGTGGGGCTTGCAGTTCCACCTCGAGGCCACCGCCGACATGGTCGCCGAGTGGGCACGCATCGACGCCGGCGCGCTGGCGGAGGAGGGCCGCGACGCGGCGTCGGTCGTCGCCGAGGTCGCCGCGGCGTCTGGTGATCTGGAGGCCGTAGGCGTCCAGGTAATCCAACGCTTCGCGCATGTGATTACGGGATGAGCGTTGGTGTCGCCCGGCGTGATGATGGCGTTCGCTGCCGTCCAACGCCATGATCACCGATAACTGCCCGGAGCGCGCCGGCCGTTAGCTGGTGATGGTGCCGCCGGCTGTCGTGAAGATGCCGGTGTTGCACGTATCCGTCGAGGCCGGGCCGTGGATGCCGCCGTTCGTGCTGTCGTAGATCCAGAAGCGGCCGGCGCCGACTGAGCCGGCGAGGCAGAAGCCGGTCGTGACGGCGAGATGGACTGTCACGACACCGACCGGCGGTTTCACGCCCGGGCACGCCGTTGTCAGCACCGATGCGGCCGCGTACTTCCCGCCGTCGGTGAAGTACGCCTCTTCGCAGTTCGCCAGGCTGCGCAGCGCGCTTTCCATTGCCACGTCGTCGGCGACGTTGATCGCCGCGTTGCCGGACGGGCTCTTCGTCGACGACGGCGTGCTCGATCCGCTGCATCCGGCGAGCGGAACTACGACGGCGACGGCGACCGCAACGGTGGCGACGCGTATCCGATCCACGACCGACATCTTGCCTCAGTCGGCCTTGCGGAACTCCAGAATCGCCACGCCGAGCATCGCCGCGCCCATCCCGGCGACGATGAGGAGTTCCAGCCAGGTCGGCACCCGCCAGCCGTCCCAGCTCACGCCCGGGTTCAGCCGGTGCACCGCCGCGACCGGTACGTGCAGGTGCGCGAACACCGCGCGCCGTACCGGGTCGACCGCGTACGTCAGCGGATCGATGCGGGTCAGCACCTGCAGCCACGCGGGCAGGTTCGACAGCGGGAACAGCGCGCCGGACAAGAAGAACAGCGGCATCAGCAACATCTGGTTCAGCGCCATGAACGCCTGCAACTGCGTGATCCGCGCCGCCGTCATCACCCCGAACGCGGTCAACGTGAACGCAAGCAGCAGCAACTCGCCGAACACGGTGAGGACCAGCGTCAGCGAGTACGGCACGCCGACGATGCCGGCGAGTGCAAGGATCAGCACGCCCTGCAACGAGGCGGTCGTCGCACCACCGAGGCACTTGCCGACGACGATCGCCCACCGGCTGATCGGTGCGACGAGCATCTCGCGCAGGAACCCGAACTCGCGATCCCACACGATCGACGCGGCCGAGAACATCGCGGTGAACAGCACCGCCATCGACAACGCACCCGGATACATGAACGTGCGCAAGTTGAGTCCGTGCACCGCGCCGGACGTGATGGTCGACAAACCGGTGCCGAGCACGAACAGGAACAGCACCGGCTGGATCAACGACGTCACGATCCGCAGCCGGTCGTTGAAGAAACGGATCATCTCGCGTTGCCACACCACGCGCACTGCACGCACGTCGTGCGCGAACCGGTCGGCGCCGGTGGTCATCGATTCCGCGCCATCATCCGCACCCACTGGTTCGAGCCGCCGGCCGCTTCGGCGTCGCGGATCGTCGTACCGGTGTAGGACATGAACACGTCGTCGAGTGACGGCCGCGACACGCTCACCGACCGGATCGGCACGCCGAGCTCGGCGAACAGTCGCGGGACGAAACCTTCGCCGCCGGCGATCGCGAACGTCACCTGGCCTTCGGCCAGCACCGGCGCCACGTCGAAGCGATCCCGCAACGCCGTCATCGCCGCCTCGTCGTCCTGGGTCGTGATCTGCACCCGGTCTTTCCCGACGCTCGCCTTCAACGCCTCGGGCGTATCGGTGACGACGATCCGGCCTTGGTCGATGATGGCGATGCGGTCGCAGTACTCCGCCTCGTCCATGTAGTGCGTCGTCATGAAAATCGTGATGTCCTCGCGATGCCGCAACTCGTTGATGTAGCGCCAGATCGACGCGCGCGTCTGCGGATCGAGCCCGACCGTCGGCTCGTCGAGGAACAGCACCCGCGGCGCGTGCAACAGCCCGCGCGCGATCTCCAGCCGCCGTTTCATCCCGCCGCTGTACGTCGACACGCGCGAACGCCGGCGATCCGAGAGCCCGACCATGCCGAGCACGTCGGTCATCCGGTCGCCGACGACCGCCTTCGGCACGCCGTACAGCTCGGCGTGCATGCGCAGGTTCTGCTCGGCGGTGAGGTAGCCGTCGAGGGTCGGATCCTGGAACACCAGGCCGATCGTGCGCCGGACGTCGTCGCGCTGGCGGACGACGTCGTAGCCGGCGACGGTCGCCGTCCCGGCACTCGGCTGCACCAGCGTGCACAGCATCTTGATGGTCGTCGACTTGCCCGCGCCGTTCGGGCCGAGGAAGCCGAACACCTCGCCGGGTTCGACGTCGAGATCCACGCCGGCGACGGCTTCGACGTCGTCGTACCGCCTCGCCAGGCCGCGCGCAGACACGGCCCGGACGGGAACGGTCACGGTACGTACGGTAGTCGAGTGACCGGACCGGAGCGGGCGCAGACGCTGGTCACCCGGCTGGCCCGCAGCGGTTTCGGCGCGCCCCGCGAGGCGGCGACGGCGCTGGCGGATCTGGACCTCACCGACGACGACGAGGTGATCGCGTCGCTCGCGGCCGCTGCAAACCCCGACCTGGCGGCGACGGGCCTCGTCCGGCTGGCCGGGGCCGCGACGGACCGCGACGCGCTGCTGGGAAGGCTTCGTACAGACGACTGGTTTCTGCGTCGCCTCACCCTCGTACTCGGTGCCAGTGCCGCACTGGGCGCGCACCTCGCCCGCCATCCCGACGACTGGCACGTGCTCGACGACGAGCAGGCCGCGAGCAGCCGGCCGAGCCGGCTCGGATTGCAGGCGGTGCTTCGCGACGCCGTCCGCGGACGCACCGGAACGGACGCGCGCGATGCCTTACGTCGCGCGTACCGCCGGCTGTTGCTGGTGCTCGCCGCACGCGATCTGGTGGGCGGGCTCGCGGTCGACGACGTCGCGGGGGAGCTGGCCGACCTCGCGGAGGCGGCGCTGTGCGCGGCCTACGACGTCGCGCTCGCCGAGCATCCGCACTACGAAGGCCGGCTCGCGATCATCGGCATGGGCAAGTGCGGCGGTCGCGAGCTCAACTACGTCAGCGACGTCGACGTCGTCTTCGTCGCCGAGCCCGCGGACAACGTCGCGACCGCGGTCGCCGCCGCGACGATGCGCGTGTGCTCGGACGTGACCGGCGAAGGATCGCTGTGGCCGGTCGACGCAGCGCTGCGACCGGAGGGCAAGTCCGGCCCGCTCGTGCGAACGGTCGCGAGCCACGTCGCGTACTACGAGCGCTGGGCCAAGACCTGGGAGTTCCAGGCGTTGCTCAAAGCCCGGCCGGTCGCCGGCGACAGACAACTCGGCGAGCAGTACGCCGATGCGATCACGCCGTTCGTGTGGACCGCGGCGCAGCGCCCGGACTTCGTGCAAGACGTACAGGCGATGCGCCGCCGCGTCCTCGAACACGTACCCGCCGCCGAGGTCGAACGCGAGGTGAAGCTCGGCCCCGGCGGGCTGCGCGACGTCGAGTTCGCCGTGCAGTTGTTGCAGCTCGTGCACGGCCGCAGCGATCCGTCGCTGCGCAGCCCGAACACGCTGACCGCGCTCGACGCGCTCGCCCGCGGCGGTTATGTCGGTCGCGACGACGGCGCCCGGCTCGCCGCGGCGTACCGGTTCCTGCGCACCGAAGAACACCGGCTGCAACTGCAGCAGTTGCGACGCACTCACTTGTTGCCGGCCGACGACGCCGGGTTGCGCTGGCTGGCCCGCGCGACCGGGCATCGCGACGTGACGAGTTGGCGGGTGGAGCACGACAGCCACAACCGCGCGGTACGGCGGCTGCACGAGAAGCTGTTCTACCGGCCGTTGCTCGACGCGGTCGCCCGGTTGCCGGCGGAGCAGACGAAGCTCTCGCCGGAAGCGGCCGCACAACGGTTGGAAGCATTGGGTTTTCGCGACCCTGCCGCAGCGCTGCGTCATCTCGAAGCGCTGACCCGCGGAGTGAGCCGGCGCGCCGCGATCCAGCGCACGCTGCTGCCGGTGATGCTGAGCTGGTTCGCCGACGCCGCTGACCCCGACGCCGGCTTGCTCGCGTTCCGCCAGGTGAGCGATGCGCTCGGCAGCACGCCGTGGTACCTGCGCGTGCTGCGCGACGAAGGCGCGACGGCCGAACGACTGGCCCGGCTGCTCGCGACCAGCCGGTTCGTCGCCGACCTGCTCGGTCGCGCGCCGGAAGCGGTCGCGCTGCTCGGACACGACGACGACATCCGCCCGCGGCCCGCGGCAGCGCTCAACGCGGAGCTGCTCGCCGCCGTCCGGCGCAACGACGACTGGGAGAACGCGGTCGCCGTCGCCCGCGGCGTACGGCGACGAGAGCTGTTGCGGATCGCCGGCAGCGACCTGCTCGGCCTTCTCGACGTCGAGGCGGTCGGGACCGCACTCACCGACGTCGCCGCGGCGACCCTCGAGGCGGCGCTGGCGACGGCGACGAGGAAGATCGAGGCCGAACGCCGCGCGTCGATGCCCGTCACCATGGCGCTGATCGGGATGGGACGGCTCGGCGGCGGCGAGCAGGGTTACGGCAGCGACGCCGACGTGCTGTTCGTCTACGAACCGATCGAAGGCGACGACAGTCCCGAGCACACCCAGGCGGCACACGACGTCGCGAACGAGATGCGCCGGCTGCTCGCGCTGCCCGCGCCGGATCCGCCGCTCGTGGTCGACGCCGACCTGCGACCGGAGGGCCGGCAGGGCCCGCTGGTGCGCAGCCTGTCGTCGTACGGCGAGTACTACCGGCGGTGGTCGTCGGTGTGGGAAAGCCAGGCGCTGCTGCGGGCGCGGCCGATCGCCGGGGACCCTGACCTCGGCCGGCGGTTCGTCGAGTCCATCGAGCCGTTGCGGTACCCCGCCGGCGGGCTGAAGGCGAGCTCGGTCACCGAGATCCGGCGGCTCAAGTCGCGAATGGAAGCCGAACGGCTGCCGAGAGGTGTCGACCCTGCGCTGCACGCGAAACTCGGTCGCGGCGGGCTGTCCGACGTCGAGTGGTCGGTGCAGCTGATCCAGCTGCGCTACGGCGGCGACGAGCCGCGCCTGCGCACGACCGCGACGCTGCCGGCCCTCGCCACGGCGGCCGACCTCGGCCTGCTCGCCGGCGAGGACGCGACGACGCTCGCGGACGCGTGGCGGATGGCGACGAGGGTGCGCAACGGTCTCGTGCTCTCGACCGGCCGCGCCGGCGACGTACTGCCGACCGATCCGCGCTCGGTGTCGACCCTCGCGCGCTGCCTCGGCTACCCGGCCGGCGCGGCGCAGGACATGGTCGAGGACTACCTGCGCGCCGCCCGGCGAGCGCGCGCGACGTACGAGCGGGTGTTCTTCGCCTGACCCGCGCGCAGCCCGACACGGCAGGAGAACGACCTGCGGCGGCGAACGCTCGCAAAGACAGGACCTGCCGTCGAAGGGAAACCCGTCATGGCCAAGCAGGGCACTGCTCGTCGCCGCAACACGCGCCTCGCGCTCGCCTTAGGCGTCGTCGCCGTCAGCCTCGCGGCGGCACCGACGTTTGGCAGCTCGTCGGCGGCCGTGCGCTTCGGCGCGCCGGTGATCGTCGACCAGCAGCTCGCCGGCGGTGAACCTTCGATCTTCTGGGACCCGGTCCACCAGGACTACATCTACTCCTCGCACGAGGGCACCACGCACACCGACCGCCAGGGTCTCGACGCGCCGATCGGCGACGTCAACGAGACGTCCAACTACCGCAACCAGGTCAACATCTGGACCTCGCGCGACGGCAAGACGTGGGTGCGGACCGACCTCGACGGCACCGGGTTCGAGGCGAACCCGAGCAACAACACCGGCTTCTCCGACCCGGACCTCACCCAGGACGACGCCGGCCGCATCTACGACACCGGCATCGACCTGGTGAACGACGCGCTGTTCTCCTCGCCCGACGGCGGCAAGACGTGGGACAAGGGCACGATCAACTGCCACGACGGCGACCGGCCCTGGCTCGCCGGCGGACCGAAGGACGTCGTCTGGCTCGCGAACGACCCCGAGGAGCAGAACCACACGGTCTGGCAGTCGACCGACGGCGGGTCGACGTGCGGCACCGGCATCCAGGACTCGGTCGGCTACGGCAAGCTGTTCTACGACAAGGTGAAGGGCTCGCCGCTCTACGGCGCGCTGATCGAGCCGGCGCCGGACACCGGCCACGGCATGATCGGCGTCTCGATCCTCAAGAACGCGCTCGCGGCGTACAAGAAGGGCAGCGGCACGTTCGTCCCGCAAGGCGTCGCGCCGGTGTCGGGCGGCACGTTCACGCACTTCCCGTCGCTCGCGATCGACACCAAGGGCAACCTCTACCTCACCTGGGACGACCAGGGCAGCGGCAACGGCAAGAACTCGATCTGGCTGGCCAGCTCGCACGACGGCGTCCACTGGACCAAGCCGTACGTCGTCGCCCGGCCCGGCACCACCGTGCTGTGGCCGTGGGTCGTCGCCGGCACGCCGGGCAACGTCGGCGTCGTGTGGTGGCAGTACGACCGGCCGACGCCGAACCCCGACCAGGCGACGACGGGCAACGTGTCGCTGATGGACGCGAACATCTACGGCTTCGGCTCCAAACACGTGCGCAAGTCGACGGTCAACGCGGCCGGTCACCCGATTCACTCCGGCGGCATCTGCCAGGGCGGTACGACGTGTGTCGCGACCGGCCAGGACCGCCGCCTCGGCGACTACTTCACCGACTGGATCGACAGCCGCGGCTGCGTGATCATCGCCAGCGGCGACACGATGATCAAGGACCCGGTCACCGGCGGCGACAAGGCGTGGTCCACGCCGATCTTCATCCGGCAGGACAGCGGCCCGTCGCTCACCGGCCGTTCGTGCGGCGGCTCGTCGTCGCACGGCGCGGTGTTCGGGATTCCGGGCGGCGCTCGCACGCTGGGCGGCCCGGTGGCGCTGCTGGCGCTGTTGTTCCTGGCCGTCGTCGCGACCGGCCGCAGCCTGCGCGGTAAAGGGCTCGCAACCGCATAGCCTGCACGGTTGACTGTGATCGATACATGACGTCACAGTCGACGGGAGTGGGATGACGTACGACCGGATGCCGCACGAGCTCACGCTGCCGAGCGGCCAGCGGTTGCGGTCGTTCCGGCTCGATGACCTCGACCAGCTGGTCGACGTCATCAACGCCGACCTCGACCATCTGCGTCCGTGGATGCCATGGGCGCAAGAGCCGGCCACCGCGGAGTCGGAGGCCGAGTTCCTCAAGAGCTCGCTGCGCAACTGGAGCGCGGGCACGGACTTCGTCTACGCAGTGCTCGACGACGACGGCGCGATCCTCGGCGGCGTCGGCCTGCACAGCCGCCCCGGCCCGGGCGCGCTCGAGATCGGCTACTGGCTGCGCGCCGGCGCGCAAGGCCGCGGCCTCGCGACCGCAGCGACCCGGGTGCTCGCCGAGGTGGCGGCGTCGTACGACGAGGTGCACGAGGTCGTGATCTGCTGCGACGAGGCGAACGTGCGCAGTGCCGCGGTGCCGCGCCGGCTCGGGTTCACGCTGTCGCGTGTCGAGGAGCGCGAGCCGCTGGCGGCCGCCGAGACCGGCTGGCACCAGGTCTGGACGATGCCGACCGCGGTCGTCCGGGCCGGCTGGCCGGACTGAGCGCTGGGCCTGACGTCGGCGTCTCCGGCCGGCCACAGTTGCGCCCGGCCGCGAGAGGAAGTCGCCGCGCTCGCGTCGAAAGGGCAGGGAACCGGGGTGGTCGGGCTTCGGGCTGTCGTCGGGAGGGCCAGGTGCGGCGTCGGCTCGCGCGCACGACCCGGCTTTCCCTCGCCGCCGCGCTCGCCGGGCTCGCGCTCGTCGCGCCGGCCGGGCGCGCCGCGAGCGAACTGTGCCCGAGCGCGGTGCAGCAGTTCGCCGACGGCTGGGAGCAGATCGCCCCGCCGGCGTTCGCCTCGGGCGGCAACGCCCTCGTCGACTACGCCCTCGACCCGAGCACGACCGACCATCTGCTCGCGACGAACGGCACCGAGATCAGCCGGTCGACCGACGGCGGCTGCTCGTGGCAGCAGTCCGCGTTGCCGGGGCCGCCGAGCGCCCCGGCGACTCCTGCCGGCGAGGACGCGAACGTCGTCCGGCAGTCGATCGCGCAGGTACGGATCACGCCGTACGAGGGGGAGAGCTGGGCGATCGGCCAGACCGACGTCGAGGTCGACAACACGCCGCTGACCCAGCCGGTGGTGCTGGCCGGCAGCGACGGCGGCCGGACGTTCGCGGCCGCGACGAACGGGCTCCCGGCGACCGGCCAGCCACTGCAGTTGGTGCCGATCCCGTTGACGAAACGGGCGCTGTTGCTCTTCCGGCAACTCGGCGCGACGCCGGCGCAAAACACGTACTCGATCTACGCGACGACCGATGCCGGGACGAGTTGGACGCAGGCCTTCTCCGCGCTGCCGGCGTTCAACGGGATGACGATCGACACCGACGGCGCGGGCACGTCGATCTGGGCCTGGACCGACACGGCGCTGTACCGCTCGGTCGGCGGCGGCGCCTTCGTCGCCGTGCCCGGTGTGAGCGGCGCGGTGCGCACGGTCGACGTGTCGTACGGCCTCGTCAACGTGTTCTTCGTCTCCGGCGACACCCGGCTGGTCAGCGCCGACAACGGGTCGAGCTGGCAACGGCAATCCGCGCCGCAGAACGTGAAGTCGGCAACGCACGGCCCGCTGCCGGGGTTCCTCGCCGTGTCCGGCGACCTGCCGAACGTCGAGGTCGTGCCGCCGCCGTCGGCGCACGAGCCGCCGTTCGACGCCTCGCCGTACGAGACGAACCTCGAGAACCTGCAGCTGTCGACGGCGTTCGGGTGGTTCGGGTACGTGCTGTACGGCGCGAACTCGAACACGATCTTCCGGTTCGAGGTGCCGGCGTCGTTCGTGTACGCGCTGCCGGCGCCGGTGGTTGTGCCGCCGCACCCGGTGCACGTTCGTTCGCGGCTGCCGATCGTGCGGACGCCGGCGCTGACGCCGAACATCCGGACGGTCACGCTGGCGCCGTACCAGCACCGCGACGTCCCGTACCGGTTGCTGCTGCCGCCGACGCCCACGCCGCTCGACGTGTACTTCATGACCGACAGCACCGCGAGCATGGCCGACACGATCGGCAGCGTGCAGACGTCGATCCAGCAGATCGTCGACGACTTGTCGTCGACCGGCGTCGACGTGCACTTCGGTGTCGCCGACTTCCGCGACTACCCGATGGAAGACGGCCTGGTCGCGACCGACGACTGGGCCTACCGCCGCGATCGTGCGGTCGGGCCGGTGGACGATGCGTTCGGGCAGGCGCTGCAGTCGATCCAGACCGGCGGCGGCACACTCGACAGCGAGGACTCCGGGCTCGAGGCGATCTACCAGGCCGCGACCGGCGCGGGTCGCCGGGTGCTGTCGGATCCGAGTGGTCAGTCCGACATCGCGGCCGGCCAAGGGGCGGACTTCCGGCCGAACGCGGTGAAGGTCATCGTGGTCGCGGCGGATGCGTACTTCCGCCATCCCGAGACCAATCCGGGCTGGCCCGGGCCGTCGCGCGATCTGGTGGCGGCGACGCTGGCCCGGCTGGGCGTGCACCTCGTCGGGTTCGACGTGGACACGGGGTCGGGCCAGGACCCCGGACCGGACATGCGCGCGCTGGCGCTCGCGTCGCACACCGTCGCCGGTCCGGCCGGCGTGGACTGTGACGGCGACGGTACGCCGGACCTGCGCGCGGGCGACCCGCTCGTTTGCCCGTTCGCGTCGGGTCCGGAGGCGAGCATCGCCCCGGCGTTTCTCGGGCTGCTCGACTCGCTGCGCGACGTCAAGCCGGTGTCGCTCGCGGTCGAGGGACCGGCGGACGTGGTCCGGCCGCTGGGGGCGACGGCGTTCCCGCGGGTGAACGTAAAGGCGGTCAACCGGTTCGGCGTGCCGCTGGAGTTCCGTTGCGATCCGCCGCGCTTCGGCCGTACGACGACCGTCCGGGTCGTGGCCGCGGTGGCGGGCCGCCAGGTCGCGTCGCTGCCGGTCGCGGTGAAGTGCGGCGCGCCGGATCCGTTGCCGCCACCGCCACCGCCGGCGCAGCCGTTGGTGGATCTGCCGGCGCTGGCGGTGCTGAGGGTCGCGCCGCCACCGCCGCCGCAGCCCAATCCGAACCCGCCGAACCCCAACCCGCAGGTGCAGACGAACCCGGGGATCGCGAGCCAGCAGGACGAGGTGCAGCAGCTCGCGTTCGCCGACGACGGGCTGATCCCGGCGGATGACCCGGGGTTGGCGATGTCGGCGCTGCGGCCGCAGTCTCGCGTGGGCTCGGTCGACGGGTCGGGCTCGCCGCCGGACGAGCAGGGCGCGGCGTACCTGCTGGCGGTCGGGTCGTTGCTGGGCCTTGGTGTGGCGTGCCGGCTGCGGACGTCTCGGCGTTGGTCGTGGGAGAGGAGTTCGTGATGAACCGTCGGCTGGCTGTCATGACGGCTGCACTCGCGCTGGCCGGGATCGTCGCCCCTGGGTACGGGGCCGGCGCCGCGTTCGCGACGTCGAAGGCGAAGGCGCCCGCGCCGAAGCCCTCGTGCCTAATGCTCACCGACCCGTCCGGCGACGCGAAGATCGCCGGGCAGGGCAGCAACTACCCGGTGGACGACATCGTGAGCGCGGACCTCGCCACCGGCAAGAAGACGATCGTCGGTGTGCTGCGGCTCGCGAGCGGCGACACGGCGTCGGGCATCCCGACCGGCGCGACGTACCGGCTCGAGTGGGCGCAGACCCAGAAGGGCGCGGGCGGCGTCACGTCGACGTTCTACGCCGCGTTCTTCTTCTACGTGTACGCGACCGGCGGCGTCTCGGGCGGTTACGGCACGTCGACGAACCCGGCCGTCGCGCCGTCGGATTCGACGCCGGTCACCCGGGCGACGATGGACGCGAACGGGGTGGTCACGTGGGTCCTGGATCGTACGGACGCCGCGGTGGCCAAGGGCGCGAAGTTCGCGCAGCTGTCCGCCGAGTCGACGATCGCCGCCAACTACCGGGTGTCGGGCGGGTCCGGGCACTCCAGCAGCGAGGCGATCGATGACGCGGTCGGGCACGCGTCGTACACCGACCTGCAACGCAGTTGCGTGCGCGCGAGCTAGGCGGTTCGGACTGGCCGAGGTTGGAGCGGCCGAGTTCGGACTGGCCGACACGACCCGCACCCCGCTCCCGGCACACGCCGCGGAGGTAAGCAGCGTGACCGTCGTTGCCGGGGTCGTCGTAGCGGGGTAGCGGGTCGTGTGACACGCCGCGCTGCTCACCACCGACGCCGAGGGCGGCGGCGGCGAGTAACGGTCGGCGCATCCGAACTCCTCCTCCTGATGGGTCTCTTAGGAACAGGAGGAGAAGAACTCGGTCCAGTCGCCGGTGGCACGGTTCATGACACCGACGAACGTGCAGGAGATTCCTGCGGGTGGTGGCGCGGGGGCGTACGAAACCGCCGGCAGCCCGGTGTAGGTGACGACCCATGCGGCGTACGGCATACCCGAGACGACCTCCGGTGACACCGGCATGGTCTCCGTGACTTGTGCCTCGTCGACGGTATGTGGCGCGCTGTCCATCTGATTGCCGACGAACCCGGACGGCACTTGCTGCGAGCGGAAAGAGTCCATGACGGTCTGTGCTGTTTCGGCCGCAGGTGCGGGAAGGCTGGTCGTTGCGACCGGCGGCGCGACCGTGACGCCTTGGCTCTCGTAGCTGACCACGGCGCCGGAGCCGTCGGCGGCGAGGTGTACGGGGACGTGCGCGGCGCGAACTCTCGCCGGTCCGGTCTGGGCGACGACGAGGGAGATGCCGAGTGCGAAGACGGCCAGGATGGCCGAGGCGAAGACAACCCTGATGCGATTCATGTCGGAGCCCGTCAGCCGGTGTAGACGTTGAAGTTCGGACAGGGTGTGGTCGCCGTGACGTGCCACGACTTCCCGTCGGTACGCCGGGCGGATCCGTCGTTGACGGCTTGGAGCTCACCGCACGGGTACGCCTGCCACGCGTCGGTCGAGGACTCTTGGCCGGAGATCGCGGTGTAGTTGGCCGGCGCGCTCGCCGTACCCGCCAAGTCGGAGGAGCGATACGTCGCCTCGCCGGTGAACTGCGGCGAGAACGGCAGCACCCATGCGGTGTACGGATTCCACGTCGACTTGAGGTAGAGCGTGCGCCCGATGACGTCCACGATGCAGAAGCAGCTCGGATCCCACTTGTTGTAATAGAAGTTGGTCGAACCCGGCGTCAGCGCGGTGGTGCCGAACTTCGTGTTGAGAGTGCGCCCGGACGACTGCTGGGCGAAGAAGACGATCGAGCTGCCGTACCACCTGAGGTAACCGTCTTGCGCCCAACCGGTGAGGTCGTTGCTGGCGATCATGGCGTACTCGTTCGTGAAGTTGCCGCTGGTCGTGTCGCTGTCGCACACGGCGCCGTACCTCGTCGAGATGACCGCGTAGTCACCTTCGACGGACGGGTCTCCGGGGTTGAGGTAACCGGCGTGGTAGTTGCTGGCCGAACGCGTGCCGCAGGTCGCGACCTCGGCCGAGGCGGTGAGCGGTGTGGCGAGCAGGAGTGTGGCGACCGCCGCGACCACGGCCACCGTGGCGCGAACGACTCTTCGTAAGCGGATTGGCATGGGGTCTCCAACGTGTTGGCGAGAGGTAGGTGAGGCACTTCGATCCCGGGGTCAGGCGCAGTCTTGCCCGCGCCGCGGGTACGGTGGCCGTGCGCACCGATACTTGTGCATAACGCGGCCGAATAGGCCGGTTGTGGATGGCGGGGAGTAGCTATGTCGTGTGTGCGCCAGCGGTCCGCTGGCGTACTGCTTCGTACAGACCTATTGCGGCTGCCGCGGACACGTTCAACGAATTGACGCGGCCGAACATCGGGATCCGTACCAGGTGCTGTGCTGCGGCCATCAGTTCACTCGACAGTCCGGTGTTCTCGGCGCCGACGGCCAGTGCGATCGGGCCGGTGAGGTCGACCTGATCCAACGTGGCGTCGGCGTCCGGTGAGGTGGCGACCAACGCGATGCCCGCTGCCACAAGCCAGTCGATGACTTCCACGGTGCTCGCCGAGGCGACCGGGACGGAGAAGACGGTTCCCTTGCTGGCTCGGACGAGGTTGGGGTTGCCCCAGTCGGTCACCGGGCCGGCGGCGACGACGGCGGCGACGCCGGCCGCGTCGGCGGTGCGCAGCATCGCGCCGAGGTTGCCGGGCTTTTCGACCGCTTCGCAGACGAGGACGAGCGGCCGCTCCGGCAACGTCAAGTCAGACAAGGCGGGCAAGGCCGGTGACGGAACGACTGCGAGCCAACCGTCGGGGTTCTCGCGATAGGCGATCTTCGCGAACACGTCGCGGCTGACCGAGACCTGCTCGGTGCCGATCGCGTCGAGCCGTTCGAGCAGCGAGTCGTCGCCGCCGTACCCGGGGCAGTGGTAGACGGTCTGCGGCCGCACGCCGGCCTCGAGTGCGAGCAGCAGTTCGTCGTGGCCGTCGACCAACGTGACGCCGAGTTCGTCCCGGGTACGCCGCCGCCGCAACGCGACGAGTTGTTTGACGCGCTCGTTGCGCGTACTGGTCAGCTCGACGCGCACGCGTCGAATCCTACGGACTACGGCCGGTAGCGCAGCAGAGTCGCCGTGAAGCCGGCCGCGTTGCTGCTGCTTTGCGTCACCGCGACGCCGTACACGGCGCCACCTTGCCACCAACCCGCCTGCACTTCGTAGAGCGCGGAGTTGACCGGTGCCGGCACCGTCCCGATCGTGCGCCACTTGCCGCGGGCGCCGAGGGCGAGCAGTACGTGGCGGGTGCGGAGATCCTTTGCCCACGGCCGGAAATTCGTGCCCCAGTCGGTGCTGCGGCTCGGCCATGCACCGATCGCGTACGTCGTCGTGTCGTGCGGCCCGGTCACCGCCGCGCCCTCGTAGTCGGCGGGATTCGTGTCGCTGGTGAACGGGATCGCCCGCGCCCACGTCGCGCCGCCGTTGGTGGAGTACATCAGCGCGGCCGGTGACCACATCGTGACGACCTTGACCCGGGTCATCGACGTCGCCGTGGACACGACCCATCCGGTCGTGTTGGGGTCGCAGACCTTGTCCGCCCGCAGCGACGTTGCTTGCCACGACGCGCCACGATCCCGGGACCGGTAGATGGTCACGTACTGCTTCGGCGGCGCGTTCTTGCCGGTGACGGTCACGTTGCCGGGCATCCAGAGCGTCGAGCCGGTGCCGGGTTCGGCGGTGAAACCGCTCGCTGGCATGTACGGCGTCCCGGGCATGTCCTTGGCGGTCGGCGTCGTCCAGTGCGCGCCCGAGTCCGACGACGCGTAGATGACGGAGGTGGGATCGCCGCTGTCACGTTGGCAGTCGACGTACACCGTGCTCGGCTGGCCGAGCGTGACGGCGACGGAACCGTTCATGCAGGCCGGATGCAGCGCGTCGCTTTCGATGTCCGCGGGTGTGGCGTCGACGTACGTCTGCTTCCAGGTCGTGCCGCCGTCGCGGCTGACGAACACGAACAATCGCAACGTCGTGCCGTCCGGTGCGAAGCCGAAGCTGCCGTATTGCGCCGCGATGGCCGCGTCCTGACCGGCTCCGCTGTACGGCACGGCGGCGGCGTAGAGGATCGGTCGCCCGCTCGTCCCGTCGGCGACGGCGAGCGAGGAGAACTGGTAGCCCATGCTCGTCAGCCAATTACCGTCGGCGCCGGGGACACCGGCGAGGGAGAACGCCGACCGCCAGGTGCAACCGCCGTCCGCGGAATGCCAGAGGCTGGTACGCGCCGCGTCGGTGGCGGTGATGTCGCCGGTACGGCGCGAGACGGCGACGACGGGATAGGTGTTCGTGCCGGCCGGACTCGGCGCGGTCGGCGGTGGGGCGTACGACGACGATGCCGGCAGGCTGATGGTGTCCCAGTGACCGCTGTGCTTCACGCCCGCGCACCCGCTTGCCGCGGAACCCGACGGTGCCTGCGCGGTTGCGGCGACGATCGCGACCGCAACGGCGATCGTCACCCGTCGCTTGCGAGTGGGCACGTGGTGAGCGTGCCGCGCGGTCGGCCCCTGGAGGTGGTCAACCGGTGGCCAGCGCGTGGCCACGCAACGTTGCTCAGCGTGCGCGCGCGGTCCGGAGCAACGCGACGCACAGGTCGATGACCTGGCCGTCGTCCAGCCCGCCGTCCACGCACAGCGAACGCCAGGTCCAGAACGACGTGACGTGCGCGACGAGGGCGCTGATCACCTTCTTCTCCCGAGCCTTCGGGCGGTACGGCGCGACCAGCAGGTCGCGAATCACGGTGTCGCGCGCGACCACTTCGCGGCGACGGGACGCGGGCAGATGGTCCACGTCGCGGTAGATCCGCCGCAGCATCGGCTCGCCCTCGCGGTAGAAGCGGTAGAGCTCGCCGAGGCCGTGCCGGAGCCGCTCGTCCGGATCCGGGATCGCGGACCACGAGGCGGGATCGGGCGGGTGCTGGCCGGCCATCCAGTGCGCCGAGCATGCGGTGAACAGCGTGTCGTCGTCGGGGAAGTGGCGGTACACGGTCGCGCGGGTGACGCCGGCGAGCTCGGCGATGCCCATGACCGTCGTCGCCGCCGGCCCGACGCTGCCGTGCAACTCCACCGCGGCCTCGACGATGCGCCGGCGGGTGGCGTCGACATGCTCGGCGCGGCGGCGCATCTCGTACGAGCGACTGCTTGACATGGCGGGACAAGCCTACGATAGTTCGTCGAACAATACTGTTCGATCAATCTAGGAGTGTTGCCACATGTCCGCACTCGGGTTGCCGCTGGCCGTCGTACCGCCGGGTGAGGGAGCCGAAGGCTTCCTCGGCACGATCGGCGTCGCGTTCAAGCTCGACAGCGCCCAGACCGGCGGCAACGTGTCCGTCGTCGAGCACCCGTTCCCGGTCGGCTCGATCGTCCCGCCGCACCTGCACACGCGCGAAGACGAGTTCTCGTATGTGCTCGAAGGCGAGATCGGCTTCCGCTCCGAGGATCAGGAGGCGGTGCTCGGCGCCGGCGGGTACATCACCAAGCCGCGTGGTGCGGTGCACACGATGTGGAACGCCGGCCAGGTGCCGGCCCGGATGATCGAGATCATCAGCCCGGGCGGGTTCGAGGGCTTCTTCCGCGAGCTCTCCGACGTCATCGCCTCCGGCGAGATGAACGTCGACGCGCTGCGTTCGATCGCCGACCGTTACGGCCTCGAGCTCGCGCGGCCGGACTGGCTCGACGACGTCGTCAAGCGATACGGCCTGACGCCGCCGCCGGGTGGGTGACCGCACTCATCGTCATCGGCTGGCCGGTGCCGGCACCGGAGGATGTCACCGAGCTCAACCAGGCCGGATGGATGACGACGGCGAGGCCGAAGGCGACGAGTGCGGTGCCGACGACCTTCGGCAGCTGCGGTGCGTGCTTCCAGTTCTTCTCGGCCAGGAAGACGACCGCGATCGCGGCCATCCACGCGAGGTTCATCAACCCGACCACGAACAGCACGGTCATGAGTGCCCAGCAGCAACCGAGGCAGTAGGCGCCGTGCGAGATGCCGGCCCGCAACGTCCCGCGCCACCCACTGCCGAAGTCGTGCGTGGCGAGGAATGTCAACGGCGAACGGCACGCGTTGAGGCAGGTCGCCTTCCACTTCGTGAACTGGTACGCACCGGCGACCGCGAGCACCGCGCCGCCCACCCGCGGCACCCACGTGGTCGCGTCGCTCACCTCGCGGAACCCGAGCAACGCCACCAGCGGTACGACGCCGATCGCCACCCACACGACGAGGTAGCCGCCGACGAACACGACGCTCGGCGCGACTCCGCCGCCGCGGCGGCGGATCACCAGGCGATGCAGCAGGACGATCGGCGCGATCGTCGGGAACATCATCGCGATCATCATCGACGTCCACATCGCGAGGAACAGCGGCACCGCCATGTCGAATTTCATGGCGGTGCCGACCTGCGCGATGCCCTGCACCATGCCGGTCATGCCGTCGGCCTGGCGGGTCGTCTCCCACCAACCGAGAGCGGCGAGCAGCAGCAGGACGGCAGCCGTCGCGACCGTCGCGCGCCGTTGCAGGACGACGTACGCCGATCGAGGGGTGTCGGGCCGTCCGGTGTCGAGCGTGGTCGTCGCGGTCACGAGAGTGTCAGCCGACGACGGGGGCCATCCGGTTCTCGCTCGACCACTGCACTTCGGAGTAGTACGCGTTCTTGCCGGCGTGGTCGAACGTGACGCCGTCCGCGTTGAGCCGGTTCACGCTCGTCGTACCGATCAGACCGTCTTGGAAGATGAAGCCGTTCGGCAACACCATGTGCGCCTCGTGCGGCTCGCCGCTGACCGGGTCCTTGAAGCTCTCGAACCGTACTTCCAACTTGTCGCCGACCTTGACCACCGAGTCGGTCTTCTTGTCGTCGATGTCGACGGTCTCGAAGAACGGGCCATGGATCGTGCTGACCGTCGCGACGAGGATCTCCCACGGCAGGCCCGGATCCTCGGCGGTGAGGATGGGCATGAGCGCGTCGCGCTGCGCATTGGGTGCGTCGACGAACAGCACCATCTCGCCGTTGCCTTCGTGAATGGCGCCCGGCCACTTGACCGCGCCGACGAACTTCGCGCCGGACAGGTCGACGCCGTCGCGCTCGCCGGACGTCACCTGGACGCCGACGACGCCCTCGCAGTTGCCATGCGACGGGAAACCGCTCATGTTGCACGGGCAGCCCAACTCGCAGTTGCACGACTCGAAGTACTTCGCGTTCATATGCCAGGCCATCGCGCGCTTCCCTTCTCTATGGCGAGTAGTGCACATGGTCGCAAAACCCGCAGGAGTGGGGCGGACGGCGCGAGTGGACACGCCTCGAAGTGGCTGCCCGAGATGTCCCATCCCGACGGCGAAACGGCCATTGCCGGCACCCCCGCGCCCCACCATGTCGCGCACGTACGAAATCGTCAATGGCCTCGCGGGTGCGGGGCGTTACCAGCGGCCGGTGAACCGGGTCAGGTCGACCGGCGCGGCGCCCAGGGTCCAGGACGCGTTGCTGGTGCGGGTGCATGGTTGCGCAAGCATGAGCGGGTGGTCGGCCTTCGGGTCGGTGATGAACCGTCCGATCTCGCTGCCGTTGCTCGTCTTCGCGAGCGAGGGCACGTCGGGCAGCAGGCGCCACTTGTGACCCTTCACGGTGAGGACGCCCACCCGCGGCTCGCCGCAATACGTCGTGCCGGTGTCGAGGTCGTACGCAACGATGACGAACAACCTCGTGCCATCGGGCGACCAGGTCGCGGCGGTGGGAAGACCGAGCGACTGGCCGAGCATTGGGGGCTTCCAGCACGTCGTGGTTCGGCCGGCGTCCAGCGAGTAGCAGACATTGTTCCGGTAGTAGGCGGCGAGATGCGTCGGCGTCGCGGGCGACGACCGCATCGTCGTGAGTCCCAGTGTGACCTGGTCCCAGGACGGCCCGCCGCTGCGCGTCTGCCAGTGAGCGCCCGCGTCGGTAGAGGTGATGAACGCCGTTCCGAGCTTGCCGGCGACGGTCGCGGGTGTGGCCCCGTAGACGACGCGCGAGTCGAAGCGGTCGACGTCGAACTGCGGCCCGCGTCCGCCGTTGTAGTTGATATACGGCATCGTCGTCGACTGCACCGCCCACGTCGCGCCGGCGTCATGCGTCACGTAGAAGGCGCCGCCGGAGTCGTGGAGTTGGCCGTCGTGAACGCCGTAGTAGCTGTTGTCGCACGCGAAGTACGCGGTGTCCGGCGCGCTCGGTGCCGGCACCAGCCAGGACATGCCGAAGTACGCGCACTCGGGTGCGCCAACGGGCAGTTCCGACGTCGCCGAAGGTGACGGGACCGTCCAGGTCGACCCGCCGTCATGGCTGACCGCGACGAGGATCGGCGTCGAGTAGAAGGTTGCGCTGTCGGTCGCCGACATTTCGGCCAACGCGTAGAGGGTCTTTGCATCTGCGGCCGTGGTCCCGCGCGGGGTCATCACGCCCATGATCTGGTATTCCGTGGCGGTCACGGCGTACGGGCTGGTCGGGTCCGTCGACCGGATGTCCGAGAGCTGGAACACGGTGCGCCACGTGCAGCCGCCGTCGAGCGATCGCTGCACTCCGGTGCCGTCGACGCTGGCGTAGAGCTGGTTCGGGTTGAGCGGATCCTCGGCCAGTATCGGCGCGGTGGCTTCCCATCCTCCCCGGTCGCCGGCGGTCAGCCCGGCAGGCGCCGGGGCCAGTTGCCAGCCATGACCTGCCGCGGCCGGGCAGCCTTCGGCCTGGGCCGCGATGCGCGCTGAACCGGCCGGAACGCAGACGAATCCAGCGCACGCGGCTGCGATCACGAGGGACTGCACTCGACGCACGCGTTCATCGTTTCGGCGTCGAGTCGGGCTGCGTGGCCACCCGGTAGCCGTACCGTGGCCAACGGCGTCCACGGCAGAATCGAGGTGTGCGCGGTAAGCGGGCTCGTCGTCAGACCTTCGCGGACGTGCTCGCCGAACACGACCCGCTGACCCATCCGCCGGCACCTCAGCCGGTTCCCATTCCTTCGCTGCTCGAAGCGGATCAGTTCACCGACGATCGCGGGGTCACCTGGAAGCGCCGAGGCGGTGGCCTCTCCGCGCACGACCTCGCCCGAATGATCGGCGATCCGAAGGTGACGGTGCTGCATGAATACCTCGGCAAACTGAGGGAAGTCCCGCTCGCCGATCGGCGTGCGTTCTGGGCCGAGGCCGAGGATCGGATGCGCCGATCGCCGTACTCCGGCTTCTTTGGGCAGGAGTTCAAGAGCGAGGACCGGCGCTACCTCGTGGTGATCGCGGAAACGTGCTGAGGAGATCGCCGCGTCACGCAGATGCGAACTCGTCGATCACACCTGCCGCCGTCGGCTGCGTGGTTGCCGGCGCTCTCAGCGGTGGCGCCGGAATCTGAAGAAGAAAGCCACGAACACCAACACGATGCCGACGTTGGCGCCCAGTCGTTCCCAGAAGTGGTGCCGAAAGAAAAGAAGGTCCACGCCGACCACCACGACGACCATCGCGAGCACGTAGAGCGCGTTGGCAACCGACCGTCCCACGGTCCCTTCGTACACCCTGTGGGTCGTCGGCGCAGCCTCCTTCGCGACCTCACTGGTCAAACGGCCGCTCCGTCCGGGAGCATGTTCGTGTGGATGCAGAGTCGTGGCGGCTCATGACCGCGATTTTCGCGTGGTTCGTGATGGCTTGGGGCACGCTCATGCTCGTCCTCTGGGTCCCGGTGCGGCTCGCCAACGACATGTCCCGCCGGGGTCGCCACGGCTGGACCTATGCCGCGCTGTATTTGCTGTTGCCGCCGATCGGTCTTGCCGCATGGCTCGTCGACCGCAGACGCTTCCGGCTCGCCCAACAAGCTAGTTGACGATTCCGGTCAGGTAAGCGGCCTTGTCGCCTGAGCCACCGACGGCGATGCAGTAGGTGGCGTCCGCACAAGAGACCGTGGCCTCGCTGCTGTCGCTGGCTTCTTGGAGTTGCGACCAGGTGCCGTTGCGCCATACGGCGATGAGCGGGCCCTTGAAGGTCTCCGGGTAGAAGTTGGCGCCGGATCCTGCGTCGGCGGCGATACAGAGCGAGACGTCCGGGCACGAGACCGACGCGAATCCCTCCGAGCCGAGTCCGGTCGCGAGTCGTGTCACTCGCGACCAATGCGCCCCGTTCCATGTCGCGTAGATGTCTCCGGCCGCGTGCGCCCCGCCGACCGCCATACAGGAGCTGGCTGTCGAGCAAGAAACATGAGTAATGGCACCCAAGCCGGGGGCGATCGTCTCTCCGCTCGACCACTCCGTTCCGTTCCATGTCATCGCCTCGGTGCCGTCGTGGGTATTGCCAACGCCGATGCAGACGGTCGATGTGAGGCAGGAGAACCCCGTGATGTCGATGTTGCTCAGTGTGTTCAGCGTCGACCAACCGGTGCCGTCCCACGTGGCGTAACCGGTCGCGACAGTAGTCGGGTCGCTCTCGATCGGGTAAGCGGCCATGCAAAAAGTTGGCGTGGCGCAGTCAAGGGACTCGATGAACAACGTCCTCTTGGCGGCGGCCAGCTGCCGTGCGGGGAGCCAGCGGCTGCCCTCCCAGCGGGAGTAGTAGCCGTTCTTCGAAATCGCCATACAGAACGAAGAGTCGGTGCACGACACCGTGATGAAGGTGCCCGCGAACGCCGGCATCGGTGTCGGCGCGCTCCAGGCCCCGTTCTCATAGACCACGAGGCCCTCCGGGCCGAACGGTTTCGAGTTGTCAAAGGTCGTGAGCTGTGCAGCAGCGGCGCAGAACGTCCTGGTGGGACACGACAACGCGGCTGCGAAGGGGTGGCCGACCGTCACTGCGTCGTGGACGTTCCACGTGAACGACGACGAGCCCTTCGACGGCGTGGTCTGCAGGTCGCTGGGCAAAGGCGTCGGGGTGGGGGTTGGCGTCGGGGTCGGTAGCGCCGAGGGCGTCGGGGTCTCGGCCGGCACGAGCGGCGCTTCGCGTTCGCTGCCGGACTGCGCGCCGACGGAGACTCCGGTGACGGTCCCGGCGATCACCGCCGCGGCGACGGCGGGCAGCGCCGCGTGACGCCAGCGTCGCTGACGCGCCCGCTGACGGACCCGGTCGTACTGGCCCAGTGGCGCGGGCAGCGGCTCGACGGACCGGGTGAGCAGGTCACGCACCGGGTCACGCTCGTCAGTCATCGCTAGCCTCCATCGCGGCGAGCAACCGGGCTCGAGCTCGGTGCAAGTCGCTCTTGATCGATCCCTCGGGGCGCTCGAGCAATCGGGCGACCTCGGTAACGGGAAGGTCGGCGTAGTAGTGCAGGAGTACGACGGACTGCAGGCGTTTCGGCAGCCGCCCGACGAGATCGCGCAGGCCGAGATCCGGTGCGCCGTCGTGGGCCGGCTGCTCCACCGACACCGTGATCGCGCGGGTCGCGGCGCGCCGCCAGTGCCGACGGACCAGGTTGGTCGCGACCACGTAGAGGTAGCCGCGCGGGTCGTCGATCCGACTCCACCGACTCCACAATCTGGTGAACGCCTCGGCGGCCAGATCATGGGCGGCTTCTTCGTCGCCGACCAGGCCGCGGCACCATCCCGCGAGGCGCGGATATTCAGCCGCGAACAGCTCCGCAGCGGCTTCCTGCGCCGCTGGTCGGCCCGTCACGACTCTCCCTCCCACAACTTCCACGCCGACAAGGAGTCTGCGGGGCGCCGCCAGGTTGCACGTGCAGACGTTTCTCACCGAGCAGCCATATGCCTCCTCGGCTGATGGTTACCAAACTCTCGCGAGGGTCGGGCTGAGCAGAAGCCCGGACGCGATGGCGATGCCGGCGCCGGCGAGCTGAAGGCGCCGTCGCTTGACGAAAGCAACGCCGATTGTTGCGACCGCCGCGAGGACGCCGAGCCAGAAGGCGCTGACGCGGGCCAGTTCGTCGCTGCCGGACAGGTACGCCGCGGATTCGCGCGGGGAGATTGTGGCGACGTCGATCCGGTCGCCGGGGGAGTGCCGGCGGAAGTCGTTGGCGAGTGGGATGTCCAATCGGTCGTGCCCTGCATCGCCCAGTGGATCGGTGACCTGGTAGTTCCCGCGGCACGTCCAGTCGTACGGCATTGGTTCGTGCGTGCAGGACGTGACGGTCAGCGTTCCGAGGCTGTAGAAGCCGTCTCGAGAGACGTCGTGGAAGTGCGTCAGCGTGACCCAAGAACTGCGCATGGCTGGAGTGGCCGCAACCAGCAGCAGTAGTGCGGCCAGGACGAGAACAGCGCGAGCCCACCTGTTCACGCCGAGATTGCCCCGCAAGCGGAACGCCACGAAAGTCGCGAACTTGCCAGCACGTGGTGGCGCTATAGCCGCACCTGCTGCGGACAAGTCCGCGCGCCGCCCGTTCATCGGACGCACTTACGTCGTCCGCAAGTGCTCGCCGAGGAACGCGATCTGATGCGGAGCGCTGTGCCGCCAGAAGGCAGTGTCGTGACCGCCCCGACTGAAGTCGGTCGCGGGCGGCGGCGTCAGTTCGGACGCGAAGACGCGCGTAGTCTTGTAAAAGGGGTCGGAGGTACCGATCGCGATCCGGATCGGCAGGCCGGTCAGGCGCGCGTGGTTGGCGAGGACGTTGTGGCTCGAAAAGTCGGCGGCGTTGTCGAACGCACCGGACGCCGTGTCGCTTGCTTTGGGCCACAACGCGGGACTGTCCACCGCTACGGCGGCGCAACGCGACGTGCCGACCCGTTCGGCCAGCAGCAGCGCGCCGTAGCCGCCCATCGACCAGCCGGCGAGACCGAACTTGTCGGTGCGGAGACCCTTCTGCGCGAGCAGGGGCAGGAACTCGGTGAGCAGCATCAGCTGCGGGTCGTCGCCGTTCGCCCGGCGATGCCAGTAGCTGTGATTGCCGCCGTCGGCTGCTGCGACCGCGAACGGTGACGTGCCCGCCGCGACGGCCGCGACGAGGTACCGGCCCCAGTCGTGGCTGCCGAAGACGGTTGCGTGACTGTCCCCCCGGCCGTGCAGGACGATTGCCACCGGCAGCTGCCGTGTTCGGCTCGGTGGGTAGGCGATCGACCAGCCGACGGTTCGCCCGCCGCGCGCCCGCGACACGAACGAACCACTCTCGGTCGACGCGTCGTTGCTCGGGACCGTGTACGAGGGTTCGGGGACCGGATGAGCAAGCCGGTCCAACCTGTTACGGATCCGGGGAAACTCGATGACGCCGGCGGTCGCGGCGGCGGCGCTGACACTGACCGCGCCGACCAACACCTGCCGCCGCGACAAGCTCATCCGTACAGCTTGCCGGACACCGGGCCGCGACGTCGGATGCCGCGCGAAGAGCAGATCGGATGGACAGGTTTTGCGCAGTGGGGGAGTGGGGTGAATGCGGGCTCCCAGCTGTGCTCTCGGCGCCGGTCCGCTACCTGGAACGAGCTGATTTCGAGACAATGTGCCGGAGGAGGGTGATCGTGCGAGTTGTCGTTGTCGGGGGCAGCGTGGCAGGCCTGTTCACGGCACTGCTGCTTGCTCGGGGTGGTCACGATGTCGTCGTGCTCGACCGCGACATGCTCGAGCCGGCCTGCGACCCCGACGCCGCGGCCGCTTCAGCGTTTCGACCAGCGGCACCGCAGCTTGTGCATCCGCATATCGTCTTGGCGCGCTGTCGAATGCTGCTGCAGCAACACCTACCAGATGTGTACGAGGCGCTGCTGGCTGCGGGTGCCGTCGAGGTGCCGCTGACCGTGGCGATGCCGCCGACGCTGGCGGACATCAGCGAGCGGGCCGGAGACGCGGATTACGTCGTCGTCGGAACGAGGCGCTCGACGGTGGACTGGGTCGTGCGCCGTGCGGTTGCGGCACAGCAGGGCGTCGATAGTCGTGGTGGCGTGCACGTCACCGGACTGCTCGGGCGGCGGGGCTCGCCGCCGCGCGTCACGGGCGTGATGACGAGTGCCGGCGCGGTTGGCGCCGACCTTGTCGTTGACTGTTCCGGGCGCCGGACGAAGCTGGACGCCTGGCTGTCAGCGATCGGGGCCAGGACCACCGTGACGGAGCAAGCCGAGTGCGGACTTTGTTACAACACCCGACATTTTCGGCTCACGGACGGCGCGCGCCCCCCCCGGACATCCCGGCACGCGCATCCTGCTGACGCTCGACGAGTTCACGGCCGGCATGTGGGGATCGGATAACGGAAGCGTTCTCATCGCCGTGGCTCCGCTGGTCGAGGACAAACGGTTTCGGGCTATCCGCGACCCCAACGTCCATGATGCGGTGACGCGAACGATCGCGCCGTTTAGACCCTGGCTCGATGTCCTGCAACCGACCAGCGGCGTCTACGTCATGGGGGGACTACACAACACGTTGCGCCGCCTCGTCGTCGACGGCGCTCCCGTCGCGACCGGTCTCGCGGCAGTCGGCGACTCCGTCTGCACGACGAATCCAACTTTCGGACGCGGGTTGGCCCTCGCATTGCAAGGCGCCGTCGACCTCGTTGCGGCCCTTGCGGAGTCCGACGGGCTGAAACTGGCGTTGCGTCTCGACGGCGATGTCAGAGCCCACATCGAGCCGTACTACCGCGACCAGGCACGCAACGACAGCGACCGGTTGGCCGGGCTCCGACACAATCTGACGGGCGGGCGTCCCGCGCGCATCCAGCCGGCCGAACATTGGACGAACTTTGCCGAAATCCGCGCTGCGATGCCGTTCGACCCACAGGTGTTTCGAGCCTTCTGGCGGGTGATGAACATGCTGTGCCCACCAGAAGAGGTTTACCGCGACGCCGAGGTCGTCCGCCTGACCCGCGCCGCGTTGGCGTCATCGAACGGCACCACCTCGACGCCCCAACCGGAGCGCGCCGACATCGAAGCGGCCCTCGGCCTCGGGTGAGACTCGCCGCTCACCGATCGGGAGGCGGCGCGCAGCCTCCCGCTCCTCGCTCAGGGCTCCCGAGCAGATTGCCAGCGCCTCGTCGCATGCCAGAGCGGCACCTACTCGTCGCGGCCCGATCAGCTCCCGTGCGTCTGCTGCTCAGCCCACTCGCGATGGGTGCGGTCGTCTTCGGCGAGAACCCGACGAGCGGCACGGCTGCCCGAGGAACAGAGCCGAAGCAACGGCCCGCCCGCCACGAGCACTAGCAGCGCGGAGAACAGCAGCACAATCGCCAACGCAAGGTGCGTCCCAAGCGTGGCGCTGCAGACCATGTACCGCGCTCCGTGGTCAGAGGCCAGCATGTCCCGGAGCGGGACGCAGCTGCGGGGAAGCCCAAAGCGAGTTGCTACTTCTCGCGTCGCCGCCACCGATTTCACCGGGGCGAAAGCGAACCACACGGCCGCGGCGACCAGCCCGAGGACAAGGAGCCGGATCATCCAGCGAGCGGCGCGCACAACGTCATCCTGCCCAGATTTCGGCGTTCCGCGACCGCGTGACACGTCGTGTCGGGGTTGATCCCCGGCTCAATGCTCGATGTCGTAATAGAGCCGGCGCGCTGATCTTCGCTTTTGCTCGTTCCGACGGCTCTCATTCGCCGGCCATTCGCTCACGGGTGGCACGCACCGTCGTAGTTGTCACTGGTACTGGGCCCCGGCTGAATGCGAAGGACGCGGGCCCGCTCGAGAACCGCGACAAATCGCGGAGAACGTTGTTCGCAGGTGGGTCGCCCGCATCGCCAGGTCTGCGGCTGTTTGTCCGCTGTGCACGTAGTTCTTCTTGTGCCTGTGCAGATTCTTGCGTCGCGTGTACGCCTTGTTTGTAATGCTCGCTGCATTGTGCATCGTGCGTGGTAGGTTCCGCGCACGCGTGTGACGCGGCGGGACCGGCGTCGTCGTGTCGGGGGTCGGGGTCTCGTACTTCGGCGGGGGGTTT
This sequence comes from Frankiales bacterium, assembly GCA_025980325.1. Taxonomy (GTDB): domain Bacteria; phylum Actinomycetota; class Actinomycetes; order JAFAQI01; family JAFAQI01; genus BP-197. The sequence goes on from JAICXQ010000001.1 coordinate 103,580, forward strand.
CATGCCGATGATGTCGGGTCGTGTTGGCCGTTTCGTGCGGTTGCGGCGGTCGCGTTGGGTGGTGTTGTCGACCGCGGTCGCGGTGACTGCAGGCGGTGTGTCGGCGCTGGCGGTTTCGGCTGCGACGGCATCTGTCCCGGGCGGCTCTGTCACCGGCGGCTCGCGCGTGTCGCCGGTGCCGAAGGGCACGGTTCATCCGGATCCGGTGCCGCCGTCTCAGACGGATCTGGCGTCGCACTGGTCGTTGCCGACGGTCACGTTTCCGGTCGCGGCGACGGTGACGGTGCCTGTTTCGGCGTCGTCGTTGTCCAGCGCCGGTTCGGTCAGTGTGGCCGATCCGGCGGCGCTCGGCACGTTGGGTCTGCCCTCGTTGTCCACGGGCGGCGGGGCGCAGCCGGACGGTTTGCCCGCGCCGGCGGGGCCGCCGCCGTGGCAGCCAGACACGACCTCAACTGCGCCGTCGTCGGTTCAGGTGCGGACGCTCGGTGATGATGTGCGCACCCAGTTGGGGCAGGCGCCGATGGTCTTTACGGTCGCGCGCGCCGATGGCAAGCCCGGGCAGGCTCCGGTTGCGGTGTCGGTGAACTACTCCGGGTTCCGTGACGCGTTCGGTGGTAACTACGCCGAGCGGCTCGATCTTGTCCGCTACCCCGCCTGCGTGTTGACGACCCCGGATCTTCCGGGGTGCTCGACCGGGGCGCCGGTCGCGAATCAGGTGAACAACCCGTACCGGAACGCTTTGACCGCGATCATCGACGCGGATGGTCCCGCCGCGGGCTCGCCGGGCGGGGCCGCTCCCACACCCTCGCAGTCACCCACCGATTTGCCTACCGGATCGCCGAGCGCGTCGCCGACCGGCGGACCAACGGTGGCGCCGGTAGCCGCTGACCGAACTGTCGTGTTGCCGACGCCGACGCCGACGGACTCCCCGTCGCCCTCCCCGTCGCCGTCCCCGTCGCCGAGCGATTCACCGTCAGGAGCCTCATCCGGATCAGTCTTTGTGGTGACCGCGTCGGCGTCGGGTCCGTCGGGGACGTACATCGCGTCGCCGTTGTTGCCGTCCGCGCATTGGTCGGTCGGGTTGTCGTCGGGGTCGTTGAGCTATTCGTACCCGATCGATGCGCCGACGCCGCCGGGTGGGGGAGCACCCGACGTGGCGTTGGACTACGACTCGGGGTCGGTGGACGGTCGTACGTCGGTGACCAATCCCCAGGCATCGTGGGTCGGGATGGGCTGGGATTACGAGCCCGGCTTCATCGAGCGCGAGTACGACAGCTGTGACCGGCACGGTCATACGAATCAGGACTTGTGTTATGTGACCTCGCCACTGAATGTGACCTTGTCGTTGAACGGCTCGTCCATGCATCTGATCAAGGACGGCGACGGGACGTGGCGGTTGCAGGACGACCCGGGCTGGATCGTGACCGACGGGACCGGGCAGAGCAACGGCGACGCGACGGGCGAGTACTGGAAGTTGCAGTCGCCAGACGGTACGACGTACTACTTCGGCCGCGGGGTCGGCGTGACCGGGACGGCGGCAACGAACTCGGCGTGGACGGTGCCGGTGTTCGGGTATCCGGGCACTGTTTGCAGTCCCGCCGGTGCGTTCACTTCGTGCGCGAAGGCGTGGCGGTGGAACCTCGATTACGTCGTCGATCGGCACGGCAACGAGACGACGTACAACTACGCGCAGGAGCTGAACGCCTACGACGTGAACGGGGCGACCCCGGCGAAGAATTACGTGCGTGGTGGGCGGATCTCCTCGATCACGTATGGGTTGCGTGACGGCGACACCAGCACTCCGCCGGACAACATCGGGTTTACCGTGGTGTTGCGATGCACGACGCATGCGAACGGGAGCACCACTGGATGCTCGTCGCCCGGCCCTGGCAATACGTCGATCTACCCGGACGTGCCGGGCGACTTGATCTGCGGGAACGGGTCGACGACGTGTACGCAGAAGAGTCCGAGCTTCTTCTCCACATCGATGCTCTCGACCATCAACACGTTCGTGTTGTCCTCGTCGCTCGCGACTTACGATCATCTGGACACGTACGCTCTGCAACAGCAGTTCCCGGACCCGGACGGCAGCGGACCGGAGTCACCGGCGTTGTGGTTGAGTCAGGTGCAGCGCACGGGTGAGAACGGGACTGCGGTCTCGACGCCGCCCATGAAGATGACCGGTGTCGCGTTGGCGAACCGGTTCGACGTGGTGAGCGGCGTGTCGCCGGTGGACATGTACCGCGTCAGCCAGATCCTGAACGAGGCGGGTGGCCGGCTGGACATGACGTACGGGACCCCGGACCCGTGCACGACGACGTTGGAGAACGGGGATCATTCGAAGAACACACTGGACTGTTTCCCGGTGCACTGGGTTCCGGAAGGTTCCTCGACGTGGGCAGCGGGCTGGTTCAACAAGTACCTCGTCACCCGCACCGGCCAATATGTGCCGTATCTCAACGAGTTTCCGCACACGACCGGGAGGGGGGTCACGTCCGAGCCGATCGTGACCGACTACTTCTATACGAACGGTGCGGCCTGGCATAAAGACTCGTTCGAGGTCAACCCGACGTTGAACGACTCGTGGAACGTCTACCGCGGCTACACGAACGTCGTGGTTCACGAAGACCAGGTCTCCGCGACCGTGATCGGGTCGAGTTACGAGTCGGTCACGGCGTACCGGTTCTACCGGGGGATGTACGGCGACTTGAACAACGACGGAACAACGAAGACGAACACGGTAACCACTGCTGCGTTCGGGACCGTCAACGACTACGACTACCTCGCCGGGCGGGAAGCCGAGGTCCTCGTCGAGACCGCTGGTTCGACCGTTGTCTCGACGACCGACACGAACTTCTGGACGAGACAGACGGCGTCGATGACGATGCCGACGCCGAACCCGGCCGAGGTTGCCGAAGAGGTTCGTCCGGCCGGCACCGAGGTGTTGCAAACCAACGTCGACGGCACCACCAGTGCCCATGAGATCTTCGACGTCCACAACCCGTCGAGCGACCCGCGGGACATCACCGACGGCGCGGTCATCACCCACGTCGATAACGGGGACCTGTCCGGGCTCGATCCGGAGTCGTACTGCACGAGCATCACCTATGTCGCGAACACCAGCCGGTACCTGCTCGAACCCGCGTCGGTCACGACGCACGCCGGCCGGGCGTCCGGCGCGAACTGTCAAAGCAGCACGACGCTGCTCGCGCATCGAGAGTTCTTCTACGACCAGACGTCGTCGTCGACGACCGCGCCAACGGTTGGTGACCTGCGACGGACGCAGACGCAGCTGACCGCGAGCACGTTCGCGGACACCTACGCCACCTACGACGCGTACGGGCGAGTGCTGACCGCGACCGACGCGGACGGTCACGTGACCACCACCGCGTACACGCCGACGGCCGGCCGGCCCACCTCGGTCACGGTCACCTCACCGGTCGTGCAACCGCTCGGAGCTTCGCTGACCACGACGACGCAGCTCGACTTGCGCGGGATGACCACGCAATCGACCGACGCGAATGCGAATGTCACGACAGAGGTCTACGACGCGCTCGGCCGGCTCATCGCCGCCTACGCACCTACCGAGTCCGCCGGCACCACCCCGACGTTCACCGCCGCGTACAACGTGAACCAGACCGGTTGGTCCACGGTCGAGACCAAGAACCTCATCCAGATCGACGGCACCGCCGCGTCCTACCGGGACACCTGGACCTACCTCGACGGCTGGCTACGCACGCGAGAAGTGCACACCCCCGTATTCAACGACACCGCCGATCACCTGACTGTGCAAACTCGCTACACCGACACCGGTCTGGTCGCGGCTACGACCAGCCCGTACCTCAACACCGGCGCGCTCAACTCCGGCGCCGACTACACGAACGGGTTGAACGTGCCACTCGAAGTCGACTACGGCTACGACGCGGCACACCGGCTCACCAACAGTGCCCGTACCGTCAGTGGCGCGCAAAACTACGGGCAAACGCTCATTTTTTACCACGCCGATCAGATCCTCACGACCCCACCGGCGCCGGAACCAGCCACCACCGCGAGCATCGACGTATGGGGCCGCCCGCTCGTCTCGACCGAGGCCAGTCAAGTCAGCGGCGACACGACCACGTCGACAACGACGTACGGCTACGACCCGCTCGGGCGGCTCACGTCCGTCGCTGACGACGCCGGCAACACCAACCACTACAGCTACGACCTAGCCGGCCGCCGCACGAGCGCGACCGATGCCGACGCGGGCGGATCGACCATCAGCTACGACCCGGCCGGCAACGTCACCGGTGTCACCGATGCGCTCGGCACAACCGTGTCGACCACCTACGACGAGCTGAACCGGCCGTTGACCGTCAGCTCGAACGGCCACGCGTCGCCGAGTTTCCCGGCTGGTGCGCTCGTCGACTACACCTACGACACTGCAACGCTTGGCAAGGGCCTGGCGGCGTCGACGACCGTTCATGACCTTGGCAATGCGACCGGTGACTGGGCGACGAGCGTCAGCGCGTATGACGCCGACGCGCGGGCGACGAGCACGACCTACACGCTGCCGGCGGTGTCGGGGCAGACGAGCGGATCGACCTACACCTTCCGCGTGACTTACGACCGGGGCGGCGAGGCTGCCTCGGTCAGTTATCCGGCGATCGGTGACCTGCCTGCGGACGGGGTCTTCTACGGCTATGAGACCAGCGGTAGCGTCACCGGCCTGCCGATCAGCGTGAGCGACGCGATCACCGCAACCGCCGCGTATACGAGCCTTGATCAGCTCGCCACGCGCACGCTCGGCGCCGTCGGCATCGGGCAGACCGTCCGCTCTTACGGGTACACCGACCCGCTGCGGCGGCTGTCGAGCATCAGCACGACCGCGAACAACGGCAGTGCGTTCCTTAGGCAGAGCGATTCCTACTCCTACGACAACGCGAACAACCCGACACAGATCGTTGACGGCCTCACTTCACAGCAAACCTGCTTCAGCTACGACGGACTCGACCGGCTCAAGACGGCCTGGACCGAGAACGCCAGCTGCGCGAACTACACCACGACGACGGCGGACGGACCGGCCGGGTTCAACACGCAGTATGCGTACGCGGCCGATGGCGTACCGACATCGGTCACGAACCTCGGCACCGCGACCACGTACGCGGCCGGCGACGCCGGCCATCCGCATGCGATCACCGGGTTCGGCGCGAACAGCTACAGCTACGACGCCGATGGGCAGCAGACCAGCCGAACGGTCTCTGGTGTTGCCAGCACGTTGTCGTGGGATCCGCTGCACCTACTCTACCGCTCTGTCGCCGGCACCGCGACCACCTCCTACGTCGACGCGCCCGACGGCACCCGCATCGCCCGGCTCGACGCCGACGGCTCCACCACGATCTGGCTGCCCGGCAACGAAGTGCGGGTGGCGAGCGGTGTCACGACCGACACCCGTTACTACAGCTTCGGCGGCGCGACGATCGGCCTGCGCAACGCCAGCGGCCTGACCTGGCTGGCCAGCGACGGGCAGAACAGCCGCCAACTCGCCGTGAACGCATCCAACGGCACCGCCACGCGCAGCTACTACACGCCCTACGGCGCCGTCCGCGCCGGCGCTTCGAGTTTGCCGACCGACCAGAACTTCCTCGGCCGGGTGCTCGACAGCACAACCGGACTCGTCCAAGACGGCGCCCGCTACTACGACCCCAGCATCGGCCAATTCCTCAGCCCGGACCCGCTGGTCAACACGGTCGACAGCAAGACCCTCGATCCCTACGGTTACGCCGCCGACAACCCGGAAGCCTTCGCGGATCCCTCCGGGATGCTGAACGCCTCGATGGGCGGAGGCGGCTGCGGCTCGTTGTCCCTCTCACAGTGCGCTGCACAAGAGCTAGGCGACCTGAGCCTCGCTGACCTCCTCGCGGGCGGTGGCGGTACGGATCCGGGCGCGGACACGGGCACCGGTTCGTCAACTGCCGCCAAGGTCGGGGGCGACATTGCAGATATCGGTGTTCAGGCTGTCAACGACACGAAGAATGCCGCCAGCGGCGCACTGAACGGCGTCAAAGACTTTTTTGCGTCGGTATTGGGCGGTGAGGAGGCAGCAGGTTGCGGCTCAAGTTGTGAGGCAACGGCCGCGCAAACGGGTTCGGCACCGCCGTTCTTCGGGCCAGAGGACACCCGTGATATTCCGAGCGGCCCGGATATTCCGCTTCCCTTCAAGTTCCGAGGACCGAAGGTCCTCCTCACCGGCGGCGGCTATGTCGCCAGCCTTCTCCTCGGCGGCGCGTTCGGGAAAGCCGGAGACCTGGCGATCGGCAGACTCGCCGTAGAAGATGTCGGGACCGTCGGACCACAACTGGACAAGGCCTTCCAATTCGGTGGCGCTGGACGAAGCGGTGCGGCGGTCAAGAACTTCGTCGGCCCACCGAACTCAGTGGTCCGAGGTGCGAGTCCAGGTCGCGTGTTCGTCACGGATGACCAGGGTCGGGTGATCTTCGACATCACGCGTGATCGCGTTAAGCCAGTAGTTCCTGGGCAAGGCTTCGTGAGCGGGGACGGTCGTAAGCTCGTCCCGACCGAGGCGCAACTCGGCTGGATAGACGAACTGTGGGGCTGATGATGAGCAACGCTGATGACGTCTACCGAGCGACCGTGAGCGAACTTGTCGCGAACTTTCGGCAGGCGCTTCTGGCGCTGATCCCTGTCGCAGAACGAGCGCAGATCAACTACAAGGACATCGAGCCACACAGAGACTGGGAACGGCTCGCTGAGTGCAGCTTCGACGTCTTCGTGAGAAGCCCAATCGGAGCCGATCGAACCGCAACCGGACGCGAACTTCCCCTCGCTAGGTACGACATCGACCTCGCCGACTACCTGAAGGTGAGTTGGCTGACTCCGTACCCCGAAGCGCCTCACCGGGGTGCAGTCGTTCGGCTGCTAAGCCGGGATACGCCGTTCGATACGCTCCAAGTAGTCCGCGTAGACTCTGAGTCCCTCTTGGCGGGCGAGCGAATCACTCTCCCGATAGCCAACGCCACCCTGGCGCTGTTCCGGCGAGACGAAGCCGGCGCCGCAAGCGTCCTGTCGACCGTCGAGGCGATCGAGTGACCGCGCGGCGGGTCAGCGCCTGGGGAGGCTTCCTCATCGCGCTCCTCGCCGTGATCCAGCTCGTCGTGGCAGCTACGGGTGCCGCATTCAGTCGCGCCGACTTGTCGTACTCCACGTCGACACCGCAAGCGCAGACCCGTCAGGCTCCGCATTAACAGCGACGCCGCTGAGGGGAATCAAGTCCTCGCAGTCGGGGTGAGAGGACCTTCAATCGCATGCGGCGGATCTGACACATCCTGCCGCCGCGACCACCGCCGGCTTCGCCGCAGAAGACCTACCGGCCACGACGATGGACGATGCACCGTTCGGCGCCAAGATCGGCAAGCACGCTGGCGACCACGGGCTCAACCCCGCCGACCCTGTGGGGAGGGACGATCTGCGTAGCTTGATCACCGGCATCCGCGCCGACGCGGACGAGGTGCGGATTGGCCCCTGGAATCCCAAGTGCGGCGGGGGGATGACTACCTGTTCTTCCGGCAGGGTTCAGACGTCGTTGTCACCCAACCGGACGGTTCGTTCATCACCATCCTGAAGGGCGGCGAGAACAATGACTGGTTCCAGGGGGCGACGCCGAGATGACGCGTACGTCAAGTGAGTCCTCTCTCCGCCAGCTCCTCGGCAAGCCGATTACTGGCGTGCGCCGGATTTGGTATGTGCTTGGCGATGACGTCAAGGACTCAACCGGCCCGATCGAGTTCGCCTTCGTCGACGGCTCGGCGGTTGTCCTTGACGCCGGGCCGGACGGCGAGGCGTTGGTGATTTCGATGGCTCGATGGGCAGATCCGTTCGACCCGCCTGTCTCACCTGAAAACGAACGCTTCATCGAGACATCGGGGAAGTGGACGGCGTTCGACGTGTCAACTCAGGCTGCCTACGCGGCTCTCATCGGCGCCGAGGTGGACGCCGTTGAGCCGCAATTGAATCCTGATGGGAAGCTGATAGGAGCCACAGTTCGTGCAGGTATAACAGTCCTTCGTGCCGAGGTCGATGGCGATGAGATCTCAATCGACGTGGTCTGATCGCCGAGGCGACTTTGGTGTCCACCGCCTTTTTGCGGTAGTCGGTCCCGTTCTCGCCGCCTTCTGCAGTCGGGCCCTGTGGCCGGCGGGCAGCGTCACTCCGTGAGTGCCCGCGACGGTGACCGGCTGAATCCGCTCGTCACGCCGATCGAGCTGAACGTGAGATGGGACCCGGTTCTGCCGTCGCCGGCCCTTTTTGCCGGAGATCGCTCAAGGGCGGAGCTTTGGCTGCGCCCACACCCTGACGATGCTGAACAGTCGTGGATTGTGCTCCATTGGCTCGAATGCCGAGCAGTAAAGAGGATGCCATACAACGACGAGGGCCTCACACAACACCCGATGTATTGGAAGGGGCTATCGGAAGTGCTTTGGGCAGGGGAGGTGGTCGAGAGTCAGTGGCTCGACGAGGTCCGTGCACTGGCGTTTCCCGGAATTCGTGACGACCTGCGGCATTTCATCGTCCCGCTAAAAGAAACGACGTTTGAGGTCGTAGCGACCGGTGTACAGGTAGAACGATCGCAAGAGGCGCCTGCGGATGGCTGGATGCACCGACGCTTATACGATTGACCAACTCGACCATTCGCGCTTACGTCGTCTTCAGGTGAATCGCGGGTGTACATCTTGAACGCGGTGCCGACGGTTCAGAAGGACAGGTTCAGCTACGACAACCTCGACGAGTTGACCCGTATCAACAGGAGTTCACCTGGGGAGACGGCGGTCAGCAAACCTGCTTCACCTACGACGGACTCGACACACGCCCGTGGTCGGCTCGAACATGTTGACGGGTACGGCGAATCCGCGGCCATCAGACGGTATTGCGTAACTGCTAGATGTCGTAATAGAGCGCGAACTCGTAGGGGTGTGGGCGCAACCTGATGGCGTCGACTTCGTGCTCCCGCTTGTAGTCGATCCATGTCTCGATCACATCCGGCGTGAACACGCCGCCTTCGAGCAGGAACGCGTGGTCCGACTCCAGCCGGTCGAGCACCGCGTCCAGCGACCCCGGCACCTGCGGCACCGCGGCCAGCTCATCCGGCGGCAGCTCGTAGAGGTCCTTGTCGACCGGCGTCGGCGGCTCGATCTTGTTGCGCACACCATCGAGACCAGCCATCAGCATCGCCGCGAACGCGAGGTACGGGTTGCACGACGGGTCCGGCACCCGGAACTCCAGCCGCTTGGCCTTCGGGTTCGACCCGGTGATCGGGATCCGGCAGCACGCGGAGCGGTTGCGCTGCGAATACACGAGGTTCACCGGCGCCTCGTACCCCGGCACCAGCCGGCGGTACGAGTTCGTCGTCGGGTTCGTGAACGCGAGCA
>JAICXQ010000045.1 GCA_025980325.1 Frankiales bacterium
CGCCGACAACTGTGCCGTCGGTGAACGTGACACAGGCGGGCCCGTCCCAGGGCTCCATCAAGCAGGAGTGGAACGAATAGAACGCGCGCCGTGCGTCGTCCATCTCGCTGTGGTTTTCCCACGCCTCGGGAATCATCATCAGCACCGCGTGCGGCAGCGACCGGCCGCCGAGATGCAGCAGCTCGAGCACCTCGTCGAACGACGCGGAGTCACTCGCGTCCGGCGTGACGATCGGGAACAATCGCTCGAGATCGCCGGGGATCACGTCGCTCGCGAGCAGCGCCTCGCGCGCGGCCATCCAGTTGCGGTTGCCCTTGACCGTGTTGATCTCGCCGTTGTGCGCGATGTAGCGGTAAGGGTGCGCGAGCGGCCACGACGGGAACGTGTTCGTCGAGAAGCGTGAGTGCACGAGCGCGATCGCCGACTCGACCCGCTCGTCGCGCAGGTCGGCGAAGAACGCCGGCAACTGGTTGGTCGTGAGCATGCCTTTGTAGACGAGAGTGCGGCACGACAGCGAAGCGAAGTACAGGCCGAGTTCGCGCTCGGCCCGCTTGCGCAGGCAGAACGCGCGCCGTTCCAGGCCGAGCCCGACCTCGCCGTGCGATCCGGTGACGAACAGCTGACGGAACACCGGCATGACCGACAGCGCGGTCTCGCCGAGGCTGCTCGGATCGGTCGGCACGTCGCGCCAGCCGACGACGCGCAGCTCCTCCTCGGTCGCGAGCCGTTCGATCTCGCCGATCAGCGCGCCCGCATCGGCCGGCAGGAAGGCGAGCCCGACGGCGTAACTGCCCGGCTTCGGCAGCTCGAAGTCGCAGACCGCGCGCAGGAACCCGTCCGGGATCTGCAACAGCATCCCGGCACCGTCGCCGGTGTTGGCCTCGGCGCCGGACGCGCCGCGGTGGTCGAGGTTGTGCAGCGCCGTCAGCGCGTCGCGCACGATCCCGTTGCTGCGCCGGCCGTGGATGTCGGCGACGAAGGCGACACCGCACGCGTCGTGCTCGTGCCGGCCGTCGTACAAGCCTTGCGGCTGTGGTGTCCGGATGGGGCGGCGTCGCATAGCGGTGATGTTCCCGTCGTCTCGGTTTTCTCTCGCGAAAGCGGTGCGGGACGACGTCGGCCCTGTGCCCGGAGCCTACATGCTGGCTACGAGACGGTGGTGCCGAACGCCGTTCCCACGCCGTACGTGATCGCGGCCGTGCCGGCCCCGAGCGCGAGCAGCAGCAGCGCGCCCGTCACGATCGGCTTGCCGGTGAACCGGGCGACGCCGGCCCCGAGCGCGAGCAGCGCCACCGCGGCCAGCACCAGCGCGAGCCACAGCACGCTCGCACCGAACAGGTACGGCGCCAGCGGGATGAACGCGCCGACCGCGAACGAGCCGAACGAGGAGCCGCCGGCCAGCAGCGGGTTCGGCAGCTCGTCGGGGTCGACTCCGAGCTCCTCGCGCACGTGCACCCGCCACGCGACTTCGGGGTCCTTCGACAGCTCGTGCGCCACGCGCGCGGCGAGGTCCCGCGGCAGGCCGCGGGCACGGAAGATGCCCGCGAGCTCGGCCTCCTCGGCCTCCGGCCGGTGGTCGAGCTCGGCGCGTTCGATCGCGATCTCGGCCGCGACGAGCTGGCTCTGCGAGCGCACCGACGTCCACTCGCCGACGGCCATCGACATCGAGCCGGCGAGCAGGCCCGCGACACCGGTCAGGACGACGACATGGTGCGACTGGTTCGCCGCGGCGACGCCGGAGATCAGGGCGACGTTGGTGAGCAGTCCGTCCATCGCGCCGAAGACTGCCGGGCGCAGCCAGCCGCCGGCGACGTCGCGATGGTCGTGGTGGATCTCCGCGCTGCGCCGGGCCGCGATCGCGGAGATCATGCCGTCAGCGTATGTCCCGCCTCGGCGGGCTCATCCCGCGCGTCGGGCTCGTACGGTTTCTCCGGTTCGGGGCGGCGCAGGAACAGGAACGCGATCGCGCCGGCGAACACCAGCACGCTGACCCAGTCGTTCACCCGCAGCCCGAAAAACTTGTTCGCATGGTCGATCCGCAGCGACTCGATCCAGAACCGGCCGAAGGTGTACGCGGCGACGTAGAGCGCGAAGGCCCGGCCGTTCGCCAGCCGCACCCGCCGGTCCACCCAGATGACGAGCAGCGCGACGAAGATGTCCCACAGCGACTCGTAGAGGAACGTCGGGTGGAACGTCTGCAGGCAATGCGTGCCGTCCGGGCTCAGGTACTGCGCCGGGCAATTGCGCGGCGAGATCTCCAGGCCCCACGGCAGCGACGTGGGGCCGCCGAACAGCTCCTGGTTGAAGTAGTTGCCCCACCGGCCCAGCGCCTGCGCGAGGACGAGGCCCGGCGCGAGCGCGTCTGCCGCCAAGGCGAGCGGGATGCCGCGTTGCCGGCAGGCGATCCACGCGCCGAACGCGCCGCCGAGCACCGCCCCCCAGATGCCGAGCCCGCCGTGCCAGACCTCGAGGGCCGCGAGGGTCCCCTGGCCGTTCTTGCCCCAGTAGAGCTCCGGGTCGGTGGCGAGGTGGTAGAGCCGGGCGCCGACGAGTCCGGCCGGGACCGCCCACGTCGCGATCTCGGCCATCGCGCCCTTCGGCCCGCCGCGGGCGACCAGCCGCCGGTCGCCGACCCAGACCGCGACGATGATGCCGGCAATGATGCAAAGCGCGTACGCGCGAATCGGCAGCGGCCCGAGATGGATGACCCCGCTTGGCGGGCTCGGGAACGACGCCAGAATCACGTCGGAAGGCTAGTAGAGATCGACGTGGCGCCAGCCTCGGGGCCGACTTTCACGGCGCCCACGAGGTACCTGTTTCACGGACCCAACCCGCCGGCGGCTTGACCTCAACCCTGGGCGGCTTGACCTCAAGCGTCAGGGCGCTTGGGTCCCGAAACGGCAGTACGGTCGTCGCCACTGATCGTGATCGGGCGCAGCTAGGCCGACGTGCGGCGAACGCCCGCGGCCAGGTCGCTGGTCAGCCTCGCGATTGCTCGTAACGCGTCAGTCTCATCGGTCGCGTCGAGGACGCAGCGGACGAAGGCGGAGCCGACCGCGACGCCGTCGGCGTACGACGCGACCTCGGCCGCCTGCTCGCCGCTCGACACCCCGAGGCCGACGCAGACCGGCAATGGCGTCGCCGCCCGGACCCGCCCGACCAGCGCCGGCGCGACCGACGAGGTCTGCTCGCGGGTGCCGGTCACGCCCATGGTCGACGCGGCGTAGACCCAGCCGCGGCACGCGCCGACGGTGGTTTCGATCCGCGCGTCCGACGACGACGGCGCGACCAGGAAGATCCGTTCGAGGCCGTGCGCGTCACTCGCCGCGATCCACTCGCCCGCCTCGTCCGGGATCAGGTCGGGCGTGATCAGCCCCGCGCCGCCGGCCGCGGCCAGGTCGCGGGCGAACGCGTCGACGCCGTAGCGCAGCACCGGGTTCCAGTACGTCATCACGACCACGGCCGCGCCGCCCTTCGCGACGGCCTCGACCGTCCGCAGCACGTCGGCCGTCTTCGTGCCGCTGCGCAACGCGACGTCGGCCGCGGCCTGGATCGTCGGGCCGTCGATGACCGGATCGGAGTACGGCAGGCCGACCTCGACGACGTCGACGCCGGCCTCGACCATCGCGGTCAGCAGCGCGACGCCGCCGTCGAACGTCGGAAAACCGGCCGGAAGGTAGCCTATGAGCGCGGCGCGGCCGGAGGCGCGGGCGCTGTCGACGACCGCGCCGCTCGCAAGCCCGGTCACGTGATCGGGCCGGACTCGTCGAGCAGTCCGAACCACTTCGCCGCGGTGGCGACGTCCTTGTCGCCGCGGCCGGACAGGCACACGAGCAGCACCGCGTCCGGCCCCAGTTCGCCCGCGACCTCGCGCGCGCCGGCAATCGCGTGCGCGCTCTCGATCGCCGGGATGATCCCCTCGGTCCGGCACAGCAACTCGAACGCGGCCATCGCGCCGGCGTCGGTGATCGGCCGGTAGACCGCACGACCGGTGTCGTGCAGGTACGCGTGCTCCGGACCGACGCCGGGATAATCCAGCCCGGCGGAGATGGTGTGCGACTCGCGGGTCTGCCCGTCCTCGTCCTGCAAGACATACGAGTGCGCGCCGAGCAGCACACCCGGTGAACCGCCGGTCAACGTCGCGGCATGCCGGCCGCTGTCGAGCCCTTCGCCGCCGGCTTCGAAACCGTAGAGCCGCACCGAAGTGTCGGGGACGAACGCGGTGAAGATGCCGAGCGCGTTGGAGCCGCCGCCGACGCAGGCGATGACCGCGTCCGGAAGGCGGCCGAGGAGGTCGAGGCATTGCGCCCGCGCCTCGACGCCGATGGGCGCGGCGAAGTCGCGCACCATCTCCGGGAACGGGTGCGGCCCGGCGACCGTGCCGATGACGTAATGCGTCGTGTCGACCGTCGCGACCCAGTCGCGGAACGCCTCGTTGAGCGCGTCCTTCAACGTCTTCGAGCCGGTGTGCACGGGCACGACCTGCGCGCCGAGCAGTCGCATCCGCGCGACGTTGAGCGCCTGCCGTTCGGTGTCGACCGCGCCCATGTAGACGACGCATTCGAGGCCGAACAACGCGGCCGCGGTCGCGGTCGCGACGCCGTGCTGACCGGCTCCGGTCTCGGCGATGACCCGCCGCTTGCCCATCCGGTGCGCGAGCAGCACCTGGCCGAGGACGTTGTTGATTTTGTGCGCGCCGGTGTGGTTGAGGTCCTCGCGCTTGAGCAGGATCCGCGCGCCCAACTCGGCCGACAGCCGGCGGGCGTCGTACAGCAACGACGGCCGGCCGGCGTACTCGGTCAGCAGCCGCCGGAACTCCCGTTGGAAGTCCTCGTCGCCGCGCGCCTTCTCGTACGCCGCGGCGAGCTCGTCGAGGGCCGCGATCAGCGCCTCGGGCACGTAGCGGCCGCCGTACGGGCCGAACCGGCCGATGCCGCTCGACGCCGGGCTCGTCACGGCACGTGCCCCGCCGCCGGGTGTGCGCCGGCGGCGACGAGATCCGCGACCGCCTGGCGCGGGTTGTCCTGCTTGACCAGGCCCTCGCCGACGAGCACCGCGTCGGCGCCGGCCGCGGCGTAGGCGAGCAGGTCGCGCGGGCCGCGGACGCCGCTCTCGGCGACCTTGACGCATCCGGACGGGATGAGCGGCGCGATCCGTGCGAACGTCTCGCGGTCGACCGACAACGTCTTGAGATCGCGCGCGTTCACGCCGATGACGCGCGCGCCCGCGTCGACCGCGCGCCGCGCCTCTTCTTCGTCGTGTACCTCGACCAGCGGAGTCATGCCGATGCTCTCGGTGCGCTCGACCAGCGCGACGAGCGCGTTCTGATCCAGCGCCGCGACGATGAGCAGGACGACGTCGGCACCGGCTGCGCGCGCCTCCCAGAGCTGGTACGCGCTGACCACGAAGTCCTTGCGCAGGATCGGCACGTCGACCCGGGTGCGCACGGCGACGAGGTCGTCGAGGCTGCCGCGGAACTTGCGCTCCTCGGTCAGCACACTGATGACCGCCGCGCCGCCGGCTTCGTACTCCGCCGCCAGCGCCGCCGGATCGGCGATGTCCGCCAACGCGCCGGCCGACGGGCTGTGCCGCTTGACCTCCGCGATGACCGCGACCCCCGGACCGGTCAGCCGGGCGAACCCGTCCTTCGCCGGATCGCGACGGGCCGCACGTTGCTTGAGATCGTCGAGCGGTACGCGTTGCTGGCGGGTCGCGAGGTCGGCGCGGACCCCGGCGAGGATCTCCTCCAGCACGGACACGGGCAGAGCGTATCGAGGCGGATCAGTCGGTCGGATCGTCGCCGCGGTCGAGCGCTTCCCAGGCGGCGACGGCCGGGTCCTTCTGCCGCGTCGCGGCCTGCGGTGCGTCGTAGCGCGCACCCATCCCCTGCCACCGCCCGCCGGCGGCGCAGATCGCGCCGAACGTCACTGTCGCAGCCACGCCCCCGGACACGGCGAGGACCCACCAACCGGTTCGATCCGTGGGTACGGAATTCGCGGGTACGCCGAACACGCGCGCCGACAGCGCGTTGGCGATGTCGCCGCGCGCATGCACCGCCACGACGGTCTCGACGACCGCGACGGCGGCGCCGAGCAGCGCCGCGATCCGACGGAGAAGACCGCGCGCCGCGACGACCGCGACCGCGAGTGCGAGCAGCGCGATGGCCAACGCCGGCAGCGCCGCACTCACCTGCCGGCCGCTCACGGACACATGCTGGCGCGCGGCACTCGTCACCGTCGCCGATCCCCACTGCTGACTCGCGGCGAGGAGCACGGCGAGCGCGCCGACCGCAGCGACGGCGGCGGCGATCGGCAGCCGCGACCTCATCGACCGGCAGGTCGCAGCGACGCCGCGGAGGCGACCGCGCCGAGGACGACCGCGGCCTTGTTGCGGCACTCGGCGTCTTCCGCCGCCGGATCCGAATCGGCGACGATGCCCGCACCCGCCTGCACGTACGCCCGCCCGTCGCGCAGCACGACCGTACGGATGGCGATCGCCGTATCCATGTCGCCGGCGACGTCGAAGTAACCGACGATGCCGCCGTACACGCCGCGCCGGCTCGGCTCCAGCGCCTCGATGATTTCCATCGCCCGCACCTTCGGCGCACCCGACAGCGTGCCGGCCGGGAAGCACGCGCACAGCACGTCGAGAGCAGAGTGTTCGGGCGACACCTCGCCGACGACGGTCGAGACCAGATGCATCACGTGCGAGTACCGCTCGACCTGCATGAGGTCGACCACCTCGACCGTGCCCGGCAAGCAGACCCGGCCGAGGTCGTTGCGGCCGAGGTCGACGAGCATGACGTGCTCGGCCCGCTCCTTGGGATCGGCGAGCAGCTCCGCCGCGAGCCGGCCGTCCTCCTCCGGCGACGGCCCGCGCGGTCTGGTGCCGGCGATCGGGTGCATGAGCGCGCGGCCTCGCTCGACCTTCACCAGGACTTCCGGCGAGCAGCCCACGACGTCGAGATCGCCGAACCGGAGCAGGTACATGTACGGCGACGGGTTGCGCGCGCGCAACGTGCGGTAGACGTCGAGCGCGTCGGCCGGGCTCGCGAGCTCGAACCGCTGCGACAGCACGATCTGGAACGCGTCGCCGGCCGCGATGTGCTCCCGCGCCGTCTGCACGGCCGCCATGTAGTCGTCGCGCGACGTGCGCTCCTCGTACTCCGGCTGCGCCGATGCGTCGAGCACCGCGACCGACGACTCGGCCGCCTTCGCGAGGTCGGCCTCCATCGCGTCGAGCCGCGCGACCGCGTCGGCGTACGCCGCCTGCGGACTGTCCTCGGCTTGCGAAGTCAGGCGGCGGATCACGTTGGCAATCAACAGGATCGAGCCGTCGTTGTGGTCGAGCACGGCGAGGTCGGTTGCGAGCAGGAACTGCAACTCGGGCACGCCGAGGTCGTCGACGGTGTCGTCCGGAAGGCGTTCCATCCGCCGTACCGTGTCGTAGCCGAGATAGCCGACCAGCCCGCCGGTGAACGGCGGCAACGCGGGATCGCGCGCGGTCGTGTGCAACCGCGCGAGCGCGTCGCGCAACGCGTCCAGCGGATCGTCGGGGTGATCCTCGGGACCGATGCCGGTCCAGACCGCGTGCCCGTCGCGCTCCGACAGCGTCGCCGCGGCGTGCACGCCGACGATCGAGTAGCGCGACCACACCCCGCCGTGCTCCGCGGACTCGAGCAGGAACGTGCCGGGCCGGCCGGCGGCGAGCTTCCGGTACGCGCCGACCGGCGTTTCGGCGTCGGCGAGCAGCCGCCGGGTCACCGGCACGACGCGATCCGAATGAAGGCGGTCGAGGAAGCCGGCGAGGTCCGGCGTCGTCGTCCCCGTGGTCACGGGCCGCACCTCATGGCGCTGCGATGCCGACGACGGCGTCGAGCACGTCGCGGTCGAAGCAGGTGCGCTCGCCGGTGTGACAGGCCGCGCCGACCTGATCCACCTGGACGAGAACCGTGTCGCCGTCGCAGTCCAGCGCCACCGACTTCACCCACTGCTGGTGGCCGCTGGTGTCGCCCTTGACCCAGTACTCCTGCCGGCTGCGGCTCCAGTACGTGCACCGGCCGGTCGTCAGCGTGCGGTGCAACGCCTCGTCGTCCATCCAGCCGACCATGAGCACCTCGCCGGTGTTCCACTGCTGCGCGACGGCGGGGAACAAGCCGTCAGCGTCACGCTTGAGCCGGGCTGCGATCGTCGGGTCGAGGTTGGACACCCGCCCATTCTGCCTCAGCAAGCAGGGCGCCTCAGCGGACGATGTGCCCGCTCGCGCGCAACCGATCCTTCACCGCGGCAATGGTCAGATCGCCGAAGTGGAACACGCTCGCGGCCAGCACCGCGTCCGCGCCGGCGGCGACGGCCGGCGCGAAGTCGTCGAGCGAACCGGCGCCGCCGGACGCGATGACCGGCACGCTGACCGCGGCCCGGACCGCGCGCAGCATCTCGAGGTCGTAACCTCCGCGACTCCCGTCGGCGTCCATCGAGTTGAGCAGGATCTCGCCGACGCCGAGCTGCTGCCCGCGCGCGGCCCACTCGACCGCGTCGATACCGGTGCCGCGCCGGCCGCCGTGCGTCGTCACCTCGAACCCCGACCGCGTGCCCATCGCGCGGCGCGCGTCGACCGACAGCACGATGCACTGCGAGCCGAACCGGTCGGCCGCCGCGCGCAGCAACTCGGGCCGTTCGACCGCGGCGGTGTTGAGCGACACCTTGTCCGCACCCGCCCGCGGCAACCGATCGACGTCGTCGACGCTGCGCACGCCACCGCCGACCGTCAGCGGGATGAACACCTGCTCGGCCGTGCGGCTCACCACGTCGTACGTCGTCGCCCGCGCGTCGCTCGACGCGGTGATGTCGAGGAAGACGAGCTCGTCGGCGCCTTCCGCGTCGTAGACCTGCGCCATCTCGACCGGGTCGCCGGCGTCGCGAAGGTCGGTGAAGTTCACGCCCTTGACGACGCGGCCCGCGTCGACGTCGAGGCACGGGACGACCCGGACCGCGACGGTCACGCCCACTCGCCGCGAAACGCTTCGACTTCGACCTCGACCAGCATGCGCGGGTCGATCAGGCCGGCGACGCCGATCAGGCTCGACGCCGGCCGGATGTCGGCGAACACCTCGCCGTGCACGAGTGCGACCGCGTCGCCGTTGGCCGCGATGCCGACGACGAACATCCGCGTTCGTACGACGTCCTCGCGGCCGAAGCCGGCCCGGTCCAACGCCTGCAACGCGACCGCGAACGCGGCCCGCGCCTGCGCCGCCGCGTCGCCTTCGTGCACGAACTCGCCGTCGACGACCGACGTGCAGCCGGCCACCCATGCATGCGGCCCCGTCGTGACGACCCGCGAGTATCCGAACTGCTCTTCGTACGGCCCGCCGGATCCGAACCGCGCAGTCATCGGAACAGCCCGGTCATCGGAACAGCCCAGTCATCTCACCGCGTCCAGCGCCTCGGGCAACGTGAACGCGCCGGCATACAGCGCCTTGCCGACGATCGCGCCTTCGACTCCCTCGGCCGACAGCTTCGCCAGCGCGCGCAGATCGTCGAGGCTGCTGACCCCGCCGCTCGCGACGACCGGCCGATCGGTGGCCGCGCAGACGTTGCGCAACAACTCGACGTTCGGGCCACCGAGGGTGCCGTCGCGCTCGACATCGGTGACGACGTAGCGCGCGCATCCTTCGGCATCGAGCCGCGCGAGTACGTCGAACAGCTCGCCCCCCTCGTGGGTCCAGCCGCGCGCCGCGAGCGTCGTGCCGCGGACATCGAGACCGACCGCGATCCGGTCGCCGTACTCGGCGATGATCCGGCGCACCCACTCGGGATTCTCCAAGGCGGCGGTGCCGATGTTGACCCGGCGCGCGCCGGTCGCCAGCGCCGCGGTGAGCGATTCGTCGTCGCGAATCCCGCCGGACATCTCGACGTCGACGTCCAAGGTGCCGACGACCTCGGCGAGCAGATCGCGGTTGCTCCCCCGGCCGAACGCCGCGTCGAGGTCGACCAGATGTACCCAGCGCGCGCCCTGCTCCTGCCACGTCAGAGCGGCCGAGATCGGATCGCCGTACGACGTCTCGGTCCCGGCCGCGCCGCGGACCAGCCGGACCGCCTGCCCGCCCGCCACGTCGACGGCCGGCAGCAGCACGAACTCGGGCACGCGGTCACGCTACTTGCTCGTGGCCGGACCCAACCAGGACACGACCGTCCGGCAGCGGCGCCGGGCAACCGCGAAGGTGCCGCGTGCGTCACGTTGGTGTGCTGGCGCGAGCGACGGATACTGGCCCGGTGACCGACACGACCGACACGATCGGCTGGGGCGACGTCGACAGCCCGCCGCGCCGGTTGCCGCGGTTACGGCTCAACCGCCGCCGCCGGATCGCGCTGGCCGCCGTCGCCGTTCTGGTCGCCGCCGGAGTGCTCGCGTGGCCGTCGTTCCGGTCGTGGCGTGCCGACGATGCGGCGCGCCAGGTCCAGCACCTCTGGGAACGGGCCCAAGGCCTCGACAACGCCCGCGTCGTCGCGTTGTCGGGCGTGCAGCAGAAGGCCGGGATGCTGGACAGGCTGCCGTTCGCCCGTGCCGTCAGCGCGATCGACGTCGAAGAGGCCACGGTTCTGGATCGGCTCGCCCGGCAAGCCAAGGGGATCCGCGCCTGGACGTCCGACGTAGCCGCGGCCCGCGGCGCGGTCGTGCGGGCGATGACGGCACAGGCCGAGGCGCTGCGGTCACAGGCGACGAAGACGGGTGCGATCACCGTCGACCTGCCGGTCATCACCGGTATCGACGATCAGGCCGTGGCCACTGCCGATGTCGCGTCGACGCGGGTGGACGCGCTCGCCAAGAAACACCACCTGGAGACGTTCGCGCCGACGACCGAACGCTTCCACTCGGCGAGCACGGTCCTCGCGCAGCTCAACCGGCCGACGGACGAGCCGCTCCATCTCCAGCTCGTCTCCACCGGCATCGACGGCGTGACCGTCACCGACCTCGACACGGGCCGGGTGGCGGTACGGCGCAGCCTCGACACGACCGACCCCGAAGGCTGGCAGCCCGAGCGATTGTTCGGGCACTCGCTGGTCGGCAGCGTCGACGGCGGCACGCTCATCATCCCGCTCAGCCCGCGCGGGCGGGAGCGCTTGATCTCCGACACCGGTATCGCGTCGTCGGTCGGATCGCCGATGTGGTTGTTGCGCATCGACTCGCCGGCGCTCGAAGCCGTCGACGAATCCGGCCGCAGCGTCGGGCGCGCGGTCCCGAGCCCCGCCGGCCTCAACCCCACCAGCATGGGCACCGGATCGCTGTTGCTCCTGACGAATCCGGACGGCGGATTCTTCCACTCGACGTTCGTGCCGGAGTTCTACCTCGTCCGCCCGGGCAGCGGGCATTCGATCAAATTGCCGGCGCGCGGATGTGCGGAGACGGCCGCGTTCGAGGGCGGGCTCGTCGTGGTCTCGACCGGCGCTTCGTGCGACTACTCGAACGAGACCGAGTTGTTCGACACCTCCGGCCGGTTGGTCCGGACGGTCAAGCTCCCGGCCGGCAACGTGACGAATACGTTCCCGATCACCGCTCCGGACGGCCGGCACGTCGCCTTCGTCACCGCCCCGACTCCCACCGAACCCGACATCGTGCTGCCGACGCAGGTACGGATCCTCGACACCGCGACCGGCTCCTGGACGACGGTCGACGGCTCCGACGGCTGGCAGCCGCTCAACTGGTCGAGCGACGGCACGACGTTGCTCTTGCAGGTCGCCGACGGCAACGGGTTCAACCCCACGCAGCAATTCGGCGCACTCGCGTATCTGCGCGTCGGCAGTTCGACGTTGCACTCGATCCGGGTCGCCGCCGACCTCACCAACTCCCTCAGCTGAGGCTGCCCACCCAGTTCGCGAGCAGCGCAAGGCCCGCGTCGCCGGACTTCTCCGGATGGAACTGTGTCGCGGCGAGGACGCCGCGCTCGATCGCGGCGACGAACGGCGAGCCGTGCGCGGCGATCGTCTCGCCCGAGCCCGAACCCGAATCGGAGCCGGAGCCGGGGCCGGGCCGGACGGCGTACGAGTGCACGAAGTAGAAGCGCTCGCCCTCGACGCCGCGGAACAGCACGCTCTGCGCGGGCGGGCTCACGGTGTTCCAGCCCATGTGCGGCAGCACCGCCGCGCCGAGTCGGGTCACCCGGCCCGGCAGCACGCCGATGCCCGCGGTCACCACGCCGTGCTCGTCACCGACGTCGTAGAGCACCTGCATGCCGACGCAGATCCCGAGCACCGGCCGGCCGGCCGACACCCGCGCCGTGACGACACGGTCGGCGCCGACCGACCGGACTCCGGCCATGCAGGCCGCGAACGCGCCGACCCCGGGTACGACGAGGCCGTCGCACTCGCGCGCCGCGCCGGCATCCGCGGTCACCGTGACCGACGCGCCGACGCGGGCCAGCGCGCGTTCGGCCGAGCGCAGGTTGCCCGAGCCGTAGTCCAGGACGACGACCGACGGTGCAGCCGTCACAAGACGCCTTTGGTCGATGGCACTCCGCGCGAGCGCGGGTCGAGCGCCACCGCTTCGCGCAACGCGCGGGCGACCGCCTTGAACTGCGCTTCCACGACGTGATGCGCGTTGCGTCCGGACAGCACCCGCACGTGCAGGCAGACGTCGGCCGAGGCCGCGAACGACTCGAACACATGGCGGGTCAACGTCGTGTCGTACGAGCCGATCAGCTCGACGAGTTCGGGTTCTTCGTGCACGCAGTACGGCCGGCCGGAGACGTCGACCGCGACCTGCACGAGAGTCTCGTCGAGCGGTACCAGCGCGCTGCCGAAGCGAGCGATCCCGGCCTTGTCGCCGAGGGCTTCGCGGACCGCCTGACCGAGCACGATCGCGACGTCCTCGACAACGTGATGCGAATCGACGTCGACGTCGCCGCTGGCCTGCACCGTCAGGTCGATCCCGGAGTGCTTGCCGAGCTGGCTCAGCATGTGGTCGAAGAACGGCACACCGGTCGACACGTCGGTCTCGCCGGTGCCGTCGAGGTCGAGTGCGACGAAGACCTTCGACTCCTTCGTCGCCCGCTCGACCCGCGCTGTCCGACTCTGCCCGGTGCGGATGCCCTCGTCACGGCTCACTGTCCGGTCACCTCTCCCAACGCGTCGAGGAACGCGTCGCACTCGTCCGTCGTACCGACGCTCACCCGCAACCAGCCCGGCAAGCCGACGTCACGCACCAGCACACCGCGATCGAGCAGTCCCTGCCACGTCGCGTGCTCGTCGTCGAACCGGCCGAACAGCACGAAGTTCGCGTCGCTGTCGACGACGTCGAACCCGCGCCGCCGCAACACATCCTGCATCCGATCGCGGTCCGCACGCAGTACCGCGACCTGCGCCAGCGTGGCGTCCGCGTGGCGCAGCGCGGCCAGCGCTGCGGCTTGCGTCAGCGCACTCAAGTGGTACGGCAACCGCACCAACCGCAACGCGTCGACCAGGGCCGGTTCCGCGGCCAGGTAACCGAGCCGCCCGCCGGCGAAGGCGAACGCCTTCGACATCGTCCGGGTCACGACCAGTCGCGGATGACCGGCCAGCAACGGCAACGCCGACGGCGCCGACGAGAACTCCGCGTACGCCTCGTCGACGACGACGATCCCGGTCGCCGCTTCGACGACCGCTTCCACGACACCGGCCGGCAACGCCTGACCGGTCGGGTTGTTGGGCGAGCAGAGGAAGACGATGTCGGGTCGCTGTTGCGCGACCGCCGCGGCGGCCCGGTCGGCGTCGATGCCGAAGTCCGGACGTCGCTGCCCGTCGATCCATTCGGTGCCGGTCGCCAGCGCGATCAGCCGGTGCATCGAGTACGACGGGACGAACCCGAGCGCGCGCCGGCCGGAACCCCCGAACGCCATCAGCAACTGCTGCAGAATCTCGTTGGAGCCGTTGGCCGCCCACACCTGCGCGGTGGACAGTCCAGCACCGAGATACGCCGCGAGCGCGGCGCGCAGATCCGACGCTTCGCGATCCGGATAGCGGTTCAGCCCCGCCGCCGCAGCGGCCACCGACGCGGCGACGTCGGCCACCAACTCGGCCGGCGGCGGGTACGGATTCTCGTTGGTGTTCAACCGGATCGGCACGTCGAGTTGCGGTGCGCCGTACGGCGTCAGACTGCGCAGGTCCGCGCGCAGCGGCAGGTCCTCGAGGCCGGTCATCGCAACCTCGTCGCAACGGCTTCGACATGCGCGCCGAGATCCTCGGCACCGCCGAGGGCAGTCACATGATCCGCGACGGCGGCCAACGCGTCGCGGGTGTAGTCGACGACGTGGATGCCGCGCAGGAACGACTGCACCGACAGCCCGCCGGTGTGCCGGGCGGTACCTCCGGTCGGCAGCACGTGGTTGGAACCGGCGAGATAGTCGCCGAGCGACACCGGCGACCACGGCCCGACGAAGATCGCGCCCGCGTTGCGCACCCGGGCCGCGACGGCCGCGGCGTCGCGGGTCACCACTTCGAGGTGTTCGGCCGCCCACACGTCGACCACTTCGAGCCCGTGGTCGACGTCGTCGACGAGGACGAGAGCCGACTGGCCGGTCAACGCCTTCTCGACCCGCGCGCGGTGGCGCGCCGACGAGATCCGCGGACCCAGCGCGGCGTCGACCGCGTCGGCCAGCTCGACCGACGGCGTCACCACGAGGCACCCGGCGAGCTCGTCGTGCTCGGCCTGCGCGACGAGATCCGCGGCCAGGAAATCGGGAGCGGCGCTGTCGTCCGCGAGGATGCCGATCTCGGTCGGTCCGGCCTCCGCGTCGATGCCGACGACGCCGCGGACCAGCCGCTTCGCCGCGGCCACCCAGACGTTGCCGGGCCCGGTCACGAGGTCCACCGGCGGCACCCCGTCGACCCCGTACGCGAACATCGCGATCGCCTGCGCGCCGCCGACGGCGTACACCTCGTCGACGCCGAGCAGCGCGCACGCCGCGAGCACCGCCGGGTTCGGCCGGCCACCGAATTCCGGCTTCGGCGGCGACGCGACCGCGACCGATCCGACGCCGGCGACCTGCGCCGGCACGACGTTCATGACGACGCTCGACGGGTACGCGACCAGACCACCCGGGACGTAGAGCCCGACCCGACCGACCGGAACCCATCGCTCGGTGACCACGGCTCCGGGCGCCACGGCGACGACCGCGTCCGCGCGGCGCTGTGCGTTGTGCACCCGCCGGGCCCGGTCGCTCGCCTCCTCCAGGGCCGCACGAACACCCCGGTCCAGCCCGTCGAGCGCCTCGGTCAGCGCCGCCGCCGGAACCCGCAACGCGTCCAGCCGGACGCCGTCGTACTTCTCGGTCGCGTCGACGACCGCCGCCAGCCCGCGATCGCGGACGTCCTCGACGACCGTACGTACGGTTTCCACGGCGGCGTCGACGTCGAGCCGGGCGCGCGGCAGCACCCGCCGAGGGTCGGCGGTCCGGCCACGAAGGTCGATGCGGGCGAGCACAGCGGCACTCCTCAGCGGCCGCGCAGCGCGTTGATGCCGATGAAGATGCCGAGGACGGCGAGGGCCACCAGCGGCCAGCCGGCCACGACCCCGAGCGCGCGGACCCGGAAGTCGACCTGGGTGACGATGTCGCCGGTCGACGGGAAGCCGATCGCGCGCAGCCCGGTCAGCGCGACGTGCCGCTCGGCGATGAAGCCGACCCGGTCGGCGACGAACGCTCCCAGCAGGCCGCCGACCGCGAGCGCGACCGCGGCACCCGGTCCCGGCCGCCGGACCACGAGACAGAACGCGACCGAGCTCACCAACCCGACCAGCACGGTGACGAGCAGGAACCACGCATCCGCGCCGATCTGCGGCTTGAACGTCGCGTCCGCCGAGGCGGCCAGCGCCTGGAACGACAGCTTCGGCGCGGCGGCGTCCCAGAGCAGGCCGGCGACCGCGCCGCAGATCGCGAGGAACAGGGTGCCGACCACAGCGACGAACCCCTCGGTCGTCCAGTCGACCGGGTCCGGGGTGTGAGCCGGCGCCGGCGGCGGCCAGCCCCACGGCGCGTTCGGGCCACCCTGCTGCGGCGGCACGCCGTACGGCGGCGCCGACCTGGGATCGCCGACGTACGGGCCGGTCGACGTCTGCGGGGGCGGGTCGTAGGTCATCCGGCCACCGCCCGGCGGAATGCGCGGGTGGCGATCGCGAGGGTGACCGCGCCGTAGGCGAGTGAGGCCGCTACCCGCCACAGGACGCCTCCCGGGGTGGCGGACCCGCGCAACCCGGCAGCGAGCACGTCCACAGCGTAGGTCGAGGGCACGGCTTGGCGGAGCCCGCGGGCGACCAGCGGCAGATGACCCGCCGGGATCAGCCCCAGGAACAGCACGGCCGTCATGCCCAACTGGCCGGCGACCGTCGCGAGCTCGACCCGCGGCAACGACAGCCCGAGCGCCGCGCCGACGCCTGAGAGCGCCACCCCGGACGCCACGACCGCCGGTACGACGAGCCAGAGCTGGCCGAACGGAAGGCCGAACATCGCCGCGCCGGTGACCGCCGTCACCAGCGCACCCGGGACGGTGAAGGTCGCATACGACGCAGCCGTCCCCATGACCACGGCGGAGGCCGGTACCGGCAGCGCGGCGAAGTAGTCGAGGGAGCGGCTCGCCCGCATCGCGCCGAACCGCTGCGCGAGCAGGTTCAGCGCCACGAAGGCGACGACGAGGACGCTGCCGCCGGCGACGACCGCCGCGCTCGTCGCCAGGTCGGGATGGCGGACGACGCCGCGCAGCAGCACGAGGATCCCGACCGACTGCAGCGTGGCGACGAACAGCAGCGGGCCGCGGGCAATCCGGCCACGGGCCAGGGCGAGCCGGTAGACGGCGTCGGCCGTGGCCCACCAGGAGGTCCGGCCGCCGACGGCGGCAGCCACGGCGGGTGCGCGCACCGAGGTGTCGGTCACGCCCGCTCCAGGTCGTCGTCGCCGCCACCGAGCGCGAGGTAGACGTCTTCGAGGCTGGGCGTCGCGAGGGTGAAGTCGTCGAGCGAGGCGAACGCCGCGCCGGTCGTGAGCCGGCCGAGTGCGGCCCGCGCCTGCTCGACCGGGAGCCGTACGGTCCAGCGCCGGCCGGCGACGACGGCGCGCTCGGCGAGGGCCGCAACCGTGGGATCGCCGTACGGCGGTTCGAGCCGCCAGACCAGATCCAGCCGTACGTCGTCGCTGAGCGCGGCCTTCAGCCGGCCCGGGGTGTCGCAGGCGATGACTCGGCCGCGGTCGAGGATCGCGACCCGGTCGAGGACGGCCTCGGCCTCGATCACGTTGTGCGTCACGAGGACGACGGTGACGCCGTGCGCGTCGCGGCGGCGGGCGATCGCGGCCCAGACCTCGCGGCGCGCGACCGGGTCGAGGCCGGCGGTCGGCTCGTCCAGCAGGAGCAGCGGGCGGCGGGCGGCGAGGGCCGAGGCGACGCAGGCGTGCCTGAGCTGGCCGCCGGTGAGGCGGGCCAGCGGGCGGTCGGCGACGGCGGTGAGGCCGAGCTCGTCGACGAGGTCGGTGGCCTGCGCGGCGGCGGCGCGGCGCGACTGGCCACGCAGCCGTCCGGTCGTCGCCACGACCGCATGGACCGGGAGGTCGAGCAGGGCCGGCTCGTCCTGGCCGAGGTAGGCCACGAGGTGGCCCGCGACCGCGGGCCGGGCGACGATGTCGTGGCCGAGGAGGTCGATCCGGCCGCTCGTCGGCCGGGCCAGCCCGACGAGCTGGCGGACCAGCGTGCTCTTGCCCGCGCCGTTCGGCCCGAGCAGGCCGAAGACCTCGCCGGTCAGGACGTCGAGATCGATGCCGTCGTTGGCGAGCACACCGGCGTCGGGATAGGTCTTGGTGACCTCCCGGACGGTGACCGCTGCGCCGTTCACCCGTCCAGTGTCCCGTGCCCACCTCGACGGGGGTGTCGAAAGGTTGTCCGGCCCACGACGACCACCTCGGCGTCGCGGAACGCGCCGGGGTCATCTCGTGGGTCGCCGGCCAGGCCGACCAAGGCCGCCGGCTCGCCGACGACGATCGGTTTCGTCGCCACCTGGAGCGCACCGGCCGGGCCGAGGCCGACCTCGCGGTCGAGCAGCCGCAGCTCGCGCGGGTCCGCGCCCGGCCGGGTGCCGGCGTTGCCGAGATCGGTCCCGTACCGCACCTCCACCCCGGCCGCGACCAGCCGCCGGGCGTTGTCCAGCACGTGCTCGCCCAGCCCGCCGGCGACGAACGTCTGCAACGTCGAGACCACCCGTACGCCGCCGCCCGCGAGCCGTGCCACGACCTCGTCCGGCAGCCGTTCGGTCGGCGTGTGCGCGAGTTCGTCGACGCCGGCGTCGAGGGCCCGCTCGACCATCTCGACCGTCAACGCGTGGCAGGTGACCTCGCGACCGTTGGCGTGCGCCACCCGGACGACGGCAGCCGCGACTTCGGCACTCGGCACCGGACCGCCGCCGGGCTCCAGCGCGAGCTTGACGACGTCGACCTGCGTGCACAGGCCGCCGACGAGGCGTTCGACCTGCTCCGGGTCGTCGACGAACGCGGCGTACCCGCCGCTGCCCCACGACCGCGACGGGTACCCGCCCGGCGCGGTGAGCAACGGACCGGCGACCTCGACCCGCGGCGCGGCCAACTTTCGGTAGCGCGCGGCATCCGCGGGTGGCGCACCGAGGTCGCGGACGGCAACGACGCCGTGGCGCACGACGTGCTCCGGATCGCCGAAGCCGAGGTGCACGTGCGCATCGACGAGGCCGGGCCCGACCCAGTCGACCGCGACCTCCTCGACGCCGCCGGGCGCGACGTCACCCGCGGCGCCGGCGGCCGCGACAATGCCGTCCGCGTCGACGAGCACCCGGCCGTCGGCGTACGGCGCGCCGTCGCCGCCGAGCCAGAGCGGGCCGCGCAGGCACAGGCCGGCGCCGACCTCGCCGACATCCGGATCCGTACGCGGGCGGAGAAATCTCATCGGCGGACATGCTCCCCGACGGTGCGCACCTCGAGCCCGGCGGCGTCGAGCCGCTCGGCCAGCAGCGGCAACGCCGCGACGGTCGCGTGCCATGCACCGGGGTCGCTGGTGACATCGGAGTCGTGCAGCAGCAGCATGCCGCCGTCGACGTCGCCGCGATACAGGTCGCCGACGACGGACGTGCCGGTCGCGGCCGCGCGCCAGTCGCGGCCCCACGCCGACCAGAGAATCGGCACGAGGTTCAGCCCGCGCGCGGTCGCGAGCGCCGGGCCGGACAGGACGCCGTACGGCGGCCGCCACCACAGCGGCGGTTGCCCGGTGAGTGCCGCGACCGTGTCGTATGCGCGGCGCAGGTCGTCGCGCGCGGCGCGCGGGCTACGGCCGATCAGGTAGCGGTGCTCGTCGCCGTGCAGCGCGATCTCGTGCCCGGCGCCGACGACGGCGGCGGCGACGCCGGGATAGCGCCGTACCTGGGTGCCGAGGACGAAGAACGTCGCGGTCCAGCCGAGCCGGTCGAGAACGTCGAGGACAGCCGGCGTCGCCTGCGGATGCGGGCCGTCGTCGAACGTCAACGCGACCCCGCCGCGCGGCCCGCGGCCGGACAGCCGCGGCGCGAGCGTACGGCGCACCGGTGGCAGCCAGGTGACGGCCGGGCCGACCTGCGCGGCCGCCGCGGCGACCATCGCGGCGGCAACGACTCGCCTACCCGTCACTTTGCTCGACTCACACCGTCCATGATCACCGGCAGACGTCGGGCGACGGCGCAAGGGGGTTGGTTCGTCGCCTCGGCTAGCCGACGGCGCCGGGACCGAGCAAGGCCTTCAGGTCGGCCATCAGCGCACTCGTCGGGTTGACCTTCCGGTCCAGCCGCAGCACGGTCACCTTCTCGCCCGACTGCAGCGCGAGCCGTACCTCGGTCGAGCCGCGATGGCTCTCCAGCACCTCCTTGAGCCGGTCGACGACCGGCTGGGTGCAGCGCGGAGCCGGCAGGGTCAGCGTCACCGGCCCGCGCGGTGCGGCGGTGATGTCGGGCACCTTGACCTCGCTCGCGATCAGCCGCGGCACGTCCTCCTGCCGGTCCAGCCGTCCGCGCACCAGCAGCACGGCGTCTTCGGCCAGATGGATCCCGCAGTTCTGGTACGCCGCGGGGAAGAACAGCACCTCGATCGAGCCTTCGAGGTCTTCGAGCGTCGCCATCGCCCACGCGTTGCCGGTCTTCGTCACCCTGCGGGTCAGGCCGGACACGATGCCGCCGACGGTGAGCATCGTGCCGTCGGGCCGTTCGTCGGCCGACAGCGACGCGAGCGAGCAGTCGACCGCGGCGGCGAGCACGTGCTCGACCCCGAACAGCGGGTGGTCGGAGACGTAGAGGCCGAGCATCTCCCGTTCGTACGCGAGCAGCGTCGACTTCTCCCACTCCCCCGACGGGATGACCAGATCGAGCCCGAAGCCCGGCGCCGTCTCCTCCGAAGCGGTATCACCGCCGCCGAACAGGTCGAACTGACCGATCGCCTCGTTGCGCTTGGTGTCCATGCAGGCGTCGACCGCGTCCGCGTGCACCCGCAGCAGGCCTTGGCGCGAATGTCCGAGCGAGTCGAACGCCCCGAGCTCATGCCGCCGATGGCGTCGCCGAAGGACAAGAGCCAATCGGAGTTGAGCCCGTTGAGCGTGAATTCCTTCTTGCCGGGCAGAGCGCCGGAATCGAAATTGACGCGCAAGATCAGCGCATCCATGCCTTTGATGAATTGCTTCGTGGGCTCGTCGAG